>JACKQB010000004.1:333683-667366 GCA_024233115.1 Akkermansiaceae bacterium
GCTAACAGCGGTAAGCTGCGTAAAAAAGGAAAACACTATCTCTACGCCGACAGCGGCAGCAGTGACGGGGAGGATCTTGAACACGCGGCCAAACACTTCACCCGCCACAGCATCAGCTACAACAAATGGACAAGTCCCCTGGAACGCATGGCCGGAGGACTTCCCGAGGAAAGTTGGGGCGAGTCCGAACTTACCCACTGGCGTGGAGGAATCAAACATCTCGTATCCTACAGCTGGGTAAGACACCAGCCCTCGGGCTGTAGGCAAGCGCATAACTTTGCGGCCCTGCGTCACAAACGGGAAGACGACATGTTCTGGAGCTACTGCTTCGTCGAAGTTGAAGAAGGACGGGGTCACACAGCGGCCCAATCCAGGGCAGCCTTTGAACGTCACCGGCTCAAGGGTGAGTGTGAACGCCGCTTTGGCGAAGTGCTCAGTGATCTAGGGCTTCACAGGCCGCCCTGCCACAGTCTCAGCGCCAACGACGGATGGTATAGCCTCGGGGCGTTGGCCTACAACATCCTCGGGGCCCTCAAGCTGTTGGTGTTGCCTGAAAAAGACCTGGCCAAGCGTCCGCGCACGGTGATGCAGCGGCTGTTGTTATTGCCCATGGAAATCAAGCGTCATGCCCGCCAACTCAAGGCGGTGGTTTACATCTGTCATGAGAGGATGAAAGCTTGGCGGCAGATCTTTGAGGAATGGATGCCGGATCACCGGCTGATGTATCCAAAGGCCTGAAGCCGCCTTGCGCAAAAAGTTCCGGTTGAAGACCTCCCGTGCCGGGGAGGAGGAAGGACAACGCCGTCGACTGGGAGTTGGGAGCAATCCAGCCTGAGAATGAGCAGGTAAAAACGCCAGAACATCGTTGCTCCATCACCGTAAGCGATCAACGCGATGGATTTACAACCCCTCAGCATGAATATCACACAAAAATTAATCCAGCCCAATCCTCGCTAACGATCAGGGTTACGCGTTTTATTAAAAAAATATTCTTGCCCGTAGCGCGGGAATGTGGTGAATTCCGCCCCCGCACGGCACACGAGGTGTGTTCCGGCACTACAATCCAAGCACTCCGAGGAGACAATCCCATGGCATACGCAGTTTTTAAAACAGGTGGTAAACAATACCGCGTTCAAGAAGGTCAAACACTCGACGTTGAGAAAATCGACGCCGAAGTAGGCACTGAAGCAAAATTCGAAGAGGTTCTGCTTGTCAACGACGGCAGCAGCACAACCATCGGAACCCCCACCGTCTCCGGAGCTACCGTCACCGCCAAGGTGGTCGACCAATTCCGTGGCAAAAAGGGTGTTGCCTTCAAGTTCAAGCGCCGTCAGGGTTACCACAAGACCAAGGGCTTCCGCCGTCACATGACCAAGCTGGAGATCACCAGCATCGGTTAATTCAATTATTCATTTCAACTACCTAGAACAATGGCTCATAAAAAAGGACAAGGTTCCGTTAAAAACGGTCGCGATTCACGCAGCAAACGTCTCGGCGTCAAGAAATTCGGCGGTGAGGTCGTCGTCGCAGGCAACATCATCATCCGCCAGCGTGGCACCAAGTGGCACCCGGGTAACAACGTCTACATGGGCAAGGATCACACCATCCACGCCCAGGCCGATGGCAATGTTTACTTCGATAAGGAAGGACGTCGCGTCAATGTAAAGCTCGCCGAGGCCAGCTAAGGTCGATACGACCCGTACAAACATCCCGGTTTTACCAGTTTCCAAAACCCCATCGGCATGACCGGTGGGGTTTTTTGATCGCCTGGCTTCAGGCGATCAAACACACGGTCGTTTTATCAAAGTGGACCAAGCTCATTGACGGTGGTTGAGAATTGGCTAGTGTGCCAGCAGGAGATAGCCACCATGAATCCGGAAGAACAACGTCTGACCCTCAAGCTGAGAGACGGCACCCCTGTCTCGGCCCGACCACTCGGCCCCGCCGACCGGGAGGATTTGGCGGAAGGTTACCAGCAGCTTTCCATGGAATCACGCTACCAGCGGTTCTGGACGCGCACTGGCGAAGTGATCGGGGAACGTATGCTCGACCGCCTGCTCAATCCTGACCATGGCAATCATTCCATCTGGGCCGTGCTCGATGCATCGCGTGAATACCCCGGGATGGGGGCGGCCAGCTACTGGAGGTTTGCGGACGATCCCGGTAAAGCGGAATTCTCCTGCACCGTGCTCGACCGCGACCAGGGGCGGGGCGTGGGCACCCTGCTGCTCGCCATTCTCTGGCTCGAGGCCTATGCCAACGGGATTGAGGAATTTGTCGGTTACACGATGCCCGAAAACCAACAAGCCATCGGCTGGATGCTCGATACCGGAGGCGAGGGTGAATGGGACGGGTACAAGGCGATCTTCCGCTGGGATCTCACCGATACCTCCAAGCTGCCGCTGACGCTCGCTGCGGGTGACCTCGCCGAGTGGATTGCCGAGCTGACGCCCCGGTTTCTTTGATCATTGAGCCGGACAACAGGCTGCGGTTATTTAAGGTTGATTAATCATCCGCTTTGGCTAGGTTGGATTGCCTAACATGAAAATCCCGCCCCTCGTTCAATTTGCATCGGTGCTTTGGATAGGCTTCTTTGTCTCTGCACAAGCCATCGAAATCCAGGGCCACTCGGCAGCCGAAAATGATCGTTTTGCCGACGATCCGTCGTTTATCGGCGCGGCTTACGATTGGTCGGGTGTAGGACGGGCCACCACCGGCACAGCGGGAAAAGGCGGCCATTGGGCGACGATGATCAGCTCCAACGTCTTCCTCTCTGCGAACCATTATTACCCCGGTACGGAAACGAGTCTCTATTTCTATCCTGATAACGACGCCGGTAGCTCGCCTGTTGTCCGGACGATCACCGGTGGACAACGGATCGGCACGTCCGACCTGTGGATCGGTACCATCGACTCCGCCCTGCCCAACACCATAAGCTATTACAATTGGGCCAACCAGAGTCTCAATGTCGCCACCTACGCCCTGTCCATGGTTGCCGATGAAAACGCCCTCACAGCCGGGATTACATCAACGGCAACAGGTTATGGAGCCGACAAGCGCACCAGTATGGCTGTGGGGAGAAACGTCATCGATCAATTTCTCACTCTGACCGTTGCGGGCACAACGGCACCGGCGCTGAGGACGCTTGAAGAGATTTCTGGAGACACCGGTCTGGTTTCCTATGAATCACAGCTCGCGAGTGGTGATTCAGGCGGTCCACTGTTTATCGATGACGGCGGGGAGCTTCTGTTAGTTGGTATCAACTGGGCGATCGGCCAGGTCGATATCGACCTGCATCCTACCAGGGAGGACTTGCGTGACGCCTCCTACTATTCCTACGTGGGAAACTACGCCACCGAGATCCAGAATTACGTTGACGCCCATGCGGTGCCCGAGCCATCGCCTGCCCTTAGCTTTCTGACAGGGCTTGGCCTTCTTACGGCCCGTCGCCGGAGGTAAGATCGGTAGCCGGGATTACCAGACGATCCGCCGCACCCCGAGTTTCACAAACCAGCCCATGTCAGCGTCCTGGTTAAAGAGCCGCTTTCCTGATGCGGTTTCTATTTCCAGATCATTGGCAAAGGTGGCACCGCCCCAGAGTCCGAGCCAGATTTTGTCGGACAGCCTGCGCTCCACCCCTACTCCCGCCTGATAGCTGCGGAGTTTGACATCGAAGCTGCCACCGCTGTTTTCCACATTCCAGTTACCCCCGGCAGAACCAAAAGTGGCGTGGAGCAACCAGTCTTGATGGGGTTGCCAGGACGCTTTGAAACTCGGGCCAGCCCAGGTAACCTGGACGTCGTCCGAGGGCTTCCACTGGAATCCAATACCGGGATAAACCGTCGTATCAAAGGAGTTGGAAAAGAAGACCACCCCACCAAGCCAAGCGAACCCAGGTGACTTGGTGTAACGGAATCCCACCTGCCCATTGATCGAAAAGTCATCCGCATTGACCCCCTCACCATCGGTGGCCAGACCCGGTGAAAGCAGGGCCATCCATCCCCACTTGCTACCAGGCTGGCGGTAGATCCAGCGGATGTTGATACGAAAATCGTGTAGGTCCATGTTCCCCAGAAATGTGTTGGTATCGAGCTGGGTTGCCTCATAGACAACGCCCAGGTTAACCGCATTACAGCGGTTTATATGCATGGGGGCGGTGAGTGGTACATCGAGTTCCTGTCGCTGATAGGAAAACCCACCGGCCGCCGCATCGAAATCGACCTCCGTAGCCATGCTGTAGTCCAGCTGGGTCGACGGTGCCGTGGCCGGTGACCGGGACAGCAGAAAATCACCGATACTGACCCGGCCGGCATCTTGGGCCAAAGCCGGGAGGGAGGATAAAATCAGGCAAACAGACAGTGTGGCTTTCAATTTCATACCCCCTGAATAGCAGAACCCCCGACCACGTCCAACGGATAATCCCAGCGTTTCTTATGCATCCTCTGCTTGTTGCCCTAATCATTAGCGACGCTGGGGATGATTCACCCTGAAGGTGATTTTGCAACTTTGACTGATATTGTGTATAAGGGGGCATGTCACGACACTACTCCCTGAAGCCGCGCAAGTTTGCAATGGAGCTAAGAACCTCGGAATCATGCTCGGTGCATGGAGGGCAACTGGCCATTGTCGGCTTGATCCGGCAAAGCGGACTAATGGGCTGGATCAGTGATTACCCGCAGCTCGAGCACCGCAAGAACCGCAACCGGGGCTTTGATCCCGAAGTCTACATCAGCACCTTTCTCTACAACTTCTGCACAGGAGGAAGCAGCCTGGCGGATGCGGAGGCTCTCAATGAAGACAAGGCACTGCTAAGGCTGTTAGGAATAAAAAAACTGCCCGACCAGAGCGCCCTGGGCGAATGGCTCCGGGCTCTGGACCCCGCGGGCCTTGATGCCCTCAAGGCGATCAACCGCCGGTTTTGCACATGGGTGCTCAAGACGGCTCCGGCCAATACATACAGCTACGGTGGCAACGAACTCGAATGGTTTTTCGATGATACCCAGATCGAAGTCAGCGGTAAAAAATTTGAAGGTGCCGCAATCAACTACAAGGGGGATGTATCGCTTGGTTGGCAGACGTTGTGGGCCGGGCCTCTCATCCTCGAATGCGAACTCGGGGGACAGCGCGGAGTAAGCGAGTGTTTCGGCAGGTTCTGCGCTAACAGCGGTAAGCTGCGTAAAAAAGGAAAACACTATCTCTACGCCGACAGCGGCAGCAGTGACGGGGAGGATCTTGAACACGCGGCCAAACACTTCACCCGCCACAGCATCAGCTACAACAAATGGACAAGTCCCCTGGAACGCATGGCCGGAGGACTTCCCGAGGAAAGTTGGGGCGAGTCCGAACTTACCCACTGGCGTGGAGGAATCAAACATCTCGTATCCTACAGCTGGGTAAGACACCAGCCCTCGGGCTGTAGGCAAGCGCATAACTTTGCGGCCCTGCGTCACAAACGGGAAGACGACATGTTCTGGAGCTACTGCTTCGTCGAAGTTGAAGAAGGACGGGGTCACACAGCGGCCCAATCCAGGGCAGCCTTTGAACGTCACCGGCTCAAGGGTGAGTGTGAACGCCGCTTTGGCGAAGTGCTCAGTGATCTAGGGCTTCACAGGCCGCCCTGCCACAGTCTCAGCGCCAACGACGGATGGTATAGCCTCGGGGCGTTGGCCTACAACATCCTCGGGGCCCTCAAGCTGTTGGTGTTGCCTGAAAAAGACCTGGCCAAGCGTCCGCGCACGGTGATGCAGCGGCTGTTGTTATTGCCCATGGAAATCAAGCGTCATGCCCGCCAACTCAAGGCGGTGGTTTACATCTGTCATGAGAGGATGAAAGCTTGGCGGCAGATCTTTGAGGAATGGATGCCGGATCACCGGCTGATGTATCCAAAGGCCTGAAGCCGCCTTGCGCAAAAAGTTCCGGTTGAAGACCTCCCGTGCCGGGGAGGAGGAAGGACAACGCCGTCGACTGGGAGTTGGGAGCAATCCAGCCTGAGAATGAGCAGGTAAAAACGCCAGAACATCGTTGCTCCATCACCGTAAGCGATCAACGCGATGGATTTACAACCCCTCAGCATGAATATCACACAAAAATTAATCCAGCCCAATCCTCGCTAACGATCAGGGCTTGTTGCTTCAATTTGAAATCTTGCTCGACAGCTCGTAGCCACCCACCTAGTCTGATAGATACCTATGAAACCCAATCTTAAACTGCTCGCCGTGTGCCCATTTCTTCTGGGCCTCACTCCCCTCATTGCCCAGGAAGCGCCATTCGACCCCCTTGGAAAAGAAGCCGAGGCCCATCTCCCGCGCCAGGTCCGCATTCAAGTGGAGTATATCGAAATGTCGCTGGAGCAAATGACCGAGCTCATGGACGATCCCACGGTCAACACAAGCGACATCGCGCTTCGCAAACGTATCGGCGAGCTTACGAAAACCCAAAAGGCAACAATCATTGAAACCCAGATGCTCATCGCCCGCAGCGGTGAAAAAGCCACGGCGGAATCCGTCCGCGAGTTCATCTATCCCACGGAGTACGAACCCGCCGAGCTTCCCCATACTGTAAAAATCGAAAATGGTGCCGAGGATAAGATTACCAAAAAGGACCTGGCCACAGGACCCACCCCCACGGCTTTTGAAACCCGCAACCTCGGCTCCACACTCGAGGTAGAACCGGTCATTGACACGGATAACAAAGTGCTCGATGTGCGGATTTCCCCCGAACTGGTTTATCATGTGGAAAACCTGGTCTGGTCGGAGTGGAAAGACCACCATGGTGAGGCGAACATCATGATGCCGGTCTTCTACACGCTACGGGTGACCACGGCCGCCAGCGTTGTCACGGGCAAACCCTGTCTTCTTGCCGCTCTGTCGCCCAGGGATGACAAGGGGGTCACTGACACTTCACGGAAGATCCTCGTTTTCCTCAAGGCCGACATCATGTATGCGGGACGCTAACATCAACAAAGCAAACATGAAGGCGCTGCTCTCTGGAGTCTTGTTCGCACTCTGGTCCAGCCCGGTGCTTCCGGCGCAGCAGGACCCAGCCCGGATGATCCGTATCCAGACGCGATGGATCGAAATGGCCCACCCCTCGCTTTGCCAAATGCTCAGCACCCATGAGCCTAACAGAAAAACACTCTTTGTAGCCACCCAAAAACTGGTTTCACAAGAAAAAGCCAAGGTGGTCCACAGCACCATCCTTCTGGCCCGCAGTGGCGAAAAATCCACTGTCGCATCAATCCGGGAGATCATTCATCCAGCGGAATTGGAAGGCTCGGGAATAAGTGGCTCATTTACCCCAGAAGACCATCAACGCATGCAGCGGATGTCTGGTGCCATCCGACCACATCCACCGGTGTTCCAAACGCGCAACGTCGGCACCAGCCTGGAGGTAGAACCATCATGGTCGGAGGACGGCCACACCATTGATCTCAGGTTCGCGCCCGAATGGTTGCAAATGCCTGACATGGTTCACTGGGTCACACACACCGACGCATGGGGTGAAACTGACATCAAATCCCCCGTCTTTTATTCCATGGAGGTCGCCACGGCGGTTACCCTGACCAACGGCCAGTTTGAATTAATCAACACCTTCAGCCCAATGGATGCGAAGGGCAAACCCGACCCCTCACGCAAAATACTGCTTTTTGTCAAAGCGACCATCACCCCCGTCAAACCATGAAACCCCTGATGCTTTTACTCGCAGCGTGCACCTTCGCGCAGGCTGCCACACCCACCATGTGGATCAAGGATGCCCGTGGGCGCATCCCGCTGCGCATCGACACCATCGATGCCCAGGTCACCATCACCGGTGATGTTGCCGAGACCCTGCTCACCCTCCGTTTTCGCAACGAAACGAGTCGTATCCAGGAAGGTGAGTTTGTCATGCCTCTTCCAGTCGGATCCACCGTTTCCCAGTATGCCCTTGAGGTAAACGGCCAGCTTCGTAACGGGGTTTCGGTTGAAAAGGAACAGGCGCGACATGCCTATGAAACCATCAAACGCGCGATGATTGACCCCGGCATCATCGAACGTGAGGCAGGCAACACCTACCGCACCAAGGTCTTCCCGATTCCCGCCCGGGGCACCAAACTCGTCCGTATTGGATACATTGAACACTTGCACGCAGTCGACGGAAAACTTCGTTACACCCTACCCACCGACTACCCCGGGACCATCAATGCCTTTTCCTGCACGATCCGCCACCACCAGGAAATCAGCATCCAGGCCGGGGATCTTCCCTTTACTCCATCGGCCACTGGTATACACACAGCCCGATCCGCCAACAGCAAACTGCCACCGTCGATCATCGTCGGGACCACGCCGCTGGCCGGGGACACGATGACGGTGGAAAAGCATGACTCCGTTTCCTACTTCTCGCTCAACTTCGCGCCCCCTGCGGATGCCGTTGAGAAACCACGGCACAAACCGGCTCATATCAACATCATCTGGGATGCTTCCGGGTCGGCTGCACAACGCCCCGTCCAACGCGAGCTGGAGCTGCTCGGCGCTTATTTCAAACAGCTCGGCAATACCCGCGTAAGCCTGCAAATCCTGCGGAACACCCTCAAGGATGCCGGGGAGTTCAACATCGACAAGGGCAACTGGGACAAGCTGCGCAAAACCCTCGAAAACACGTTCCATGACGGCTCGACGGCTTACCACCTGATCAAGGAAAGCCAGCATGACGCCCCGCTCACGCTTGTTTTCACCGATGGCAACAATGCCGGGGATCTTTCCATCAATGACCGCCAAAGCACCATCATTTTCCATACCGCCGAAAACGCTCGCCTGCGCCTGCATACCGGAGCCGGCCAGGTTCAAGCAATCCATATCCTCCACACACCCATCGAAAAGGCACTGCACGCACTGACGCATACACGTTATATCATCACGGATATTGACTCCACCAACCTCGGCATCCTGCCTGGGTTGCGCAACGGAAGGTATCAGTTGTTAGGCACCTGCCGCGAAACTCCATCCAGTTTCAGCATAACCTTTACAAACGGCAACGGCGAAACCATCCGGCACCATCTACGCAGCCATCAGGTCAAACAGGTCAACAACTCCTCCTTGGTCAAACGACTCTGGGCACAGAGGAAGCTCAGCCAGCTCGAAACCATCCCTGACAGCAAGGAGCAGATTGTCTCCCACTGCCGCCAATACGGTCTTGTCAGCGACTTCACCTCGCTGATTGTCCTCGAACGCTTTCAGGATTACGTCCGCTTTGACATTCCGCCACCGGAGCCGGATTTGCTTGCTAAATGGGAACGGCAACGCACCACCAAACAGTCGGGTCAACCGGCCCGGGACGAACTCCTGCTTCGGCTCAAACAGCAATGGAACTTCAAACTGGCATGGCATCAGCGTGACTTCAGCTGGCTCAGCGAGGAGCTTCTTGCGGCGCACCAGCAAGCGGGCATCTGGCTCGACGCCATCAGCAAGGTTTTTGACAAAAAAGACCTCGATCCGCAAGCCTACGGCGTCATTGAAACGTGGCACCAGCAGGCGCAAAAGCTGGCCGTCAGCCAGGGGGACAACAAAAACAAGGAGGATTACCGACGCTGGCTCAATACCCAACATCAACTCATCACCCAATGGAACGAGCTGCCTAACAAACCACCCAAACTGGCACCGGGCCAGAAGCTGGCGGTCTCGGTCCGTGGACTCGTCAACAACCCGGACATTTACCGCAGTGATCAACCGCTTACCTTAAAACAATCGATCGCTCTCGCTGGCGGAAAATTCCCTCTTGGCTCGCTCCAGTACGTCAGCCTCTACCGCAACGCCCATGCCCTGACTTACAACCTGCACAGTATGCATTACAAGGATGTCCCCCTCCTGCCCGGGGACATGGTTGTGGTGGAGAGGGACCGCTCATACTACGATGCTGATTGGGATCCTTTTTCCAGCGGTGAAACCCAACCCAAACCCTCCCCCGCCCATGCCCCGGCGGTCACCCAAAGACCCCCCCGTTATGCTGACCGTGGTGGCGCGGACGATGATCCCTTCGGCGGCACCAGGCTGCCTAACAAACCAGCTGAGACAGTGATCCGGATTCAGGCGGTCACAACAACCACTGTCAACCCGGATGCCCTCAAAGGTTTTGCAGAGGAATTGAACAACGGCACCGACCCGGCCACCGCCTATCAGAAGCTCAAAGGCAAACACGTTTACCCACCTGGATTTTACATCCGGGTGGCACGCATATTGGCGCGGCACAACCAGCAGGAACTCGCCCACCAGGTGCTCACCAATATCACCGAGGGCAGTGCGCGCACACTCGCCAGCAGACGTGAGCTGGCCTACTGGCTCGGCGAACTCGGTTTCTGGAAAGCGGCACTGGTCGAGCTAACAGCCCTGCGCAACGATTATCCACAGGATGCACAAGCCAGGCTCGATCTTATCCGCTACCAGCAGCGGCAAAACCCCGCCGTCAACCCCGCGACATCTTACAACTTCAGTGTGAACCATTTTCCCAAGGATGTCGATCTGGGTTATAACACACTCGCCGTCACAGAACGCAATGCCTACGCAAAAACCCACTACGACCAGCTCAGTGAAAACCTCATCTCCGATCTGCGTTGTGTCATTTACTGCAGTGACCCGACCGTCCAATTCAATACCCGCATCATCGAACCGGGTGGCACCGAAACGAGAAAGTGGCATAACTCGCGACAAGGCGGCCGCTTATTCACCGCACCGGGCGTCCAGGAATACATGCTCAAGCGCGCCATGCCGGGCAACTATTCCATTGAGTGTGCCTCACAACACCCCACCACCGTCCAGATTGCCATTTACAGCCACTGGGGCGGGCCCAACCAAAGCTGTGAGTGGACAACCGTGCAACTCGATGGAAAAGGCTACACCAAAGCCGCCAGCTACGACTTGAGCTGGAAGGAATAGCCAGCCCATCACATTCATCCGTTAGATCGCGTGTCCTGGAGTGCGGACGGCTTGCCTCCGCTTTGGGGAGGGTCGAGGCAAGGAGAAAGCGGTGTTAAGTCACCGCACTCCAAGCCCCGGCAAGGATCTCCTTCAGGCGGTCGGGACCGGTGGCGCTTGTTTTGCAGAGGAAGCCGCTGTTGTGGGCGAAGTGGACATCACCGGCCGAGCCGATCCGGGTGAAGTCGAGTTGGGGATGGTCATTGAACCTTGCGAGACCAAACCCCTCACCCCGGCTATCGGGGTAGATGATGGCGGCTATTTCCTGATCCAGTCCGTTGACCAGGATATAGCGGGCAAGGCCGCCTGATGAATCGTCGATGCCCGTTTCCGTGCGCGGCAGGAAAAGAGCCTCGAAAGTCTCCCCGCCCGCAGTGATGGTCCAGCGTTCGACGTGTCGGGCCACGAAGTCGATTTTTTCCCTCACCCCTTTCAGGTAATCCAGCAGGTCTTCGCCGATGAAGCGCATGAGTTCGTAAACGGGGTCACCCGCTTGCAGTTGGTCCGATGGCGAGACACGTGCAAAACGAGTCAGCATCGAAATATCAATGGGTGAGCCCAGCTTGCCTATGACATCGCGCCCGACACCTAACCATTCGGCGGTTTTGTTAGGACCCCGACAATCAAACCACTCGGCAGGCTCCAACCAATCACAGAACAACCTGGCGTCATCGTAAAGACCGAGGTGTTTCAGGACCAGTGAGAGTGCACAGGTCGGGGTGTGGTCGCGCGGGAACTGGTGGTGGTCGAAGTTGTTGCACTCCGGCTCGTGCCGGTCGCCGGTATCAATGACGCAGACATGGGCATCGTTGAGTTCATCATCGGAAGGTTCTCGCCGCACGATCGGGGCTCCATGCAGGGCTACCATGATACTGCAGGCAAGAAAATCATCCTTATGCGCGCCGCCAGGATGGGTGATGATGGTGTGGATGGACATACGGGGCGCATCCATAGGGAGAGTGGACACTCCTGTCCACCTCAACCTTTATCGGCGTGCATCTTTAGTAACACGTGATAGATTGCCCAATATGAAAGTCGCGCTCATCCTGTTACTTTGCCTGGCGCAATTGGCACCTGGAATAGAGCGGATGATAGTCATTACCTATCTACAAGCCGAGCAAAAGGCGGGGCGTCAGCTGGATGTAATGCTGGAGTTCGGAACAGACCTCTGGGGCACGGACTTTTCCGACCTAGATCTAACGGGAGTGGACTTTTCTGGTTGTGAACTGGGCAGCTGCCTATTCCATCGGTCGATTCTGAAAAAAGCCCTTTTTCACGACGCCCATATTTATTTGGCGGAATTCCATGGGGCTGATCTCAGGGGGGCTGATTTTAGCATGTGCACGCTCGACCGGTGCAGCAATGGTGTCGGCACGGCCCTCGAAGGGAGCCGCCCCGACATGTCGGGGCACTTAAACCACACCCATTTCATGATTCCACCCGTCTGAAATTCGGTCAATACTCCGGTGATGAGAGTCATCGCCATTGCCCACCTAACAGCCATCGACCCCGCCAAGGCCGCCATCCTCAAACGCGTGGAGGTTTGAACGACCACCGCCAACAAACCGCGTAATTTTCCAATGGAAAAATCCAGGGCGTTTATTTTCTGCTAGACAGTGATTAAGGAATTGAGCAGATTCGCAGTGTAAGTTAAACACCTAGTTCGGCCGAAAACTAAGAATACCAATATGGACAATCCCCGATCTAAGAACGCCAAGGAATCTATTGATGCGTTTTATGACAGCATGATCGACCGAGCGCTTGCTTGCGAGATTGAAGGGTCGGAGATCATCATTGATCCCAAGGGCGAGCGCTACCCTATTAAGCTGGATAGCTGTGATACTCACGAGAAGCTTGTTGGCTGGATAGTTCATTTGAGTCGGAAGCGATGGATTACGGTTTTGCTGATTGAGATGTTCATTTTGACGGCTTACGATCACCACGACTTGGAGGCTCATCCGAAGCTACATCCACCCGGCACCTGACAAATTCGCCGCAGTACTCGCATACATACTCATCTTCTATGATGTAGTTCCCAATGGTCCGACAACCGCACCAACTGCACGCCCTCCCTAAACCAAGAAGCCGAACAAGGCGTGGGTTGCAACCGCCATCCCGCCGTGCGTTTACAGAAGGTCCGCGCGTTTACAGAAGGTCTGTCCCGTAGTAGCGGTCCCGTAGTAGCGAAAAGCACCATTTTAAAACAAGCTAGCCATCAATGATCTGTGACTAAAATGAAATCCGTAATAATACCACCGGGAATAACGGCAATCCAGAAAATCAACAAAGCCTATCAGTTTTTTTGTTTGACCCACCTCAACTTAACACAATACTATCCTCGTAATTAGATTGGGTATCCGCTCCCTGCTTAATCATCCTAAACGGTCAAGCATCTGTAAGCTCCTATTATCCGAGTCAACGAATAACACTGTTCGGCGAAGAATTGTCGCCCTCTCTTTTTTCACTATTATTTCTCATGACTATTATTGTTAAAACTAATGGCGAAGATGATTCGCACGAAGTAGTAGAAACGTCGTCTGGATTTAAATCTACTTCTTTTCCGCCTCCTGCTGTTGGTCGCAAATTTTTTCTAGACTCTCAGGAGATTGACATTCAGGAGATCGAAATGAAGGCGGAAGACAATCAAACCATGTATTACTATTCCTATCAAAACGCTGAATGATTATATCTCGATTCATTAGCTTATGATAATAACCCTCTTTAACTTGGACTCTCACTATATAATATCCCAATTTTGAGTCGGCATATTGAATATTATCGTTGATCGTTTCTTTTGATTTCGCGCATAACACGCGAATATCTCCGCATAAAATTTTTTCATGTATGGAGGCCGTCCAATTTGGAACAGTAACCAATACCGAACAAGCGGATGCACCCAACACCTTACCCGTTGACGAGTCAACGGGGTTGGTGGCTTGGGATTTTAGCTTGCTATCACCCCCGTTGTCGGTAAGGTGTGGGTGATCCTTGACGTTGGGCAAAAATTAGAAGACACGAATGCCAGACAAACCCGCAGACCACGCGCACGCAGCCGCTGAAAAAGTAATCACAAGCACGCATTCAGCGATTGATGCCGTAAATGCCTTCACGCAAAAGATATTCGTGACGCGAGGAGGTCGCATCGGAAGCGGCATGGGTAGTGTGGTCGAAGCGTTGTGGGGATTTCACGTAAATCGAATTCTGAAGGCTGAAGACGGCATCGACTACGAGCTTGGGTGGATCTACGGTCACGAATACAATGACTTCGCTTGTGTTTTGACGGACGAGGACTGGAATCCTGCAACAAAGGAGGGAGAGCTGTTCCGAATTGAAGTCAAATCCATGGTTGCTTCGGCGGACGAATCAAAAGCCCATTTTGACCGACTTCAGCACGAGTTCGCCCAGGACGAACTGCTTGCGGTTTTTCTCTGGGATTGGACGCAACTCGAAAAAGACTCGAAGAACGTTTACCCTGCAATACTCGACTATTTCGTCGGCTACGCGCTTCCGATCGCCAAGGTAAGAGATTCGTTGCATTTGGAGCGCGGCGGAACATTTGTGGCACGCGGAGCATGTCCAGATGGGTGCAGCGCTTCGCGCTGCGCCCATATTGGCGAGCCACTTAACGCTTCGGGCATCCGGGAAAGAAGGACTGGTCCAGACTCTTCAAGGGGTTCAGGTGTATCGTATGCCGCAAACTTTGGTGGGCTGCTCCGAATGCTTGGTTCACGGGGCAGCAAGGGGAAAGAAATCCTCAAACGGGAATACGCGTCAGACGCGACGAAAGCCCGTTTCATCGATTTCATGGCAAGGAACTTTCCGAGAGTCGCGAAAGCCATCAAGTGACTGCGTTGAGTAGACTACGAGAAAACCTCTTGAACAACTCGACTTCCTTCCCTCGATAGCGCTTCGATCTTTTGCAATAGTTCATGGCGCTGAGACCGAGCCTTCTCAATCTTGGCAACACACTCCATCTGGTAGGACAACGGTGGAACTGGAACCTTGATACCTAAAAGATCCTTCGATGAGATTCGGGGGAGCGCTGCGCCTCCTTGCATACGCGTGACGAGCTCAGTCACCATGTCAGACACTAGAATTTCCCGCAGGAATAGCGGGAGAACCATGTCTTTTTTTGGTTTTAAGACGACGAACTCTGTCGAGCAGAGCCCTTGCTTGTATTGCCCTTCCACGTAGAACGCTTTCCTGAGATAGGGACGAAGGCGTCCATAAAGAATGTCGCCTTCCTCGAACACCTTCGACCGAGATCGAACACTTTCCGCTGTAACAAGTTCAATCCCGTTACCGTCACCAGTGATAGGCTCGACATGTTCAAGTCCGATGTAGTAGAACTTTCCATCTACGTCGGCGGGGGCTGTTGCCTGCTTCGACTCAACGACTATTTCACTGATGGCAAGTAGTTCGAAGCGATCAGATTTGATCTCTGAGTCCGAATGAACGTGGAGGTCAGCTCTCCATTTTCCAACTTCTGTGAGGTCGGAGACCGATATAATTCTAGTTTTCATTACCAACCCTCCTTTCTGAGGAATTCCGACGCTACCTTGACCGCCTTCTCTGCTTCCGAGCCACCTGTGTCTCTGCCAGACGCATCGTATCCAAGGCTATCAATTCGAATCATGCAAACCTTGGCATTCGGCTCAGATTTTTCACCCGGCCTAAGCTTCCGTCCAAAAAGCACCCCGCTTCGAACGTTGGCACCGAAAGGCGCGAATGTCTCGTTTGGAAGGTCGATCACAATTCGAATTGCGAGATGATTCGAAAGCCATTCTCTAACGTGCTTACACGATTCAGCACTAAAGACACTCTCTGGAAGAACGATTCCGATACGCCCACCAGGTCGCAGGAACTGAATTGCCCGCTCTAATCCGACGATTTCGAGAGGAACCTTTTTCCGATTCTCAGAAAGCTCGAAATGCCCAAGAGCAGAAAATGCCTCCACGCCAAGAATTGATCCAAAAGGTGGATTCGTGAGAATTAGGTCGAAACTTTCGGGCTTGATATCGGGGTAGTTGCGGAAGTCCAAAAGCGCATCGGTGCATCGAATGTTTGAATGACCATCCCCATTCAATCGCATATCGGTCATAGCTACCCGAGTCATTCGGTCACTCTTTTCAATCCCGTGCAGCTTTCCGAATGCGAACTCATGATACTCCTTCGTGTGATCCGATGCCGAATGCCGCACGTGAGCAAGAGACTCGGTTAGGAAGTGGCCTGAACCGCAGAAAGGATCAAGGACGAGATCTGAACTGGATGGGCTAGTGATGCCGACCATTAAACGGCAGACTGGCACTGGCGTGAAGTATTGACCCATGCCTGAACGCACTGACTTCGTGAGGACTTTTTGGAATGCCCGTCCCTTAAGATCGGCATCCGTTCGAGAGAGTGAAAAGTCTTCGATTTGCTGAAAGGCTTTAACTAGAGCCGCGCTTGAGAGGAAGATCGGCAGATTGAACACGCCTCGGGAACGTTCGTATTCTGGAATTTTCAGCCGATACACTCGGAGATCATAATCAATGGCCTCTCGGTAAAGCCCTCTGAGACAAGATGCATATTCTTCTACAGTGCCGAATGACGCTGTCTTGACGGGAGAAAAAGGCAGACTGCCCGCTTGCTCCTCAAGATGAGATTTCAGGTAGAGGAGCTTGCAGAGTTCTTCTAGTGCGGCATCGGCGTGGAGCCCGTCGATATCCCGCATTACCGAGTGAATTTCGAAGAATAGGTCTTCAAGCTTATTCGTGATCGGAATCAGCTTTGAATCTTCGCGTTCACCCTTCGTTTTGTATTCGCCAGAGTCTTCGAACAAGCGCATCTCGCCACCCGCGGAACCTTTGTAATAATATTCGATGCCTTTGACGGCTTCGAATTCACTATCGCGAAAGCGTCTTCTGAATGTGTCGAAATCTTCTGCTTCTTGATCGAAGAAGGCCACAGTTCCGATGGTTTCTGTCGCCAACGCATAATCGAAAGCGCACTGGCGAAGCGCTTTCGTAGCTTTGGCTCCGGACGCCACAAAGAGAACGAATGGAGCCCCGGCGTAAACCTCGAAGCAAAGTGCGTTGTCGCGGATGCCTCCATGGTCTTCGCCAATCGTGAGAATCTTCGTGCGACCATCGAAGTCAGCCGCCTTGTAGAAGAATTTGTCTTGTAGGGTCTGGCGCAGGGTTTGGAGCGCAGGATTTGCGATCTTCTTCATTGTGACGCCTGTCATAAATCACGCGACGTCCGTCGTCAAGAAGAATATTCTCATCATTTGAACACTCCCCACGGGAACAACCAATGCCCAACAAGGCGCTGGAGAGCAACCTGCGCCCCGCCCCGAGTTGACGCGCTCAGGCGGATCGTGCAGCTTTCGTGTTGGCCGACCGCGCTCTCGTGCGCAGGTGCCTCAGCTTTGACGTTGATATGGCTGATGATTTGTCAAGTGGGTGTTCTTATATTTATCTAACATGGTTATGGTAGGGTTGCGATGCTGAGGGTGACGGCAGAATAGAAGCGGGGAACTTGCGGGCGTGGTGTGCATTTCGCGCAGACGTGGTATGCAATAATGCGCGAGCATTATGGACGCAGCGCAGCGAAGCCCGAAGGGTGAAGACAGGCAATGCCCTGCCTGTCTGAATCAAATATGCGAGGACTGGCCGTGCCCTCCGTAGTCTTGACGAAGGAGGGGGTTACCTCAGTTTTTTGTCTTCACCGGTGGCCTTTGACTCTCTCTCGAATCGAGCGCTCATCCCGCTTTCGCGAAACTAGCTCATAACGTCATCGAGTGCCGGCCTTGCGCCTGTTTGTTGATTGTCGCTGTTCCCCGCCTCTGTTCTGCCGTCGGGTTTGTTGATGGGTTTGTCTTTTTCTTTTTGGGTGTGGAGGTCTCGTCTCCTCCCTGGAGGCGGTCTTTGTTTTTTCAAACCGCCCCCCGCCCGGGATTGGGGCGGTTTTAAAAAATGAAGTCTGCCGGCGGTCTAATGGCTCTGCATGGTGGCTGCGGATGACCCGGGTATGGCAAGTCCGCACTTGTTTTGAAGTTCCCAGATGAAGGCCGCAAGCTCGCGGGCGACCGCCACCACGCATTTGGAGTCGCGCATTCCCCGTGCCCGCAGTGTGCGGTAACGTTTGCAGAGCCTGTTCTGCATACGCCACGAGAGCGCTTTGACTTCCTTGCACTGCCCAATTTGGCGCGTGGTGAGGGCTCCACTTATTTTGGGTGCCCGGCGGAAGTGCTGGGCACACTCCACCAGCATCCAGCGGACGTGGGCATTGCCGCATTTGGTGATGCCTCCCTGCCGCCGTTTTGACCCGCTGCTGTGTTCTCCCGGAACCAGGCCGAGGAAAGCCATCAACTTGCGCGGGTGTTCGAAGCGGCGCAGGTCGCCGAGTTCACTGACGACGGTCATGGCGGCCACTTCCTGGAAGCCTTTGAAAGCCATCAGTGCGCGCACCACGGGCTCCCATTCCCAGTCGGGGAGCAGTTGCTTGAGTTTGTCGGTGAGGCGCGTGACGCGCTCAATGCAGGTGTCGATGGCCTGCATGTATTCCTCCAACACAACCTTGTGGGCGTCGTTGGGCAGGGTGAGATCGCGCAGGTATCGCATGTGCGCGGGCGTCCATTTGCTTTTCCCGGAGTAGCTGAAACCGATTCGCAGAAGAAAGGAGTTGAGCCGCTGCTTGGCGCGGGCGAGGTCGTCGGAGGCGTCGGTGCGGGCGCGGCAGACGTCGCGCACGGCCTCGTCCAGGGCGGGCGGGATACGCACCGGGGAATCGAGTGGGCGAGATGGACAGGAGCACAGCGACGTGCTCCGTAGGAGTGCGACCGGAGGGGAGCATCAAATGTCACCGTTGCGGAAAGCCCTGGCAATGAGCTTGGCGTCGCGTTTGTCGGTCTTGATTTTCTCATTGGGTCTACGTTCGGTTTTGGAGGGTGCCATGACAGTGCAGTCGACCCCGAGCTGGATGAGCCTGCGGGCGAGAACGAAACCGGTCGGCCCGGCCTCGTAACAAACCTTGAGGTCCCGGAGTTTGACTCCGAACTGTTTGGCGAGTTTGCGTAGGACACGCTCAACCGCGAGGTTGCTGCCGCCGCATTCCCCGTAATAAACGGCTTCACTGCGGGAGCCGCTGAAAGTGTGGGCGATGGCGATTGTTTCCTTGTGGACATCGAGTCCGATGTAGTATGTTTTGTTCATGGTGTTATCGTTGTTTGCTTTTGTTAATGACGCTAACGCGCTTAATATGCGGCTCTGCTCCTACCGGATTAGCCCGCGAGAAACGCGGCAGCGGTAACACCGTCAACTTAACCATTACCGGCTGAATCACCACGAGCTTCAGCCATATAATCTCGCCTACATTCTGGAATCGAGCCCAGCAGCAAGCAACGGCATGAGGAAGCTTCTCTGCGGCCTGATTCCTGACCTAGCTGCGCTCAAGTTCAGGACACAGGAGGCAGAAGGTGTAATCCGGCCTGACATGTGGGGCTACGAAGGGAACGAACCTCGGGTGTTCATCGAGAACAAGTTCTGGGCGGGTTTGACCGAGAATCAGCCCGTCAATTACCTCAAGCAACTGGCGACATACTCAAGACCCTCAATCTTACTCGTCGTTGCGCCGACGCCACGCCAGCATACGATCTGGGCAGAGCTTCAGCGGCGCGTGTTCGATTCAGGACTTTCACTCGACGGCCTACAGGATGCAGTCGGCATCCATTCCTCCGCACGGACGAGCATTGGCCCTATTCTGGCAGTCACCTCTTGGGACAATGTGCTTTCGGCGTTGGAGCATGAGACTATTGATGATCCCGAAGCCAGAGGGGACTTGGTTCAGTTGCGATCCCTGTGTGACGCTGCTGATCTCGATGCCTTCTCCCCCCTGTCGCGAGAGGAGCTTTCCGATCAGAGATCACCTGCCTTAGTTCTCCAGTTGAACGCAATTTGGGAGGAGGCGTCCACACTGGGTGTCACGAGAGGCATTATCGATCACAAGGGCACAAGACCCCAAGCATCCTCAGAGAGAATTGGTCGTTATACCTACTTTGCAGGCAACGCCGACGAAGACAACCAGGCCGGTGCTTGGTTTGGCCTCCACTTTCGCCTGTGGAAGAAGCACGGCATTACCCCACTGTGGGCTGTTTTTAGCCCATCGAGTTGGGGGCAGGCCGATGCAGTGCAGGCAGCATTGGAGTCATGGGCATCGAAGGAGGGGATTTTCACTTCGACCGATACGGATGGCAGCTTTGTTGTCGCTTTCGATCTCCCACCAGCCGAAGAGAAGGATGCTGTCGTTGAGGCCATATTGGAGCGTTTCGATATGATGCGCCAGTGCTGGTTATCCCGTGCGCAGGCCGCTACCGAATCAATCGACCATGAATGACCCCGTTCCATTTCCACCAGACCTTCAAGAGTTTATAGACAGCGTCAAGTGGACGTTTGCCAAGACATACGCGGCGACGTGGCCCCACGAGTATATTGTCCGTGAGCGAGTGGACGAAGGTCTTTTTGTGGATCTTGTCCACAACATCAGAGCGCATGGCTACGAGGCGAGATTCTACAGGAAGCCGATCACCTATTTTGATGAAGCTGGCTTGGTTTATTGGACGATGGGTGAGCCCGTCGAGGTCACCACTATCATCAACCGATGTCGGACAGACCAGACATACGAGTATCGGTTGAAGCACGGCACGCTGCCAGAGCAAATCAAGAAAGCCGAATCGGGTAGGCGGGAGGTTTTAACTCCCGCCCCCCACACCACCGACCATCCCGCAGGCACGGGAGCACGGCGGTTCCTAGTTGCCTCTTGTTAGCCTGCGGGGCTTTTCGGCCCGTTAGGGTAACAACCGACCGAAGGGAGATAGCCCATCGTTTACAGAAGGTCTGTCCCGTAGTAGCGTTCGTAGCATGTGCACGCTCAACCGGTGTAGCAATGGTGTCGGCACGGCTCTCGAAGGGAGCCGCCCCGACATGTCGGGGCACTTAAACCACACCCATTTCGTGATTCCACCCGTCTGAAATTCGGTCAATACTCCGGTGATGAGAGTCATCGCCATCCACACCGGCATTGCCAACCTGGTGCAAAAATGGGCGCCGGACGAGGCCACCGTGGAGGGCATCATCTACGTCCAGTCCCACCGCACCGCCATCGCCATCGCCCACCTGACAGCCAGCGACCCCGCCAAGGCCGCCGTCCTCAAACGCGTGGAGGTTTGAACGACCACCGCCCACAAACCACGTGATTTTCCAATGGAAAAATCCAGGGCGTTTATTTTCTGCTAGACAGTGATAAAGGAATTGAGCAGATTCACAGTGTAAGTTAAACACCTAGTTAGCCTAAAAATATGCAGCACATTAAACTAAAGACGATCAATCTGAAGACTCACCCTACCCTTGATGAGCGGTGGCTGCAGACTGTGATTGCGGATGACCCTTCGATTATTGGTTTGGGCGATGTGGTTGTGAAGGACAAGGAACGGATTCACCGCGGTCTCGGTCGCCTCGATTTGCTTCTCCAAGACGAGGAGGGACATGGGCGTTACGAAGTTGAGATTCAGCTAGGAGCGTCCGACGAATCCCACATTATTCGCACCTTGGAATACTGGGATATAGAGAAGCGTAAGTTTCCGCAATACGATCATATAGGCGTGATCATCGCTGAGGATATCACCAGCCGATTTCTCAATGTCATAAGTCTATTCAACGGATTTATACCACTCATGGCGATTCAGGTGACTGCCATCGAGACGCCGGAAGGCGTGGGTTTGCAGTTCACCAAGGTTTTGGATACCGTTCGCCTTGGATACGCTGATGACGATGAAGAGACAGCCGAGCCTACCGACCGAAATTACTGGGAGACCAAGCGCGGCACGAAGCAAACGGTAGCGATGGCAGACCAGCTTTGCGAGATCACCCAGGCTTTTGCTCCTTCTGCACAGCTTAATTACAACAAGCATTATGTTGGATTCATGATCGACGGAAGATCTATGAATTTCGCTGTGTTGCGTCCGCGCAAGAGTGCTTTGAATGCAGATATTCGGCTTCCTCAATCAGAAGAGATGGACAAGGCAATAGCGGATGCCAACCTCGACATTCTGGATTACGATAAGCGTTGGGGTGCATACCGCATCAAATTGAGCAAGAAGGATATAGAGTCTCATAAGGAGCTGATCGGTGATCTACTCAAGCAAGCCTTTGACCAACGTAGGGGCTAACAATGCGCAGCAGACCAACCCCATACCCGCCTCGCAGTCAAGTTTCCTCTAACTACAACCATTAACTCGTTCATCATCGCCCGCCCTCGGTAGGGGTTGGCTGCGCTATGACGTTGATACCTTATGGCTACACTATCAATACGAGTTCCAGATTCACTTCACAGCGCGATTAAAGATCTCGCCTTGAAGGAGGGGTATTCCATGAACCAGTTTCTTATTACTGCCGCCGCAGAGAAGTTGTCGTCACTGGACACAGTCGATTATCTACGTTCGCGTGCCGATCGTGCCGATTTAGAAGCATTTGACCGGATCATGGGCAAGGTTCCCTCCGCCCCACCTGATCCCGGCGATGAACTCCCCCCGAACTACAAAAAGAAAAGGCGCAGCAGGCCAACGCCCTACCCACCGAGCAGTCAAGATTAGCGTTAACTTCAACCATGAATCCGTTCACCCCAGCTCGCCCTCGCTAGGGGGGGGTGGCTGTACTAGCGCATTCGCCCGAAATAATGATGAGCACCTATCCAAAGACATTCTCCCACATCGGAATCTCAGTCCCGAACCTCGAGGAGGCGGTAGCGTTCTACGAGAACGTCATGGGCTGGTATACGATCATGAAACCGACGGTTGTGAAAGAGGAGTCCGAGACCGCTATTGGCAAGATGTGTATTGATGTGTTTGGCGAAGGCTGGGACTCCTTCAAGATCGCTCACGTATCCACCGGCGACAAGATCGGGATCGAGATGTTTGAGTTCAAGAACAATGAGAAGCCGAAGGAATTCGAGTATTGGAAGACCGGCACCTTTCACTTTTGTGTGCAGGACCCCAATATTGAGGTTCTGGTCAAAAAGATCGTCGCAAACGGCGGCAAGCAGCGGATGCCCATACGGGAATACTATCCGAACGAAAAACCATTCAAGATGGTGTATGTGGAGGATCCCTTTGGCCTGGTATTCGAGATCTACACCCATAGTTATGAGCTGACGTATTCAGCAGGCGCATACTGATTTGGCTAACAAGAAGCCGCAACCAAGCTGCCGCCCGCGACGCGTCGACGCCGACGCCATCGCCCACCTAACAGACAGCGACCCCGCCAAGGCCACCATTTTGAAACGGGTGGAGATGTGATGGATGCTGCGGTTTTGCCGACAACTTGACACCACCATGCCAAACCATATCCTGAGTCCTATGAAACACTGCATTCTCCCTGCCCTACTGCTGACATTCATACCGTACCTCCGAGCGGAAACACCGGAATCGGCACGGCCATACAAGGCATTTAAGGCCGACGGAAAAATCTCAACTGCCTATGCCGTGCAATATAGAAATTCACTCTGTATTGTCGCCAGCAGGGACACGTCCGCAGGTGGAAAAAACACGCGCTTCAGTGATGAAGCTGGGGCGGATTTTTTTTGTTATCGAATAATGTTAGAATAGAAGTGACTACATAATCTGTTAGCGTTGTTTTTCAACAAAAAAGAACAATGCGAGAACCATATAGCCACTTCTGTGAAGAAGACCGTAACGTAATCTACCGAATGAAGAAAGCCAAATATAGCCAGGCTGAGATAGCCGGGGCAATAGGCGCAACCCAAGGCTCAATCAGCAAGGAGCTTTCGCGAAACAGCGGGGAAAAGGGGTATCGACCCAAGCAGGCGCATCAGAAAGCGACTAAAAGGAAAAGAGAGAAGCCCAGCCGGCCCATGGTGGTGGTCGGCAAGGTAGAGGAGGAGGTCATTGAGAGGCTTGGCAAAAAGCACAGCCCCAAGCAAATCAGCGGCAAGCTGCACAAGCAGGGGGTTTTTGTGAGCACGGAGGCAATTTACCAGTATGTCATTGAGGACAAGCGCAACGACGGAGAGCTCTACAAGCATCTTCGGATCAGCGGGAAAAGGCGTTACAAGAGACGAGTCAAAGACAAGAGGAAGGGAAAAATACTCAATCGCAGGGGGATCGAAAAGAGGCCGCCGGCAGTGGATGGAAGGGATCGTTACGGTGACTGGGAGGCGGACTTGATCGAGGGAAGGAAGGGCACGGGGTATTTTCTAAGCCTTTACGAGCGGAAAAGCCACTTGGGGCTACTTGTGCACATGGATCGGAAGGGGGCAAAAGGAACGGCCGGGGCGATTGTAGGGGCACTGGGGGGATACCGGGTGAGAACACTGACCTATGATAACGGGCTGGAATTTGCCTTGCACGGGGAAGTGGATGAGAAGCTGGGATCAAAGGCGTATTTTTGCAATCCGTATCACTCCTGGGAAAAAGGAGGCGTGGAAAACTACAACGGACTCGTGAGGCAATATTATCCCAAAGGGAGTTCATTGGAAGGGGTTGACGCGGAAGAGCTGGCTGAAGTCGTTGCGGAAATTAACGAGCGGCCAAGAGAAACGCTGGGCTTCAAGTCTCCATCAGAACTGGAGCATTACCTGCTGAAAAACTAAGGAGAAAAGCAAGTAATCAGGGGGGAGGGTTTCCGGAATTTTTGAGAATTTTCTGGCTTGCCCCTCACTCCGCTACGCTTCGTATCGGCGCAAGCCAGAAAATTCTCAAAAATTGGAACAAATCAGTTGCAAATCCCCCCCTCCAAACTAGTCATGGGTCAACGCGAACAGCAATGCAGGCTTCGTCCTAACATTTATTCGATAACAGTTAGAAACTGCCTGGTGAAAAACTGGCCTCCAAACCAAAAATCTTCCAACTTCCGCGCACCAGTGTGTTTATCCACCCCGGAAAGAAATCCGGCGATGTATTGCCATACGATGCCGCGTTCCGGCTCAAAGCGGGGCACCGCCTTGTCGCCATTCACCCGGACGGGCGGAGGGACGAGGGCACGCTGTTATTCAGTGCCGCTACAGCAGATGCATACACGACCACCATGGGGTCCATTACCCTAACTGTGCTCACCCGCACCAAGGAGTACCAGGACAGACTGCCCGCAGGATGTCCGGTACTCGATACGCAGACCGGCAGAGTGGTAGGAACGCTTGTGACAAACTGGTCGTCCAGAAAACCCTACGAACCCTACCAGGCAAGTGACCATTATTATTTTCCACCCGATCCCGCAAAGGCTTACCGTCAATGGCTGCAACGCGTCTGCAAGTGGGCCGAAATCGAGTAGCTGGCGATCTTCGTTAGAGCCTTGCCAGAAGGAAATACCACGGCGGGTAATCTGGAGAAGACTGCTATTCTTATTTTCCCACCTTCTGACCGAGCATTTTCTCGTAGAGGTGGATGTAAGCGGCGGCGGTGGTGCTGTGGTTGAAACGTTCCGCTGACTCGCGCATGATCCGGGAGAGCGTGGCTTCTTTTTCCTCGTAGGAGCGGCGGTAGAAGCCGACGGCCTCGTCGACCGCCCAGCGCAGGCCTGCGGAGCTGTAATGCTGGAAACGGAAGCCGTTGCCCATGGAGCAATCGTGGTGCATGTGCTCCACCGTATCGTGGATACCACCGGTATCGTGGACCACGGAGAGGGTGCCGTATTTCGGGCTGACCATCTGGGGCAGGCCACACGGCTCGAAGCGGGACGGCATGATCATGAAATCAGAACCGGCGTAGCCGAGGCGTGAGAAGTCTTCGTCAAAGTCACAAACCGCCACGCGCCCCTGTAGATTGTGCATTTTGACAATATTGTGGAAGTGTTTTTGGAACGAGCCATTGGCGATAATCGCAACCTGCAGGCCGATGTCGGAGTAGTCGGCAACCAACTGATAGAGGATGTCGGCCAGGAGTTGGCATCCTTTTTGCATCGGGTCCAGGCGGGACGGCCAGAAGAAGATGGGGGCATTGGGGTCCACATTGAGTCCGCAGCGTTCTTGCAGTTTCTGTTTGTTGATCGCCTTCCCTTCCATGACGTTTTCATGGTCATACTTAAATGCGAGAGCCGTATCAGTGGTCGGGTCATACGAAACGTCCGGCGCATTCAGAATACCTGTTGCACAACCGGCGTAGAGCTTGCTGGAGAGCTCGTTGCGGATGGAATCGGGGACAAAGCTGTGTTTGCCCTCGACGACTTCATAGAGGAAGGTGGTACTCACCGTGTTGACGTGATCGGCGGCAAAGATACCGCTGGCGAGCAGGTCGGTGAAGTTTCCTTCACGTGATTGCTCATAGGAATACGGAGGGTTTTCGAAGTAGAGGTGGTTCCAGAACTCGGCGGCATCGATCCCGCGGTCCTCGATTTCCGCCATGGAGACTTTCTCCGTGTGGATGTTGTGAATGGTAATCAGGCAGGGGATGTTGTTACGTCTTGCAACGGCGGGAATCAGCCCCGTCATCCAGTCGTTACAGTGAATCAGGTCCGGCTTCACGCGCGGGATGATGTGGTTACAGACCTCGCGCATGAATGCGAGCGCCATCCGCAGGTTTTCGCCAGCGTAGACTTCGTCGCGGTGATAGAAAATCCGGTCCTCGGCGAGGTGGATGCGGTCTTTGCCGAGGTTGTCCCTGACGCGTTGGTATTCGCGGTCGTGGATATTTTTCACCCCCTCGTTAAACATCCTGCGGTAGTTGGGAAGGGCCACGTGAACGTCAGCCCCTTGATCGTAAAGAGCGCTCACCAGGGAGGCGGACACATCGGCCATACCGCCGGCCTTGGCGCTGAGCCGCTGGGACATGTTACCCATCCCCTCGGGGAGATAGGTGATCTCGGGGGTTACGACAAGAATGGTTGGCTTGGCCACACGCGCTGCCTCCAGTGCGACGTTGAAGGCTGTCTTTTCCTTGACGCCGCTCGCGGCACCCGTAGCAGCCGCAGCCATTTGTTTTTCCAGTTCAGTTAATGGACGGGGGGGGTCATTTTTCGCAGTCATATCCGATTTAAAGATTTCGGATACATTCTTAGGGGCATTCAACCGATCTAGCAAGGATGATGTGGTCTCATTCTGTCATTGTAACAAAAGAACAGATCGCACCGCAATGATGGGACGGCGGGACAGGGAAGCGACGGCCCAAGCTGGCCGGCGCTAGTTCTTTTTCCGGGCAAGTTCCTCGTCGCTGCGGGACTTGGCCCAATCGTAGTATTCCTTGGCATCGATGACCTCCATGCTGCCCTTCATGTTGGCGTGTGCCTCACCACAAAGCTGGGCACAGACGACATAGGTTTCCATTTTCTCGACCGGTTTGAACCACATGGGGATTTCCTTACCCGGGATGCAGTCCTGCTGGATACGCATGGGAACGATGGCAAAGTTATGGATCACGTCCTTGGAAGTCACCTGGAGGATGCTATTGCGGCCTACCGGCAGGCGGAGGATCGAGGTGGAGATGAAGTCGTCCTCGCCGTTGGGGTCAGCGGGATCGATTCCCAGGGTGTTGTCACCAGTGATCAGCGAGTTGTCTGTACGACCAAATACACCGTCGTTGCCGGGATAGTGGTAAATCCAGCTGTATTGCTGGCCAATGACACGCACGCGGGGAGCGTCGGGGTCGTTGGCGACCACACGGTCAAAGGTATCCGTACGTTCGGCCCAGAGCGGGAAGGCAAAACCGAGCAGGAAAACGGCCTCCACGATGATCACCCCTATTTCCAGGTGGGTGGAGACGTGGTTTTTCACACCGGTATAGGATGCGGTGGGGTTACGCTTGTGCCAGAACTTGAACAAGGCGACAAAAAAGAAAATCGTCCAGCCGACAAACAGAACCAGCATCAACCAGTGGATGACGGAGTTCATCTGGTCGACTTGTTCACCGTGTTGGGAGCCGTTGGCGGGGAGACCTAATAAATCGAGGATAGACATAAGAATGGTGAATTTTGAATAGTGAAAAGTGAATGACTAGTCGCGGAGGGAGGGATCGAGGTTATCGTTTTCGCGTTTGGCCATGCGGGCGATAAAAAAGATGATGGCGGTGAGCATGGGGATGATGATCACTAACATGACGACCATCGCGTAACCGGCGGCGACGGAGTCGAGGTGATCTTTACCCGTGCCCATGCAGACGGCGCAGGCGAGTGTGTCAGGAAGTGCAGTCATAGGAGTGATGGCGGAGGATTGGAAATGCCGGATGCTTATCCAAGATTACTAGATCTTCCGTGCCTTGCGGTAGAAGCTGATGCCGTAAAGCGGGAGGAAGACGGCGGCCACGGCGCAGGTGCCGCCAAAGACCTTCAGGCCGGTGCCGGCGGCTGACGCCAACACAAAGGCCCACAGCACAACAAAGACACACAGCAGCGTAGCCAGTGTGATGAAAAGAAGATGGAAACCTTTGAGGGACATGGTCAGGAGGGGTCGGTGGTTAATGGTTGGCAGTGGACGCCGCTGGGCAGTGTGCGGGAAACTTAGCTTCCGAAGAAGGCCTTGAATTGGATCGGGTCAGAGAATGCCAGGCCGGTAAGGCTCATCAGAGCGATTGCAAAAAACAGACCGAGGGCGAATACCCAGTATACCATTTTCTTTTCATGATTCAAGTGCATGAAGATCAGAGCCACCAGTGTGGCTTTGAAGGTAGCGATCAAAAGACCGATGGTGGCATCGACCGCATCGAATCCACGGTCGCCAAAGTCGAGAAACTCGAATTTGGCCACAGCCACGGTTATGACAGTGCATGCAAAGAGCGTAGCTCCGATCAGTAGGTAGAGCTTGATATGTTTTTTGATTTCTTCAGGTGAGTCAGCCATTGTTTCAGTGGATGGTAGTTAGTGGATGGTAGGCGGTCAGTCTACATGAGGTAGAGGATGGGGAAAAGGAAGATCCAGACGAGGTCGACGAAGTGCCAGAACAGGCCACCGACTTCGACGCGGTTGGCGAGCCACTCGGGTTTCTCGTTATACATCCTACGTCCGAAGAAGAGGTAATAGGCGAGGACCAATGCGCCGGCGACCACGTGCAGGCCGTGCAGGCCGGTGATGGTGAAGTAGGTTGCGTAGTAGGTGTTCCAGCGTGGGCTGAAGACCGATTCAAAACGCACCTGCTCGCGGGGCACGGTGATTTCCGGGTATTCGACACCTTTGGCACCCTCTTTTCCGTGGTCCTCCGGCTTTCTGTGAACCGGACCCGCAAAGCCTTCGAGGTCGTTCGGGAAATAGCTGTGGATTTCAGCGTGGCTCATGTCCTCGATCTTGAGACCTTTTTCCTCGATCCGCTGGAAGGCGACGATTTCCTGCCAGTTGATCCGGTAGGTGTCGTTTTCGGTGGGCTTGCGGTCCTTGGCCTTCAGTTGCTCGGCAAGTTTGGCCGTCACCACCTTGTGTTTCTCCCAGATCAGCTTCATGTTCGCGTCCTTGAGCAGCCATGAGTTGTCAATGGCCGCAACGGGATCGATCCCTTTTTCCTCCGCCTTCATCACCGTGTGACGGAAATCGATACCATCGACAGCCAGCTTGATGGAGCTGTCAGCGGTGGTGCCGGAAATAACGGTCTGGTCCTTGAGTTTGAGTTCACCTTTTTCACCCGCCTTCGGACGGCTCAGCTTGCCCCAGTATGGATCGACCGTGATCAACGCCTGGCCGGAGCTTGGGACGAAGGACAGGTTGGCCGTCGCGACCAGGTAATCATCCTTGCGCTTCTCCTTGAGACCTTTGAGATAGGCCGAGGTAAGCTCGTTCAGTGTCTTGCCGCCCTCGGCAAGCTGGTAATATTTTTTACCCGGGTACCTGGCTTTCATATCGGACCATGCCTGGCGGCCAAGCTCGATATCGATGTTGCTGTTGTGGGCCACAGCGGCGAGAAAATCCTCCTCCGCCTCATCGAGCAGGGCCTTGGAAATGGGCGTTCCTTTTTCCAGCACCTTGCCATTGGAAAGGGTCACCGCATCGGCAAGGACGAATCCACCCTCGGAATACTGTGTGCCCATGACCTCGTAATACGCGTCATCCAGTCGGCGCAGGTCAACCCGCAGTGACTCGGCAGTGATGTTGAGGTTTTTGCTGGGTGCAGCGGCATCGTGGCCATCACCCTGGGCGTGCGCGTGACCTTCGATCACTGTGTAGTCGTCCAGACGGATCGCCTGGTGGTGGAACTTGGCGTTATACTCGACGCCCTTGAGCACCATGAACAGGGCGGCACAGATAATCGTGATCGCCATGTAGACCTGGAACTTGCGCCACTGTCTGAGTTTCAGCGAAACCCAGGCGAAGACCACCGTCACGGAAGAACCGATCAGGACAAAGGTGTTGATCAGGCCGGGCAGCACGGGGAGCGTGCGCTCGGGCCATGGATAGTCTGCGTAGATGCGGAGGAAGACGTATCCGGAAAAGAGGCCGCCAAAGAGCATGACCTCGGAGGCGAGAAACAGCCAGATACCGATCTTGGAGTTATTCAGCCCGGTGTCTTTGCGGGGTTCTACAATGTAGGGAATTTCCATGTGAAAATGTGCTAAAAAGTTATGGTTAAAAGGGTTCGGTTAGCCTTCGGAGGAAGTCTCATGGTCCGTTTGTTCGACGGGCTTTTTCCACTGTGGGTAGTAGTCTTCCTCGACCTCGGGGCGGGCGTATTCGTAGGAGCCGCGGTAGACAACCGGCTCTTCGATGAAGTTGCCGTGTCCGGGAGGCGTCGGCGTCGCCCATTCGAGGGAGCAGGCATTCCATGGGTTGTCGCTTTCGACCTTCCTGCCGGTTTTAAGTGAGAGGAAGAGGTTGATGATAAATGGAATCTGGGCCGCGCAGAGCAGCCAGGCCGACCATGACATCATGACGTTGAGATCGAGGTATTCCGCGACGGTTTTGCCAAAGACGTTGACGCTTTCGGGATCGGATGTCAGGTAGGCATCACCACCGTTATACCAACGACGGTGGAACCCGGCCATGCCCTGGATCAGCATCGGGAAAAACAGGGTGTTCATCAGGATCAACGACGGCCAGAAGTGCAGGTGGTTGAGGGTGCGGCTCATGAACCGGCCCGTGATCTTCGGATACCAGTGGTGGATACCGGCAAAAAACCCAAACAGGATACCGGGTGCCACGACGTAGTGGAAGTGACCGATCACATAATAGGTATCGTGCAGGTGGAGATCAACGAGGTTGAATGCCAGCGGCAGACCTGTGAGACCTCCGATACCAAACATCGGCAAAAACGCGCAGGCCCAGAGCATCGGCGAGGTAAACCGGATCGAACCGCCCCAGAGAGAGATCAACAAACAGGTCAGCAGGATCACCGACGGGATCGAAATCAGCGTGGTTGTGGTCTGGAAGAAAGTCGAAACCGCAGGTCCCATACCGGTCATATACATGTGGTGCGCCCACACGATGAAAGAGAGGAAACCTAGGACCAGCACACCGTAGACCATCGACTTGTAACCCCAGATCGGACGGCGGGTGTTGACGGGGATGATTTCCGCCACACAGGCAATCGCCGGAAGCAGCAGCACGTAGACCTCGGGGTGGCCAAGGAACCAGAACAGGTGCTGGAACAACAGCGGACTTCCCCCGCCAGAGGCATCGGAGAGGCCAATCTGCTGGTGATAGAGGCCGGAGGGCTGGAAGAAACTGGAGCCGAACAAGCGGTCGACCACTTGCATAATACCGGCCACTTCAAGGGGTGGGAAGGAAAGGAGAAGCAGGAAACCCGTGACCAGCATCGCCCAGACAAAAAACGGCAGCCGCATCCAGGTCATGCCTTTGGCCCGCAGGTTGATGATGGTGGTAATGAAGTTCACCGAGCCTAACAGGGACGATGAAATCAGCATCACGAGACCCATCAGCCACTGGGTCTGGCCCGTCCAGAACTGGTGTGGGTACTGGGAGTCGTTAAAGAAGGAAAGCGGCGGGTAGTTGGTCCATCCCGACTTGGCGGCACCGGACTCCATGAAGAAGCTGGCACACATCATGACACCACCGGTGACGTAGAGCCAGTAACTCCACATGTTCAGCTTGGGAAATGCCATATCGGGCGCGCCGATCTGAAGCGGGGTCACGTAGTTACCGAAGGCACCGAATCCAAGTGGCACCACCCCGAGGAAAACCATGATCGTCCCGTGCATGGCGCCAAACATGTTGTAGGTCTGGCCAGGCATTTTACCCTCGACCAGCCACTGCGCTTTCCAGTCCTCGGTGAAGAGCCAGCTCATCCAGGCGGGGAGGGGCTCGTTCGGGTAGGCGATACTCCAGCGCATGACCATCATCAGGTAGAAACCGAACAGCAGGAAACACATGGCAGTGAGACCATACTGGAGACCGATCGTTTTGTGGTCGGTGGAGAATACGTATTTCTTGAGAAATCCGGGATGATGGTGATCGTGGTGATCGTCGTGGTTGTCGCTCATGACGGGAATAGGAGAAATGGAGTGGAGGTAGGAGAGGTGGAAAATGTGCTGGAATCGATTCAAACGGCCTTTGAACGGGTCAGGCGGGGTTCAAACCGCTGATTTTTGGGGGGATTCAAGCTGGATTTTGCTCAAGATCAAGCATATTTTGCTCAGTGGTTTTGCCTCCCTGCGTTTGGTGCTAGTCATTGGTTTTATGTAATTGCTTACGGTTAAAGGATCAGGGTGGCTGTTCAGAGGGTGATGGGTCGTGGTTTTCAGGGAAAAAAAGAATGGCTTGAGCAGCTCAAACCATCGGGCTTGGCGGCGGTGGGCCATTCTGAATCCTGCGCCCCGCCCGGGTGGGCGCTGGGCGGCAGGGTTTACTCGGCGGCGACTGGCAGCAGGGTCTTGGGATCGACAGGTGCGGTCGGGTCAAGCGGTGTGCCCTCGAGGTCTTTTTTGTATTTCGCGTCGAGTTCGGTGGCGGTCATTTGGCCCCCGTTGCGCTCCTTGGAGATATCGAGGGCGTTTTGGGCCATTTCCAGACTGATGAGCTTGTCGCTCTTGTTACCAAAGCTGTTACGGATGTAGTTGAGCACGCCGGCGAGCTGTTTGGCGTCCATGCCTGCACCCATAGTCGGCATGTTGCCGTTGAAGGTCCTGCCGTCGACGGTGATGGATTCATGCAGGCCGTTGAGAACGATCATCGCCGGGCGCAGGCTCGGGCCGTTCACCCAGTCGGAGTTGGCAAGCGGTGGGTAGTCGTTGTTGCCTTCACCACCGGGCTGGTGGCAACCGGCGCAGGCGGTGTATGCCTTTTTACCCACCTTGAGGTAGGCGTCGATGGCAGGCTTGGGCAAGGATGAAACGTCGGCCGCACCCGGTGCGGTGGCGCGGACGTATCCGGGTTTTACAAAATTGCTGTAGTCGAACAGACTGCCGCCGATCACACCGCCGGCGATCAGGACAATCACGGCACCTGCGAGGATCACCCAGAGGGAAAGAGGCTCGGCACCCTGGGTAAACATATGGTTCTCACGCTTCGCCGCCGAGGCGTCGGTGATCACATTGGTGTTATCATCAAGATCCGGTTTGCTGGTAGATGGGGCGGACATTTTTTGAACAGAATTTACAGAATTAACAAATGGGGTTGACTACTTCGCAGCTGAATCAGCTTCCGCAGCCCTGGGTGAGCGGTCCATACTGGCAGGCAATTTGGAATCACGCCTGAGCGACAGGAGGTAACTGGCGAGGACACGGGCTTCTTCGCAGGGTACGACCTGGGACATCGTCGCCGGATCCACCTCGAGGGCGAGGCTGTCGCCCTGGCCGTTGAGATCTTTTTTCGCAAACATCTGGAGTTGCGCCGGGCAGTTCGACCAGGTCATATCGATTTTCTCCCCCTGTTCGCCGAGTTGGAGTGCACTGTTACGGGGATTGTGAAGGTGGGCAATGACCCACTGCTCGGCAGTCATTCCGGTTTTGGCGGCATAGGCGTCGGCACGGTGTCCGAAGTTGCTGAGATCGGGTCCCATACGGGTCAGGCCGAGCTGGGCGTAGCGCTCACCATTGTAGTCATCGTAGTGGGTCTCGCGGCGGCTATCACCATCGGCATTGGAGACACCGGCGAAATCCTTGCGGAAGATCTCGCTGCCGAGATAGGTGGGGCGGATCAGCTGGGAGTGGCAGGTGTAACAACCGTTGGATGCATAGATTTCAGCACCGTTGAGAATACGGCCGGAGGTCTGGTGCTGGTAATAGGCGGCATCTTCCTCACTGGACATCTTGACCGGTGGAAGTGCTCCCATTTTTGCCACGGGAATGGCAATCATGCACATCCATGCCAGACCGAAGCTCACGAGCATTCCGAGGAGAAAAGTTTTTAGGGTCATGGTGAAAGAGTATTCAGTTAGAAGTATTCAGGATTCAGGAAAGAGGCTGGACTTATTAGGCTTGGGCGTTTTCGAGCTCGTCGATGTCGCCTTCGGGGCCGTGGGGGCTGGCGTGGCTGTGGTCGTTGCGAAGCAGTGTGGGGTGCGAACTACGGCGACCGAGACGGAGCCACATCAGCGTGAGGTGGATAAAGAAGAAGGTGTTGGCCCAGAGGATGGCACACCATGCGAGGGTGGTGCCCACAGCAAACGGGAAGGTGCTCCTGACCGCCTGTTTCCAGGGTTGGTTGAAGTTTTCCTGGGCAGCCCCCTGTTGGAAGGCCCCGAGAAGGGTGCAGAAGAGCACGATCAGACAGACGCCATAGACCGAGAACCAGAAGTGGGTGCGGATCAGTCGGCGCGACAACCACTCGCGGCGGGTGACGCGGGGGACGATGAAATAAATGGCACCAAACATACACATGCTGAAGAAGCCGTAGAGAGCCAGCACCTCGTAACCGTAACCAGCCAGGCTAAACTGGGTGAACCTGACAAAGTAGGGGATGGCAAGCACCGCACCCAGGATGGCACAGGCGATCATACCAAACACACCGGCGATGGTAAAACGAAGCGACGGGCTGCTGGCGGCGAGATCAGCCTGGCCGGCGGTTGTTTTAAGGATGTTCACCCCGGCAAAGATCAGTGGCAGCGCGGCAAGAACCGTGGCGGCGGCACCCATGTTCTGCAGGAACATCGGAATGGGCGCCCCCATGACCACGTGCATACCGGCCCATGGCGCGATGACGGCGAGTGCCCAGAAGCCCATCACCGAGTAGGTGTAGTTGTAGATCGGGCGCGCGCTGATTTTCGCCGTGATGTAATAGGCGCTGGCAATGGCGACCGGGGCAAAGAACAGCAGCACGAGCGCCTGGCGGAACCAGCCGTTGATGGCGGCGGCCATCAGGGGGTGGATTTCAAAGACGTTGACGTAGAGGTTGGCGGTGAGATAGATCCACGGGAACCAGAGCACGGCACCCAGCAGATACCACTGGGAGATATAGATGTGGTCGCCGCGACGCACCCGGAAGGAAATCATCACCCAGATGGCGATGCAGGCGTAGGCGGCCAACAGGACGGGCCAGACAAAGGCGGGGAACTCCATCCAGTGCTTTCCGGTGCCGTGACCAAAGAGGATGCCACCGACACCGAGCAGGACGGCCAGGTTCCAGACGTGACCGGCGACAAGCAGGGTGCCGGCATTTCTGCTAGGCTGGCGCGACAGCCGGGCCATCAGCCAGATCATCACACCAAAGGCAGCCTGCGCACCCCATCCATAGACCAGGGCATTGATGTGAGCGGGAAACGACCGACCATACTGGATACCGGAGCACTCACCGAGGAAAGCCGGGTTGTGTGACTTGATCGAGGCAATGATGCCAAGGACGAGGGACACGGCGAGCCAGGCGGCACCACTGGTGAAAAAGAACATCACTGGGTGACGCAGTGAGCGGTCGATCTCAGAGCGCAGCTGCGTATCCTCAGCTGTTGATGCGTGAATGTTGGTGGACATGGTTGTGAATTTTTTTGACCGTGAAAGGACGCGAAATGCGCGAAAGGAAGACCAGCGCTACTTTTGCTTTTTCTTTCTTGGTTTTTAGAGTTTGGTATTTGGAACTTAGGGCGAAGCCGCCCTATTGGTATTTGGAGTTTAAAACTTGGAGTTAAAGGAGTTTACTTCTGCCCTGCGATCCACTCGGAGAGGGTTTTCATTTCTTCTTCGCTGACAGTGGCCATGATGCCCTTCATCACAGCCGTCTGGCCGTTGGCGCGGGTACCGTCCTTGATGGCTTTCATTTGCTCCAACAGGTATTGGGCATTCTGACCGGCCAGCTTTGGATACAGCGGCATGATCGGTGTGTTGGCATCCATACCATGGCATGAGGCACAGGCCTTGCCGACAAACAGGTCCTTACCGGCACCATCAGGGTGCGTGACAGCTGGTTTTTCAAGGCCGCTTATCCAGTCGGAGATCGTTTTCATATCGGCCTCGGTTACATTCATCGCCGCGACGGTTGCCTTCATGGCGGCACTCTGTCCATTGGCGCGGGCACCGGAGTGGATGTCCTTGATCTGTGCCAACAGGTATTCCGCGTTCTGGCCACCCAGCTTGGGATAAGCGGGTGAGATCGGCGTATTGGCATCGGCACCGTGACAGGTGTTGCATGCTTTGGAGGTGTAGAGTTTAAATCCTTCACCGCCACCCTCGCCACCGGCACCGGCCAGTTTCTCCATGGCTTTTTTATGCGACTCGGAACCGGGGACAAACTGGGATGAAGCTTCCGGCGCGGCTTTGATCTCGCCGCCCATTTTGTCAATCGCGCCCGCTGGTGGCATCATGGAACTTTGGATGGCATCGACTTCGGTTTTTACCTCCATACGACCTGCAGCACGTTCGACGGCAGCGGCGTCAACGGGTTTGCCGGTTTGCCAATAAGCGACGGCGGACACGAGGCCGAAGATACCGAAGTAGGCGAGCCCCCACCAGAAGGTGTTGAATCGGCGCAGCGGAGTGTCGCGATGGTTAGAATACTGTGTGGGCATTGTCCTTGGAGATGATGAGTAATTAAAATGGGCTGTTAATCCGTTAGTTGAACAAGTTGGCAGATTCGAGGATACGGGGATCGCGGTTCGGATAGAGGCTGTTCTTGGTAAACGTGCGGAGGTAGATAAAGAGGAAGAAGGCACCGACGGTGACAAAGGCGAGCAGGTCGAGCCAGACAACGCTACCGGATGTGTAAAGAGAGGCTCCGGCCTCGCTGCCGACGGTCAGTGACGGACCACGCTCGGGAGCCACGATGAGGTAGTGGTCGAGGGCGTGAAGCACAAACAGGTAGAGTGTGATCGGAATCATCAGACCCGGCTTTTTCTTCACGTCCTGACGGATGAGGAAGAGGAATGGCAGGCCAAAGTGGCCAAAGACCAGGGCGATGTTAGCCCAGTTCCAGTTGCCGGTGTTACGCAGGATGAAGTAGCTGGTTTCCTCGGTGATATTGGCATACCAGATCAGGAAAAACTGGGAAAAGGTGACGTAAGCCCAGAAGACCACGAAGGCGAAGGTCAGCTTACCCATGATGTGGTGGTGCTCGGGGCTCATCACGGTTTGCAGGTATCCGGCACGACGCAGCAGGATGGATGTTAGAATCAGTAAAGCCATGCCGTTAAGCGCGCAACCGGCGAAGAAATACACCCCATACATGGTGGAGAACCACTTGTAGTCGAGCGCTTTGAGCAGGTCGAAGGCGAGGAAGGTGACGGTCAGGGCAAACAGGGGAAGCACCCAGGCGCAGCGGCGGCGGGCTTTCTTGAGCCGGGCACTACCGGGTTTGGGGTCCGTGTCCTGATCGGTGGAAAGTTTACAGACACTGAGGATGGCGGCACCGAAAATGACAAAGTAAAACACCATACGCCCGAGCCAGAACGGCAGGTTCATATAAAATGTCTTGGCGTAGAGCATGTGGTCGAATTGGCCGTGTGAATGATGCAGGGCCTCTTTGGCGTTGGCGTAGCTGGTAAAATCCCCCATGACCTCGCGGTGGCGGTTCATCCATTCAAAGAGGTGCTGTTGCACCGATGGAAACAGGAAGGGGATGGCGAGGATTCCCATCCACGGGAAGACGCGTGCGAGGTTCTCCATCAGGCGGCGGACCGAGACACCCCAGCTGGAGTTGGAGACGTGGTGGAGCAGCAGCCAGAAGCAGCCACCGAGGGAAAAACTCACAAAAAACGCAAACGCAAACAACCATGAGTAGGCATAGCGACCCGCCACCGTGTCCGTTGCCACACCTGTCGCTTTGTTGTCGATGAACAGCAAACAGAGACTGGCGATGATACCAACGAGCGCAACCGCACCGCTGATGCCGATCCACTTGTTCAGGGCGCCTTTTTTGAGATGCTCCCCGTCGGCGGGGATGTCTTTGGATGTGATGAAGTGACTCATGTTTGAGTTTGAAGTTTTCAGTTAGAAGTTTGAAGAAACCCGCATCTTATTTGGCGGCCGACTGGCGGGTGGTTTGCAGGGCACGGATGTAGGCGATGATCGCCCAGCGGTCGTTGACGGGGATGTTGTAGCCGTAGCCACCCATCAAGCCTTTACCGATGGTGATGGTTTCGAACATCTTGCCGTCGGGGTAGGTGGATTTGGGGAAATTCATCAGGTTGGCCACGGTGGGGATACCGATCACGGCGACGGTGCCTTTACCGTCGCCCGCCTGGCCATGACAAGGCATGCAGGAAACCTCGAAGCGCTCTTTGCCGTGGCGAAGGAAACCAGCCAGGTCTTCGTCCTTGAGACCGAGCTCGGTGGGCAGGCCGTCACCGTAGGCGTCGCCCATTTTACCAGTATCGATGTAGAGTTCGCTGTTGCCAAAGCTATGTGCCTCACCAAAGGCGTGGACCACGCCATCGGGGTCAAAACCGCGCGGGACAGTACCGGTGACCGGCTTGCGCGAGCCCATGCCGTCGGCAAAAAACCCGCTGGCCTTCTGGGTCTTGATTTTATCCTGGTCGTCCATGTCCGGGAAGATGCGCAGCGGCGTGCCGCTGAACAGGTCGCCGCGGAAACCAAAGAAGCTGATGACCATCACGACGATCAGTGCGAATGCTAGGAAAAAGTAGCGCATGGGAAGTAGTTATCCGTTATTAGTTATTAGGAAATTGGGTGTATTTGCACCGCTGGGGCGGTGATTGTTAGTTAGTCGGTGGGCTCTTCGACGAGTTCGATGTTGGTTCCACCGGCGTCCTCGAGCAGGGTTTTCGTGTCCTCTGATGAAAACCGCGGATCACGGGCTTCGATGGCGATGAAAAACCCGTCGTCGGTCGAGCGCGCAAACTGGCGGCTTTCAAAAAGCGGATGGTTCAGTCGTGGCAGACCCATCAGGGCCAACAGCCCGAAGAGTGTGGTGAAACCTGAAAACAGGATCGTCAGCTCAAACATGATCGGGAAAAACGCGGCGGTGGTGAAGATGTTCGCCGGTTTGGCCTGCACAACGGTCGGGTAGATCACCACCTGGGTGGTGTAGGCCAGGGTAAAGGCGGTGATGATGCCGAGCGTTCCACCACAGAATACGAGGTAGGGAAGAATCGACTTCTTCATCCCCATGGCCTTGTCCAGCCCGTGGATAGGATACGGGGAATAACAGTCCCACTTCTTGTGGCCTGCATCGCGCACCTTCTCCGCTGCCTTGTAGAGGGCGGATGCACTTTTAAATTCGGCGAGATAGCCGTAAACGCGTTTAGCTGTCATGGAAAACTTGGTATTTGGAGTTTGAAACTTGGAGTTTTAGCCTTGGAACTCGTGCTGGTAGGCGGCCTCGGACTCGGTGCCCTGGTCGTCGAGCGCCTCCTTGTCGTCGTGGTGGGGATCACTCTCCGGGAGGGTCCATTTCACCTCGGCAATGTTGATGCAGGGGAGGAATTTCAGGAAAAGAAGGAAGAGTGTGAGGAAAAGACCGATGGTTCCGACGTAGGTCATGATGTCGACCCAGCTCGGGTTGTAGTATTTCCAGTCGCCGGGCAGCCACATCCGCGGCAGGGTGGTGACGATGATCACAAAACGCTCGAACCACATACCGGCGTTTACGGCCATACAGACGGCCATGACCACCCAGAGGTTCTCGCGGCAGTATTTGAACCAGAACAGCTGCGGCGACAGCACGTTACAGGACATCATCGCCAGATAGGCCCACCAGTAGGGGCCGGCGATGCGATAGAAAAAGGCGGCACCCTCGTATTTGGCGCCGGAGTAGAAGGCGACAAAGAGCTCCATCAGATAGGCATAGCCGACGATGGTTCCGGTGAGCAGGATGATCTTCGCCATGTTCTCGATGTGTTTCATCGTGATCAGGTCCTGTAGACCGTAGATGAAACGCGCCGGGATCATGATGGTCAGCACCATGGCAAATCCACCGAACACGGCACCCGCCACGAAGTAGGGCGGGAAGATGGTGGTGTGCCAGCCGGGGACCACGGAGGTGGCGAAGTCGAAACTAACCACGGAGTGCACCGAGAGCACCAGCGGGGTGGAGAGGGCGGCGAGCAGGAGGTAGGCGACCTCGTAGTGACTCCACTGGCGGTTGCCGCCACGCCATCCGAGTGAGAAAATACCGTAAAAGAACTTGCGGAGTCCAGGTTTGGCGCGGTCGCGGATGGTCGCCAGGTCGGGAACCATACCGAGATACCAGAAGATCAGCGAGATGGTGAAATAGGTCGAAACGGCGAACACGTCCCAGAGCAGCGGCGACTTGAAGTTCTGCCAGATGGCGTTGGCGTTGGGGATGGGAGCGAGGAACCAGACCATCCAGAGACGACCGACGTGGAACATCGGGTAGATACCCGCACAGACCACCGCGAAGATGGTCATCGCCTCCGCCGCCCGGTTAATCGACGTCCGCCAGTTTTGCCGGGTCAGGAAAAGAATCGCGGAAATCAGGGTTCCGGCGTGACCGATACCGATCCAGAACACGAAGTTCACGATCGGCCAGCCCCACATCGCGCGGTTGCTGTTGCCCCAGACACCGACACCGGTGGAGACGAGGTAAAACAAACCACCACCGACACCCACGATGGCAATGATCAGGCTCGGGATAAACAGGAACCACCAGATGGCGGGTTGTTTGTTTTCCAGAATGCCACAGATACGCTCTGTAATCCAGTTGTAGGAACGGTTGTTGAGAATCAGCTTCTCGCGCTCCATGACGGGTATCACGGGCTTGTTCGGGTCTTTTGCTATGGTCGTATCCGACATGGTAGGATGTTTTTTGACAGAATTAACAGAATTAACAGAATTTCAGATCCTTGTAATCAGTAGTTTCCGTGGCTGAAGGTTGGTATTTGGAGTTTGAAACTTGGAGTTTTCACACTAGTGCATCGTGATGGTCGCACGGCCGATACCCTTGGCATCCGGCATTTCCGGGTTCGGGTTCTTGACCCGCGCGAGGTAAGTGGTGCGTGGCAGGGTGCCGATGTAGTGAAGCAGTTCGTAGTTACGCGCGGAGTTGCGTGAGCGGACGACCTGGGCCTTGTCGCCATCCTGGAGGTTGCCGAAGGTGATCGCACTGGCCGGGCAGGCGTCCTGGCAGGCCACCTTGACGGAGTCGAGTTTCGGACGCAGTTCGCTGTCGTTGATTTTGACATCGACGGATGAACCGCCGGCCATGGTTGCCTTGTTCTTGAGGTTGGCTTTGACCTTGCCTTTGGCCGACTGGATACGCTGCACGCAGTAGGTGCATTTTTCCATGACCCCACGCATGCGCACGGTAACGTTCGGGTTGCGTTGGAGGTGGGGTGCTTCACCCACGGCTTTTTTACCGCCAGGGCCTTTGTAGAGGTTCTTGTGGATGAGCGGGTTGCGCTTGTTGTAGTCGAAGAAATTGAACCGGCGTGCCTTGTAGGGGCAGTTGTTCGCGCAGTAGCGGGTGCCGATACAGCGGTTGTAGGCCATGGTGTTGAGGCCGTCCTCGGAGTGGACCGTGGCGTTGACCGGGCAGACGGTTTCGCAGGGAGCCGCTTCGCACTGCATACAGGCGACCGGCTGGGGAATCATCTCCGGGTTGCTTTCGTCCATGAACTTTTTGCCGTTTTCATCTTCGCGCTCAACGGCGGCGAAGTAGCGGTCCATGCGGATCCAGTGCATCTCGCGGCCCATGGCGACCTGTTCCTTACCCACAACGGGGATGCTGTTCTCGGCCTGGCAGGCGACGAGGCAGGCGTTGCAGCCGATGCAGTTGTTGAGGTCGATGGTCATCGCCCACTGCTGGCGCTCGTCGAAGAGGTGTTTGTCCGCCTTGGCCTTGTCGTGCCAGGTGTCCGACCCCTTGCCTTTGTAGAGGGAAATATTCTCCGGCGCGTGGGAGTCCATCCCCTGTGTTTTGACACCCTCCAACTGGGCGGCGAAGTCTTTACCGTGATCGCCGTCGGTGGCAATGGTGGAAACCTCACGGGCCAGGGCGCGACCATACATCGCGTGGTGCTCCTGGGTCATGGCGATGGAGTAGCGCTTGTTGGCGTCCACCACCTTACCACCGAAGGCGAGGTAGGGTGTGCTGCCGGTGCGCAGGGTGTATGCGTTGAATCCGGTGTTGACGCTGACCAGGCTGACGTTTTTCTCGTTGGCGGTGTCGCGCTTGAGCTCGTCGTGCTGGTTAAAGCCCTGGCCGTAGCCAAGGGAGATCGATACCACGTCATCGGCGTGGCCGAAACCGATCATCACCGGAACCTCAAGCTCCCTGCCATTGACGGTCAGTTTGACGACCGGGTTGGCGTGGTCCCTGCCTTCACCATCGGGGCCGACGCCGGCGTTTTCGGCTTCAATGCCGTAGACCTTGCCCTTGGGCTGGAGTTTGAGGATTTTCTCATACAACCCCATGTCCGTGGCGGTTTTCGGGGAAACAACGGCAACGTTGTCCCAGCAGACCTTGGTGATCGGGTCGGGTGCTTCCTGAAGCCACGCGTTGTTGGCGTAGCGGCCGTCGTAGAGCGAGCCGTCGGTGGTAAAGACGACCTCCAGGCTGTCGATGGACGGTGCCTTGGGCATGGTCACGGAAACCGTACCTCCACCCTTGGGCGCGACGGCGGCGTAGGTGGAGTTTTTCCAGAATCCGTCACGCAGGAATTGAAGCCAGCTTTTCTCGGAGTCATCGGCCAGTGCGACAAAGGTCTTTTTGACCGCCTCGTAGGATACGGATGCGGACTCGCCGTCGGCGGCGGAATCAAACAACTTGCCGTCGAGGAAGGCCAGGAGCAGGTCGAGCTCGGAAACGCCATTGTAAAGCGGTAGGATCAGAGGCTGGACCACGGTGAGCGTGCCAAGTGCGGTGCGGGCGTCGCTCCAGCTTTCGAGGTAATGGGCTGCCGGCACATGCCAGTCGGCCGCATTGGCAGTGGCATCGGTGCGCAGGCCAAGATGGATGACCTGGGCATTTTTCGCGGCAGCGGCAAAGCCGTCCGCATCGTAAGCGGGGTTGGCAGGGGTGAGCAGGACCACGGTGTCGAACTCCCTGGCATTGAGGGAATTGACCAGGGCCTCCATGTCGCCGTATTCGCCGCGCTCGGTGAGGACCGGCTTGAGGGTTTTACCGTAGTTGCCGAGGGCGTTGTTGATGGCGATGCAGATATTTTGCAGTGCCTTGGTTTGGCGGGAGCCGGCGAGTACAACGGATTTGCCGGCGTTGGCCTTCAGGTCGTCAGCGCATGCCTTGGCCCACTTTTCCTGGGTGGGTGTCAGCTTGGGGCCGCCGGTGAGGGTGACAGATGCGCCGGGAATGTGCTTGGCAATCTCAGCGGCGATCGCAGGGATCTGGCTGGGTGCGATGCGCATGCGGTGGTCGGCCATACCGCCGGTGAGGCTGAACCCCCCTTCGACGATGTAGAGGCGGTTCATGGCCTTGGCGTCCGCCTTTTTCGTGTAGTCGGCACCCTCGATGAAACGGTTGTTGTAAAATCCGCTGACGGGGCCTTGCTGGTCGAGCTCGAGGAAGTCGCTATCGAGGGAGAGAACCACCTTGGCCTCGGAAAAATCAGCGACAACGTCGGCGCCTTTGCCGAAGGCTTCCGCGTTCGCCTGCTTGCGCTCCTCACCGGTCAGCGGCTCGTAGCTGTAGAACCTGGCTCCGGCGTATTTCGCCTTGAGCTCCTTGACGAGCCGGCTGCGGGTAGGCGACTCGTCTTCACCGAAGACAAAGGCGATCCTGGTATCGGGTTTGGCGACGATTTCGCCGAGGGCCTTTTCAAAGTCGGCGCGTGTTTTGCGGGCACCCTTTTGCATGAAGGCGCGCGAACGGGCCGGGTCATACATATCGAGGATGGATGCCTGGGTAAAGGAGTCGGTTCCGCCTTGCTTGTCGAAGAGCTTGTTGGGCTCCAACTTGGTGGGTCGACCATCATGGGTGGTGACCACCAGCGGCACGGCGCCATGGGCGCGGGGCATGGAGCTGGCGAAATAGACCGGCTTACCGGGGATACTCCACTCGGGGGACTCGGCAAAGGGGACGATCAGGCTCTCTGGGCGGCGACAGGCGGCAAGCCCCAAGCCGGCGAGTGCGGACGATGCGCCCATCAGCTTCACGAAGGACCGGCGGGACATTTCACGCTCCTCCTCCGTTTCCATCTGGGCACTCCCGTCGACAAATTCATGGTCGAGCGCGTTCTGGAAACGTTCGGTGCTTTCAAGTTCGCCGAGGCTGCGCCAGATTTTTCCACCACCATCATTGATCGGCGGATTAACAGGTGAATCTGGTTGGTTGGTCTTCCGATTGCTCATGTGCTTGATAGGAAATAGGTAGGTAAAAGGGGTAAAACGGGAATGTTTCGGTGAAAAGGGGGGGCGTTACCGGGAAAACGACGATCAACGGTGGCAGGTGGTGCAGCTCTCCTTCGGGTGGACGCTCCAGTTTTTCTTCAGCAGCGCACCGAGTTCTTGCTGGGTGGTGATGCGCTCGCCGGCCTCGTTTTTGATTTCGTTTTTGGCGAGGTAATCCTCAGCGTTGAAGTCGAGATTATAGACTTCCTCCAGTGGGCGCAGGTGCAGCTCGGGGTTGCGGTGGCAGTCGAGACAGAAAGCCATGCTCATGTCCTTGGCGTGGTAGACTTTCTCCATCTTGTTGATGTTTCCGTGGCAGGAAACACAGGAAACGCCGCGGTTCACGTGGGCGGAGTGATCAAAATACACGTAATCAGGAGCCTTGGTGATACGCACCCACTGGATGGGCTTCTTGACCGCACCTTCGATCGGGGCATGGTCGGCATCCACACCCATGGCGGCGCGCAGCGGAGCCAGCTTGGGATTTCCCTTCTGGATATGCTGGTGGCAATTCCAACAGGTATTGGCGGTCGGCACACCGGCGCTGGCGGATTTGTCCACCGAGCTATGGCAATAGCGGCAGTCGATCCCCAACTGATCCACGTGAAGTGCGTGATCGTAGGCAATCGGCTGGTCCGGCTGGTAGCCGACCCGCTGAGCTTTAGGGGTAGCATAGTATGAGAAGGCTGCAGTGAGCCCTAATACTACAAAAATCAGGCATACCGCGATTTTCAGCGGCAGCAAATTGGTCCATCGAGGGAAAAAATTAGCCATGACGTCCCGCGGGTTCTAGTGATTGTGAAAGATTTCACAAGCAAAATTTTTAGAAAGAATTTGACCCATGCCAAAGTATGGCAGGGATTGGTGGATCAATGGATTCGCGCGCTATCGACAGGGTTGCCATCCGCTGTTTTTTAAAACATCATCGACCTGCTTGTCAGCCCCCTTTCCCGCATGACCGAACTCATTCTCAACGAAGACATCCACCAGCGCGTCATCAGGGAGCTCATCCCCGGTGCCCGGCGGTTTCTCTGGATAGTTACCGCCGACCTCAAGGACATGCACGTGGCGAAGGGAAGGCGCTTCGTCCCCTTTCTGGAAATCCTCTCCGACCTGGTGCATAGCGGCATCGCTGTCCGGCTCTTCCACGCCAAGGAGCCGGGGCCGCGGTTTCGTCAGGACTTCGACAAATACCCCTCGCTGCTCGACAGCGACCTCTTCGAGCGCATCCTCTGCCCGCGCATCCACACCAAGGCGATCATCGTCGATGGAAAATCCGCCTTCATCGGCTCGCCCAACTTCACGGGTGCCGGCATGGGTGCCAAAAACCCTCACAAACGCAACTTCGAGGCCGGTTTCCTCACCGACGAGCAACAGCACCTCGCGCCACTGCTGGAATGGATTGATTCCCTCTACCTCGGTGACCTCTGCAAAAAATGCCAGCGCCGCGGCTACTGTCCGGACCCGATTGCCTAGCTGGCATCCGGTGTCACCTAGACATGACACGGGTATTTTCTGATCGCCTATCGATGCAGCGGGTAGGGTAGTGGCGCCAGGCGCGCTGACGCAGCCGCCCGGCGGATCGTCTCTGCATCAGGGATGTCACGGGCAGACTGGGTCACCTTCGCATCGTAGAGCGACGAGTAAAAAACACAGGCACCCAGATAGTTGCCGCGCTTGGCGGGATGGCTGCCGTCGGCGGCGTAGAGGCCGTCGTCTTTTTTCATCTGGTGGAGCATCGACCACGCCTCACCCACGGGAACAACATACGCGCCACCGGCATGGGCGGCGGTTTTCCTATATCCGGAAGCCAGCCTTTTCTGCATCGCCTCATAGGTATCGTCCGGAAATACCGCCGCATTCTGCCTGTCCCCGTCTTTACGGCCCCATGTTAGAAAAAACACGGGGATGGCGTCGGCCGTGCGGACAGCGTCGGCCAACTGCCTGGCCGGTGCATCCATTTGCTGGCTCCTCTGCGGCTCTTGAAACGCCGGCAGCTGGCTTTGCTCCTGAAGCACCACCACGTCCCACTTTCCCCGGGCGATCTTATCGAGCGTGGCCTGGGCTGATGCGTGTTTCGCGAGTGTCCAGCCTCCTTTGGTGACTTGCTCGACGTGGATTTTTTTGCCCTCCGCTTTCGCCAGATTCTCAAACGCCTTGGGGATTTGAAAACTGTAACTGTTACCCACAAACAACACGCGCAGCGTCTCCGCCGCCTGGACACGCGCTATCAACGCGGCATGCGCATGGTTTTTCATCGCGTCCGCCCACGCACGCAGCTGTTTCTGGTCCTTCTCTGAAAACTTGTCGGGGCCGGCGACAAACGCCGATCCGTCTTCCCGCTCAAACTTGATTTTCCCAGCATCAACCGCCACCGGCCTGGCGCGCATGGTTTGTTTGCCGTCCGCAGAAACGAAGGTGGGGAAAACCTCCTTCGCCAGCACGGGTGAGCAAAGGATACAGACCGCTATTAGCATTCTCATGATATTCAGAGCTACCGTGTTTTTGCGTTTGGGGCAACTGATTATCCCGTCGAAAACTCCATGATCATGGTATGGCGAGACAAGGGAAGGGGAACGCAACACAGGGTCATACAGCCTCCATTCGCCATGCAAACCTCACAGTTCAATCCATGCCCGAAAAAATTTGACCCCTTTTCGACAAAATAAACCTTCATGGTGTATAGATCGGCCTGAACCAGGTGTTTATGCATTTACTGAGGATATACACGGTCATGCATACCCATTTCCAGCCGCCAACTGCTTCATCACCAACACGACAATGCACACACAGACCCATTTAAAAGCCGCCAACAACCGGGGATTCGCCCTGATTGCGACCATTTCCGTCATGGTCCTGCTGGTCATGGTTGCCCTGGCCATGCTGAGCCTGAGTACGCTTGAGATGCGTGCACAACATCATTCCAACGCCCAGGCAGAAGCCCAGGCAAACGCCCGGATGGCGCTGCAGATCGCCCTCGGCCTACTTCAGACCTCCCTTGGCCCGGACGCCAGGGCCACGGCCCAGGCCTCCATTCTCGATACCGACCCCGCTACGCTGAAGATCGACGGCATCCGCCACCCGCACTGGCTCGGTGCCTACCCCACGCTCAATCCTGACAGCCCGGATGACAATTTGCTTGCCCCGAAAACATTGCGCGACTGGAGCCTGGAAAACATGGAGTGGCTGGTATCCCACAGCATGGTCGGCACCCAGGCGGACCCCACCGTCGCCCTCGCCGGCGATGCCGTTACCCTGGGGCAGTTTATCACCGACCCCTCCATCGTCATCCCGGACAACGCAGGCATCGACGGGCTGTCTGCCGAGCTCCTCGGCAAGGCGCAGGCTGGACTGGTCAAGGTCGAGAGCAATTCGGGCCGCTACGCCTGGTGGATCGGGGACGAAAGCATGAAGGCCAGGGTGGATACGCTGGCATCGACGGATGGCGGTGATGTGCTGGACGGCTCACAGGTCGATGCAGCGGCACAGGATAGCAGCAACTACCGAGTTACCCAAGGCACCGATTTTTCCAACCTGCTGCCAAGCTATAAAGACGCGCCCGGAAAATTACATAAACTCATCACCCACAACGAACTGGAGCTACTCGGCACGGACGCCTCCGATTCCTCATGGAAAAACTGGGGTAAATTGAACCGGGACAAGTTCACCCCCTACTCGTATTCCCTTCCCGTCGATGTCATCAACGGCCGGCTCAAACAGGATCTCACCGCCTATTTCATGGGTGCCTACACCGGTCACGACAACTTATCCATGATCGACCCCCGTTTCCAAATTCCCGCAGAACGCACACCAAGCTTCGATCTGCTTAAACAGTGGGCGACGATGGTGAAAGACCCCACAAGCCCGCAACAGGTAGTGGCGCCCAGCAACACAAGCTCCAATCCCCAACACGGCCTCTACCCGATCATCACCCAGGGGGCGGTCGCCATGCAGAACAGCTACCAGATCCTGGGCACCGACACATTCAAACCTGTATACATCTTCATGCCCCAGATCCAGTTATGGAACCCGCATAACGTACCACTCGCGGCACAGGACTACATTGTCCAGGTCGGCTATCAATTCAGATGGCAAATACAAATAAACGGCACAAGGAACACGGATACCGCCACCTTCGACAGCGGCCAGCCCGAGATACACTCATGGGAGGTATTCAACAACCAGTCACCACTGCCGGTCCACAAACCCGCCGACAACGAGACGTTCCCCTATCAGAACAACAAACGCTTTTTCACCTTTGTCATCAAGGGCCAGGCATTCCAGCCGGGGGAATCGCTGCTGTTTCACGCAAAACCTCCGTCCACCGGACCCATTTCCGGCGTACCCTACAACCTCAACAGTGATGCCGATACCGACATCCTCAGGAACTATTCCAACGACCAGGATCTCAATCTGTTAGTCAACGAAGGCAACCTGGATGAATTCTTTTACGTCGTCAGCCCATTAACCGGCACCCTCACCTCGAATGCCAACCTGGCCTCGCGGATCAGAACGGAGTCGAACTTCCTGTCGAGGACAAATGGGTCCGGTGCCAGCTCAGAAGAGGATCTGGATATGCACCTGAACCTGTATGCCTTTCAAAACAACAAACCGACTTTGCTGCACGCGATGAAAAAACCACAGCGCAATACGCGCTACGGCAACTGGCAGCGACCCACCTACCCGCTCAACCGCTACCAGGATGGTGAGATCTTTGCCTCCGCCACCTATGATTACAAAAGCGCCCTGATCAATTTCGGTTCATCCATGCTCGCGAACAATTTTGATATTTTCGAGGGTGGTGACAACATGAACCTGCCGCCAAAAGCCGGCCAACCACACGCCGTGCTCGGCTATTGGAACATCCGCTCACAGGAAAGTTTCTCGTCCTCCGAGGCGTGGGCCGCCGGTTCGCTAGAGGCCTCCACATGGCTGAACTCCTTTTCCTTCCGCGACACCGTCGATTTCCTAACCACCTGGGAATCCACCGACAACCTTTATGGAAACCTCTCCACGGACCGACTCGGGGGCTGGCATCAATCACAGGTACAAGGCACGGTTTTCCCCCTCTTCGACTACCCCACCCATCCATTCGGACCATTATCCCTGGGTAGTTTCCAACACGCCAACCTGTCCGTCTACTCCTGGCAGCCGACTTACGCCTTTGGCAACGCCCAGGCACCTCCCCGTTTTGATCGCAGCAAGGTCCAGTCGGGCAGCGAAGCCGATCTTTACGATATTTCCTATCTTCTGAATGCCTCCACCTGGGACCGCTACCACCTGAGCACTATTCCCCAGTCAGGTGTCGCGTTAGAGAAGGGTATGCGGCTTCCTAACAGCAGGTATTACCTGACCAGCCTCAATGGTGAACACAACCTGGATGCGTCCCGGCTCACCCATGCCAATGGCTTTGACCTGGCCGCATCCAGTATTCTGATTCACGGTGGCTTCAACGTCAACTCCACCTCCCTGACGGCGTGGCAGGCCTTCCTCTCGGGCGCACTGGGACAGCGTGTCAAGACCCTCCATAGTTCGACAGACAGTAATACCGCGACCGCAGCAGCCATGGGGCGTTTTCTCGCCCCCTTGTTAGAAGAGCCGGACGATGTCGCCACCGACAGGAACAACACCCGCTTCACCGTCCCTAACAGCTGGGCGGCGACCCGGACATTGAATACGGATGAAATCAATACCCTCGCCGCACGGATTGTGGAAGAGGTCAAACGACGCGGCCCGTTTCTTTCCCTGGCTGATTTTGTCAACCGCAGGCCAAACCCGGACGCGGATGTCACCGGCGATGAGCGTGTTTATCAAGAGGTGCTTGGAACCCTTCAAGCCGCCATCAACAAGGCAACCATCGAAGACCAGAAAATAAACCACCATTACTATTACACGGAAGCCAATATGAGAACCAAGATGACCATCAAGCCGGATCAGGACTGGGACAATGGCACGATGGGGTTCCACGTGTCCGACCAGGCACAGGAATCCATGTTCGGTATGCCTCAATCAAAGATCCAGGGGCGTGGTGGACTGATCCATCACTACGCCCCCAATTTCCTCTCCCAGGCAGATGTGCTGACCAAAATCGGCCCCAGCATTACCGTCCGTGGTGATACCTTTGTCATCCGCGCCTACGGCGATTCCGTCGATCCGGCCACGGGTAAAATCAGGGCCAGGGCCTGGTGCGAAGCCGTCGTCCAGCGTTTCGCCAAACCCGTCGCCTGGGACGGCAGCAACAGTCAGCTGGTCCAGCCAAACGCCCCCGATGAAGCCGGGTTCGGTCGGCGATTCCATGTCATCAGTTTCCGCTGGCTCAGCAAAAAAGACGTCATGCCCTACGCTGATGACGACGCCATCATCAACTAGCCATCCTTGTTGTCGCTCCGCCAAAATCATTCCCCTATCACCAACACAGCCCATCCCATGTCCAAACATCCTGTTCTCGCGCTACTCATCGCGTGCCTGTCATTGCCGCTGCTATCCTCACAGAGCCAGGGGCAAGCCGCGCCTGACGATCCCGCCACCCTCCCTGGCCTTCCACCTGCGAAGGATGGTGACCTGCTCTGCCGCTGCATCAGCACCTTTCTCCCCGGGAAAAACGAGATTTTCTACTTCAAGATGGACAACACCTACCACAAGGTGGCGCTCACCGGCGAGGGTATCTCCCTACCCTTCCCCGTGCGCGGAACCAGCACCTTTACGCTCTATACCAAAACCGTTTCCGAAGAAGATAAAGTGGTCTACACCCCTGTCGTGGAACAAGCCCTCAAAGGCTCCGGAGGAAAATACATCGTCATCATCAGCCGACCCAAAGACAAGACCACGCTCAAGGCAAAAACGTTTAACATCAATACCGCCAACTACCCAGCGAACCATGTCTATTTATTCAACGAAAGTCCGGTCAGCCTCGGCTTGCAGGTCAACGATACCAAGGCTGTGGTAAAACCGTTCGAGACTTACAAATACAGCTATCAAAACGCCGGACGTGACACCTATACCTCCGCCAAGATTGTCATGGGCTACAAGGGCGAAAGTAAAGTCATGGCCAGCAAGAGACTGCGCCTTGTCCCGGGCCGCCGTATGATCCTGGTCTGCTTCCCAAGTAAAACCCGCACCCAGATGGGAGCCACGCCGCTAGGCATGGTGCTCTATCAAGACAAGCCGTAGTCAGCCACAACAACCGGCTTCATTCCTTTTCCCCCTGTGCAAGCACCTGAACGGTCACCTGCCCAGGCAGTGATTCCAACTGCACCTGCCCATACTGGCCACGTCTTATTTTCAACACCCGCAATGATTTCATCGTGGCCAGGGGTGCCAAATCCTTGGCCGGCATGTTGCTGAGGTCGAGCTCGGTCAGTTGTAAGCCCCTGAGCTGGTCGAGGTCCCGCAGCTGGCTGGCGTGCAGGTCCAGGGATCGCAAACGGAGCACTCGTAATATCGACAGCGGTAGCTTGTCGGCCTTGTTCGGCGGGGCATTGGGACGATAGAGTGTCATCAAGCCCTGACCACCAATCTCCAAATGCATTCGCCGGCCGTCAAAGATAAATACCTGGTTCTTCCAATGTGGGTTGCCCAGCTTCAGCACCTCTCTCACAATGGTGGCTTTTTCCGAGTCCGATTGCCTTATCAAGCTGTCATAGATCACCATTTTCTCGACTAACATTGCCCGGTTGTTGCCCGCGATGTTTGTTAGTCTTTCCATCAAACGAATAAAGTCCTTCGGCGGCAGCAAGCCGTCCTCCCTGACCAGCGGAGCAAACTCAGGGGTCATTGCCAGCAAATCCCTCTGACCACCAACCCGCCTGCTGTACAATTTCCCGGCCTCTTCAAAACGCTGGGTGATAAACAGCAAATAGGCCTTCAGACCCCATGTCCGGTCGCCTGCGGGCGGATTGCTCGCCAGCTTCTTGTCCAGGCCCTCCATGGCTTTCTGGACAGCGACCAAAGCCAGTGATTCATTTAAAATGATATCATCCACCAATAAGACCGTGCTGTCGATTGTGTCCGCGCTGTGCTTGTTTAACAAGGCTTCCGCGTATTCCTTTTCCTTCAGATAACGATCGAGTGACAGCTCGGCACGGTCCCGTTCCTGCTTGGCCGAGGTCAAGGCGTCCTCCGTTCGCTCCAAGGCCTGCTTTGTCGCTCCATGGCTGGTTTGTAACTTCTGGGTGAAGAACAGTGCCACCCCTAACAAAAACACGGTAAAAAAAACGGTGATCAGGCTGGGCAGCTTATGACGGCGGTAGAACAGCAGTATCTCGCGGCCAAAACCCGTGCGTTCCGCGCCCACACTGAAACCCATGAGGTGACGGTTGACATCTTCCCACATATTCTCCACCTGCCTATAGCGGTCATCCGGGTTTTCGGCGCAGGCTTTGGTAATGATCGCGGTAATGGCTTTTGAGTGGGACGGTTTCTTGAAACGCGACTCCGGTGGATGCAAGGTGTCGAGTTCATAAAGCAAACAACCCAGGGCGTAGATATCCGTTTGCATGGTTTTCGAGGCCCTGGAATTATCTTGTTCGGGCGCCATGTATCCCGGTGTCCCCTTGATTGGAGGCTCTAACTGGTCACCATATAAATCCGGGTCCAGCAGTGCTTCGGAGCTATGTTGTTCACTCTCCTTGCGCTCGATTTCACCCAGACCCCAGTCGCATACCTGCACCTCGCCAAAGGTGCCAACCTGGATGTTTTCCGGTTTCAAATCCAGATGCAACACATGACGGGAATGTGCATAGGCGATGGCTTCGCAAACTCTGAGAAAAATGGACAGCCTCTTCTGAGTGGAATACTCCTCCAGATGTTTATCGGCTTGCAGGAACGAAAGAATCTTGCGCAGGGAAAGCCCGCGTTTGTATTCCATGGTGAAAAACGGACGCTTCGACTCATCAATACCCATGTCAAAGAGCTTGATGATGTTAGGGTGCTCCAAACGCGAGGTGATATGCCCCTCACGCAGGAAGGCGTCGTAGCGCTCTGGCGTCACATCGGCCTTGGGCCTCGCCATGGCAACGTGACGTTCCGTTTGCCGGTCGTACACCCGGAGGACTTGCTTCATGCCGCCGACACCAATTTCCTCCTCCAGCTCATACCTGTCCTCGATTCTGCCGAGAGCGCAATAGAGTGGACAAAGGGTCTCGGTCGGACTGCCTGACAAATCAAGCGGTTGCTGCCCGGCTTCCTCGTAGAGCTGGCTGTAGATGGATTTCCCAGGCATTAGTTAGAGGTGGCCTCACCGAAGTTTTCGAGGTCGTGTTTTAATTGTTGGATTTCCTTCAGCACCACGGCCTTCACCCGTGACTTGAGGATATACACCGAGCTTGTTTTGATATTCAAGAGCCCGGCAATCTCCTCACACGATTGGCCGTCCAGTGACATTTTAAAAACCTCTACCGCCTTGCCGGAGAATACCTGGCTGGCACGATCCATGGCCAGGCCCACCACGTATTCCTGCCACTCCTGCTCCACGCGCAGATCAAGCGCCGGATCATCACCCAGCACCAGACGATTCCCGTCGCGGTCATCATCCAGGCTCGGCCCCGAGGGTGTGCTTTGGTTTGACCTGATGATGTTGAGCGCGGCATTTTTGATCAGCCGGGCGAACCAGGTCCTGAACTTGGCGCGCTCGGGGTCCCGGTCATAGGACTGCAAGCCTTTCCAAAGCAACAACGACACCTGCTGTCTGGCGTCATCCAGGTCAGCACCCCGGAATCCCATGGCCTGCAATACCTTGGATATAAATGGCTCGTAGTAACCCAGCAGCTCTTCCCAGGCAAGCTGGTCGCTGCCGTCGCTGGCCCGCTGCAACAGACTGACACGCGTACGCATGGCATCCGCCGACGGGTTGGCTGGATTTGTTGGGGAGTCAGGGGCCATCACGCGCTAGTATGGGTTGGCTGATGATTGGGTGCTGTAGCACAAAACCTTCCCAGCATTGTGCGAAGCTAGAGCGGGTTCTTATCTTCGGCAATAGATATTTCATCGATCGGGATCTCCTTCAGCTCGCTTCCAGGCTTCGCGACAGGCTGTTCAACCGCGTTTTCCTCTGCGTCATTGATGCTGTCACCAGGATCCCGCATCCGTCGCTCCAGGGCGAGTTCGGCGGCAAGCTCGGAGCCGTAAAGAAATGCCTGCATGGCAAAATAGATCCAGAAAAGCACCAGCACCAGTGTCAGGGCACTCCCGTAAAAACTGCCCACATCCGTGTGTTTCAAGAACTGGGCCAGCCCTATTTTCAAACCGACCAATAACAGGGCACTGACCCCGCCGCCGATCAGAGCCTCGGAAAACTTGGGTGGTCTGGCCGGAAGCCACCGCATCGCCACGGCCGCCAGGAAGACCATGGCACCAAACGACAACATAGGTGACACCGCAGTCGCCATTCTCAGCAGCAACGGGGAATCGTTCAACGAGCTTACGATCACCCCCATCATGGTTTCAAAGATCACCGCACTGGCGATGAAGACACCTAACAAAAGCAGCATCAGCATCGCTGCCAACCGGCCCACCAATCCGGCAATGGCCGCCTTCCTGCCTTTTTTGCGGGGCACGCCAAAGACCTTGCCCAGGGATTTCCGCAGTTCGGCGATGACTTTGGTGGCGGCAAAAAACAGCAGCAGGCCTCCAATGATCGGTGACACGGCTGAACCCACCCAGTGGATCTCGTTTTTCAGAATCTGTGCGAAGTAGCCGCCCACCGTCGGCCCCGCGACCCGGTCCGCCTCGGTCAACAGAATCCGCGTCGCTGTCTCCTCATCCACAAAGACCGAGGCTATGGAGATACCCACCAACAGGATGGGCACCAGCGAGATCAAGGAATAAAACGCGAGCGCCGCCGCCTCGTCGGCATGTTTATGCCGCCACCACTTCGAGGCCGACCGTGATAGGCGGACAATCCACAGCTTCCCTGTTCCCAATGACTCGAGTGGCTTCATTTAAGATGATGCAAAGCATACACAAAACACGTTCCAATACCAGATTTCATCGCCACCACCATCCAGAGGCATCTTATCGTGAGTATTTTCATCCCGGGAGTTGTGTGCTGGTCCTGGTCTGACTCATCAACGTGAATGGATACCTTGTTCTGCGGCATGGATTGAAGAGGGGATTACCCTGAAGAAGTCTGTCCTTGGCTATTGCACCACGCTGAAAATAAGAACATGATCGTCGGTAGAGCATTCCGGGGGATGCCTATTGCTCCATGAATTTTCAATTGATTGCCATGATCCTGGTCTGCTGCTGTGGCCAGGTGTTTTCTCAAGAGCTTGCTCTTGAGAGAAAGTCGCACCCCCATTTCCCGGAGGATGAAGCCCACTTGGATAGTCAGTACACGGAACAATCACTTCATCCTGCCGGGGGATCGAGCGCGCTCACCAGACAGGAAACCTGGCTGCGCAATCAACTCAGGCGATTTCCCTCGGTGGAAAGCCGGACGTATCCACCCAAACAACAATTCGGCTACCTCAGTCGGCAACATCCATCCACCCCGGACGATGCATCCATGGAGGAATGGGTCCAACTCGAACTCAACACGGCGAATGACATCCGGATTGAAGGCATCGCCCTGATTCCCGCTTATTACCCGGAACATGCCATCGATGGCCATTTCGGCTTTCCCAAGAGGTTTAGAATTGATTTATACAGCTATCTCGAGCCAGACAAGCCTATCAACGTCGTCGACTGGACCCAGAAAGACTTTCCTGACCCCGGGCTGTATCCTGTGATATTCAGCGTCCCTAACATCGCGGCACATGCGGTCAGACTCACCGTGACCAAGGGGGCCCTGAAACATGGCTCCCAGTTCTTTGCGCTTGATGAAATCATGGTTTTCCGTAACGGCAATAACGTGGCCCCCACGGCAGCACACCTACCCACGGCATCCGGGCAAAGAAACCTTACCCCTTATTGGCACCTGAACTACCTGATCGATGGCAAAACCCATCTGGGGACGTTCCTCAACGCGAAACAAGGGGAGCCGGTGGCTGATTTCATCCAGTACTTTGAGCATTCAACCCAGCCCTCGCCCGAGGTTAAACTGACGATCGATCTGGGTAAAACATACAGCCTGGGGCGTATGGAGCTTTATGCCGCCAAGGATCCGACGACTGCCATTCCCACTTTGGCCTTGCCACACCGCTACCATATCGAGCTGTTCGAGAGCTTGCAGCCACCACGGGTGATTCGATCGGAATGGATCGACGCGACCGACACGCCCCACATCCGTCTGCACGCCCTCGCCTCCCATGATGCCCGCTACGTGAGGATTACATTCACCAGGCTCCCTGTGCGCAACGGGCACTCCGTTCTCGCGCTGGGGGAACTCCGCCTCATCGGCGACAACGTTTTCGAACTCGACGCCAACCAGAGCAATCTGGCATTGGATAAAAAAGTCAGCATCCATCACAAGCTCAAAGGAAGTCCTGTCAGCCCGACACTTCTGGTCGATGGCTATGCCAATGGTAAACAGATTATCCCCGAGCGCACCTATATTGAACACCTATCGAAAAAAGCCATCGTGGAAAAAGCCCACCGCGCGATCATGGGAGAACGCATGGTTGCCCAGGCCGTCAATTCCCAGCGTCGCTGGACCATTGGTATTTCCCTGGGAACCCTGGCTCTTTCCGCACTCATCTTCTGGTTGTTCCATCTACGGAATGAGAAATACGCAGCAATACGCCATGTCCAGCAACAGATTGCCGCGGACCTGCACGATGATATCAGCGGCAACCTGGGCACCATCTCGATGATCTCCAATCGCCTCCGGAGCCTGACTGACGACCCACTGTCCCAGGAAAAGCTTTTTGAGATCAGCCACCTGTCCAAGGAAAGCTACCTCTCCATCAAGGAAATCATCTGGCATACCGACTCGCAGGCCAGCAGCTTATCAGACCTCTTTGCCCAGATCAAAAGAGCCGGGCGCAGCATCCTGAGTGAGTGCAGGGTGATCCATGAGTTTCCCGACCAGCTCAACGACACTCAAGTTTCAGCGATCACCAGGCGCAACATCATGCTCCTGATCAAGGAGTCGTTCTATAATTGCGCCAAATATGCCAAAGCGAAGAACATGCTGATCCGTGCGCAGATCGACGAGGCATCACTGGTGCTTACCATGAGGGACGATGGCTGCGGATTCGACAGCACATGTGAAAACATATCCACCAGCGAGTCTGGCCGGGGCCTGAAAAACATGGCGTTGCGCGCTAAACTTCTCGGTGCCGACCTTAGCATCGACAGCTCGCCCGGACAGGGAACCGAGATCCAATTGACCATTCCGTTAGACACCCAATAATATGACAAACCCCGCAACACCTGGTGAGACAAACATCATCAACTTATGGATCATCGAAGACAACGCAGCCTTCAGGTCCAATCTATCAGAAACACTCAACACCGTGGATCACATCTGCTGCCAGCATGATTTTTCATCCTTTGAGCAGGCCATTGAGTGTCTGCACAACACACGTGACAAACCCCAGCTCATGCTCATTGATCTGTCACTCCCGGGCATGAGTGGAATTGACGGGCTCAAACTGATCCAGGGAACCCACCCCGACATCCGTTGTATCGTACTCACCGGCTCTGACCGACAAAAGGACGTGTTCAAGGCCATCTGTGCCGGGGCAGCGGGTTATTTACTGAAAAACACCAATGTGGAGGATATCATCCATAGTATCGAGGACGTCATGCAGGGCGGTGCCTCGCTCGACCCCCATGTCGCGTCGATGGTCCTCAATGCCTTTCCCAGGGACAACTCGCCACCGAATGAACACGACCTCACTGAAAGGGAACTCCAAGTCCTGGAACTGCTCGCCGATGGAAAAATCATCAAGGAAATTTCAGAGGTCATGAATCTGTCACCGCACACGGTGAAGTTCCATGTGGCGAATACCTATAAAAAGCTCAACGTCCAGTCGCAGGCGGGCGCGGTCGCCAAGGGGATCAGGAAAGGTATCATCTAGCCAGCCAGCCGTGACGGCGGTTTGTAACCGCCCCGTCAATCATGCCACAGCGCGTGGCGGTTTCAAACCGCCGCCACATTCTGTTGCACGCGTATCCAAGGTGCATTGGAGTGGATGCATTCCGGAGAGCACCCGAATGGACACAAGTAAGGCCGTCCCCCGGGGAACGGCCTGCTTGTGTATGAGCTAGTCCGGACTCGCTATTCTAGCGCTTCCTCCTGACCAGGAATCCAAGACCGGCAAGGCCGAGAAGGGCCGTTGCGGATGGCTCGGGCACTTGTATCCCTGATATTTGAATGTCGCCGATACGTGTAGCCCCACCCGAACTTTGTGCATTCACAGTCCTGTCGGTAAAGGCGACTCGCATTTCAACGGTTTGCCCGCTTAACACATTGTAGGTATCGTTGAATGTAACCGTTCCTTTGTCACCGTTACTAGTTGATGTGTCAAAAAGTGTTCCATACTGGGTGAAGGTCGTCCCCCCGTCTTTGCTGATAAACAACCCTGCATCACGCGCTGCATAGAAGTCGCCGTTTACCGAGTTATTCCACATTTGGAAAGAGAACTGGTTGAGGTTTAAATCCTGGGCAGCGGTAAAACTTGCTCCGATCCAGTTACCATTATCCTTGGCATAGGCAGGTGTCAAAGCAGCGCTAAGCGGACCCGTGCCAAAGTTAAACTGCATGTCTCCTTGATCTCCAAACGCCCCCTGCATATGAGTCTGCGTATTGATTGAGAAGAGCGATGTATTGCTGCCAATAGAGGTGTTTGCATCGGATGAAGTTACGAAGGAACCATCAGTCGTACCCACACGTGAGAGCTGGGTGTCGCTGCCTCCACTGCCGGGAAGCAGGCTGTCGTATTGGAGAATCACCCCAGCGGATGCTGAGACGGCGGTAAACCCGAGGGTCGCTGCGGCAAGGCAGCTTATGGGGAGGATATTTTTCTTCATATGTCTATGTTGTTCGTGTTTGCTTTTGGAATGCGTTTGGCGACCAGCCATCATCCACTATGGACACAGTATCAGAAACTCCGGGTCTGACTACCTAGCCAATCGGCTAGTTCTCAAGGTGCTTTGCAAAGGTAAAGTTTCCCCACAAACCGTATCCCCCCTGCTAACCCACAACAGCCATTTTGAGCCTGCTGTGGCGCTCAGGATTGTCGCTACAACGCCTGCAGTGCGAGGCCGATTGTGGACAGTGAACCGTCCTGGTTCCAGATCGAGCCGGGTGTGCCTTTTTTCTTGGAGAAATAGGCATAGCGTTCGACGCGGCGGTGCTTTTCGAGGAGCTTGAAGGCGGCCAGGGCGAACTTTTCCATTTCCTTGTGCGTGCCGCTCCAGCCGTTGAATTCTGTCAACCATAACGGCAGGCGGTAGGCGCTGTACATCCGGTCGAGGTATTTCTCGAACTCGTTGATGCTGGTGCCGCCATACCAGTGAATGGCGAGAAAATCGACCTTGAGCCGCTGCCGTTTCGCCCCCTTCATGAAGCCGGCCAGCCAGTCGAGTCCGGGTTGATCACTGGAAACCGCCGGACTTCCGAGACGCAGGTTTTTTTCCTCCGCCAGCTTGACCAGCTTCGGCCAGTGTTTCAGTCCCTCCTCCACGGTCAGGTTCCCCTGTTTCAAGCTAGCCAATGAGGCAGGCCCGGCAGGGGGACTTCGCATGCGTGAAGGTAGGGCATGTTTGCAACATGTCGGCAGGATGTGTGAACCAGCCCATAGCTAACAAATATTCCACGGTTGCCGACATGTTGCAAACATGTCCTACTTTGGAGCTTCGCTCTACTCTTTTGTGGGGGCCTTCTGGTAGACCCTGACATAGTCGATCACATAGCGCGACGGAAACGCCGTCTTCGATGGATCACCTCCGGCCTTGCCACCGATGGCCAGGTTCAGGAGGATGTAATGTGGCTGGTGAAACGGGTTTTTCGGACCGCGACCGGTACCGTTTTTGGTTTTATCCAACTCAATGGTATTCAACAGCCGGTCATCGACGTAGAGTTTGATGCTTTTTGCATCCCAGTCCATGCGCCAGATGTGAAAATCCTTGTCCCAGTTTTTACCGAGTTTGGCGACGGGTGTATGGCTCGTGTCCCAGGTAGGTTTGAATTTCCAACGACCCTCCCAACAGGCGTTCGCCAGAATTTTCCCGCCATAAAACTCCATCAGGTCGATTTCCCCATTCGCGGGCCACGGCCCGTCCATCCCCAGAAACCAGATCGCCGGCCACAGCCCCTGCCGGGTGATGATTTTTGCCCGTACTTCAAACCGGCCATACTGCCACGCGTGGAGCCCTTTTGTTTTGACACAAGCGGATGTGTATTCGGCGTGGGGGCGGTTTTGCTGCCACCTGGCCGATCCCTTTTTATAGTCCGGGTTTGCCTTGCGTTCCCTGCGGCCCTCGATGACTAACAGGCCGTTTTTACAAAACGCATTGTCCTGCTGATACCATTGCAGCTCGAGATTGCGCACAAAGCCGTTTTCATAAACCCAGTTTTTGGGATTGGGTTTGCCGTCGACATCAAACTCATCGGCCCAGACGAGTTTCCATGCCCTGGGTTGCGCGGTGGCAACCGCGACGCCGGCCAGCGCGCTGATGATGCCTAGGCGGATCTTCATTTGATTCGATAATGTCCGGTGATGGGAAACTCAAACAGCCGCGCTTCCTCCCGTGCCCCACCACCAATATTGTGGATCACCATCGGTGTGCCGGAGCTGTCGTTCACATCGCTGACAATCATGATGTGGGGCAGCTTCCCAGCCACGGTGCAGGTGACCAGATCACCCGGTTGGTAGTCGGTTTTGTTTTTGCTGATGGCAAGCGACCATCCCCTGCGCTGGAAATAGGTTTGCAAATTGGGCACGCGACGGTGGTCGATGTTTTTGTCCGTGCGCTTGAGTCCCCAGACCCTGGGATACCTGGAGAAATTCGCACGCATATCGTCGTGGACAAGCTGCTGAAGGTCCATTTTCCTGGATTTGCGCAGAGCCCGGATCACCACATCGGTGCAGACCCCCTTGCGGATATCGATGTCACCATTCGGATAATCCAGTGCCACATAGGCGGGGTCATACTCCGTTGTTTGTCCAATCTGGGTGCGGGCGGCATTGACAATGTCACTTACACCCGACGGCCTGGCGGTTTCCAATTTCCCCTCCTGCCCACAACTGCTGCAGCAGAGGGCTATTACCAGCAATCCATGTTGAATCAAGGCACGCGAAGTCACAGCGATCAATACGTCGTTTTCCCTGCCCTACTTACAGCCTATTACAGGCTATTCAGTGATCAAAGAAAACCCCGCCCCGCACGAAGCGGGACGAGGTGATCTTTCGGGGGTTGAAATGTGTCTATTGACGGCGGCGTAGGATCAGGGCCAGGCCACCAAGTCCGAGCAACGCCGCGGATGAGGGCTCGGGCACGATCGCACCGATCGACTGATTGGTAAGGTCCACAAACAAGGTTACGGGTTGATTGTTACTCGTTGTTGTAAAACTGATCGTACCGGCATTGTTGCTTATTCCGTCCGGACCTACCTGGTGTTCCCACCCCGTGGCACCGGTTCCATCGTTTGCCTTGAACTCATAAGTTCCCGGAGTGCTGATGGTCGTGTCCAAAGTAAAGTAACCTGCACCTTGTGGTGTCATATTGAATGTCGGGTCTTGTGGAACCCAGTCAGCAGCACCACCCGCCGCAACCATGAAGTTGCCAACCGCCTGAAGCGGGGCGTTGTTGGAAGTAATCCAGACCACGGCATTTCCATTGTTGTTGGTAAGATTGGTATTCACTGTGATCAGCGAGGAGCCCGTTGCATCACCCCACAGTGCTGTATTGACGGGAACAATCTCCGGATCACCCCAGACCGTCGGCAAAGTACCTTCATTATCGAGTACTTTGAATTCATAAAGGACACCATCTGATAGCCCGGTTGCTGTATAGGTGTAAACACCGCTCGCTTCCGTCATCACCAGGGTGCTATTCATTGGATCCCAGTCTGCGGGGTTGCCTTGTTCGGTTTGTAGAGAACCGACGACGACAAGTGACGCCTGTAGCGCGCTTACGGAGGCCAGCGCTACAGCTGACGCTATCATTGTATTTTTCATCTTGGTAGTTGTATTTGCAGTTAGTCTATAAGCCAGATGCTTTTGGCTCCTATCGGCCTACACTAAAAACCCCGTCCAAGTTACGGAGAGAATGTATTTTTTCCCAAAATAAATGATGGCAAGGGGGTTTCCGTCACCCGGACCCGGTAAAACCGGCGGGGTCCGGCACTGCCACCCGTGTGGGTCAGGGTCATGCTGGTGCCTGTGGCGAGGGAATTGCCATCGACGACGGTCCAGGCGTCCGCAGCCCCCAAATCCGTGCTGGATTCCAAGTGGTAGTAGCGGTCCGCCACGGTGCTGAAGGTGATCTCGTAGTCGGCACCGTTGGCCACGATCGAAGTCGTCACGAAAACCGAGGCCGGATCGAGCGGGTTGGTTCCGGCTGCCTCTTCATCGGCATTGTTCCGACCGTCGCCGTCCTCGTCGGCCGTGGCGAGCAGCGCCTTGACGGTGTTACTCTGCGTGCTGGCCGGGCCCGCATTGGATGTGTCGTGCGGGTTGACCGCTTTGACGGAAACGGAGACCTGGTCACCTATCGAGCCACTGACCGTGTAGCTGCTCTCCGTGGTCAAAAATGTGCCGGTCACACTGCCGTTGACGGTCACCGTGACGGCATAGCTTGGCACCACGCCGCCGGAGTCAGCCGCGACATCCGCCCAGTCGAATGTGACGTCGGTTCCCAGCGCATACGCGTAAACATTCGGCATCTCCGGCTGTCCGGGCGTCGCCGTTGGTGCGGTGACATCGTAGAGTTTGAGATACTGGGCTTCGTAGGGAGCCGTATCCCACCCGCCGGTGGTGGTCGGCACCTTTTTCATAAACACCGTGAAACCCGTCAACTTGAGATTGGCTCCCGTGATGCCGCTACCCCAGAGTAATACGTCATCACGCCCTGTGATCGTCGGGGGGCGGTTGTAGGCGGCGATGTTCCTGGCGTTGTAGGTGCGGCTGTCTTGCAAACCTAACAATGTAGCGAGGCCTGCCGGGATTTTAAAATGATCCGACTTGTCATTATCGCGATCAAGGTTGGCGAAAGCAATGACCACGTCACTGGTCGCTGGTGAGGCATTGGGTGTTTCGTATTTTGCAACCGCATGTATCTGGTCGTTGCCACCATCGCCATCGAGGAACCACCGGTTGCTTGAGCGTAGCGCGGGGCTTGCATTCCGCGCTTTCAGCATCCCGGCAAGTACGGGATAGAGTTGATCATTACCAAAATCAGCATCATTCCAGATCGGCATCATCGAGTTCCAACGTTTGAAATGGGCGATCTGTTTTCCAAAATTCGTTTCGTAATGGCTATACCCAAAGGTCTGGCTAATGCCCAACTCCTGTCCAGGGAAGATCATCGCCAGGCCATCATTCGTGGCAGTCACCGCAGTGCGCACCACGGCCTGCCAGGGATCACTGTAGCTTTCCTCGTCGTGGGATGAGGTATTCATCAGCACCAGGCCCTGACCATACGCATTGCGGCGGTCTTCAAAAATATCGCGGTAGGAATACTTGTTGGAAGCACTTTTCAGCGGAAAAACAATATTCTCGTTGAGGATGTCAAAATGCCTTGCCGATCGATAGGTTACCTCACCACCATCCAGCGACTCTGCCATAAACACAAAATTCCACTTCCGTGTGCGGGTCCGGTTGATGATGTACTCCCAGCACTGGGGTGGCAACCCCTGGCCAAAATCAGCACGTAATCCGTCCACCCCCGACACGGTCTGTGTGGCAAGGTCGGAGCCGGCTGGCACGCCCGTCTTTTCCAGCCAGTGAAGTGAGTACTCGGCAAAATATTTCCAAACCCCGCGGGTAACGGCATCAAAACTTCCTGTGGCGATGGTGCTATCAAACCAGTCACCCTCATTTTTGTAGCTCGATCGCTCAGGCTCCGAGTCGTATTCAACCAATGCATCATAACGACCGAAAAACACGTCCTTGACGTCATTCCATTTTCCAAAATCAAAGCGGTCGGGACCGGCGGCAATATTGGCTGCTGAGGACGCTCTGCTGCCATAGTTCCCGTCCAACGAAAAGAACCTGGCCTCCTTGTTCCGAATTTCATCCGTAGCGGCACATCCCGGGCTAAACAGCTCCACCCCCTTGGAGGCCAGCTCCACATCGAAGGCGGTATGATTGAATGGTGCATCCAACATAACACCCACCCCTTTGTTGTCTGCTGCGGCAACAAAATCCTGGAATGCGATCATTGCCGCCGCGCGGTTCTGCGCTGTTGTATTCGCGCCGTTGTAGTTGATTGTCATCAACTCATTGACTTCAAAGAAATTCTTCACCGCATACGGACTTCCCGGATCATAGGGGCTACCCGTACCTGGATCGGTTTCCCGGCCTGCAACCCCGTTAGGGTGAATCGGTTGGAACCAAAGCCAGTTACAACCAAGGTTTTTGACATAGTCCAAATCCCAGCGGTTGCTGCCGTTATGCGCAGCACCCGCTGCGTTGTGAAGATCCTCGAATGTTGATCGGGTCGCAAAGGTGTCGCCACTGGCTTCAATATTGAAAACGTTGACCTCGTAGAGATTGATCTCACGGGCATTTTTAGGTGAAATCACTAAACAGTGGTCACGCTTACCCCCGCCGTCGGTGTCCGAGTACCAACGGTAAGTCCCGGCCGCATCTCCATGAAGACGATAGCGGGCACTCAAGCGGTAAGCGCCGGTCTTCGACGCGTAGAGGGTGATCTGATAGCCGCCCGCGACAAGGCCCATGCTGTGGGCTTTGAAGTAGTGGGAGTCATCCCCAGCTGCGATGGCATTGCCATCCGGGGGCAGGATACCGTCGTCTATACCATCGGAATTTGCATCATCGTCCGCACGGTCGCGTCGATTCAGATTGGTAAAAACCTCGGCACTTTCCACACCCGTCGTTCCAGGATCAAAGAAGATGGTTATGGGAATTGAGTCCCCGGCAACTTCATCAACAAACAGGTGCGTGGTCGTGTAGTTCGCCTCCACCTCACTCCCCGCCCGCACGGTTGAGTTCGGGCTGATCTTGAGGTTGGCAGCCGATACAATGACGGCGGTCGACAGCAGGATGGAAAGTATGGTTTTCATTGGGCTCATCAGGGAAGCATGATTTCGAGTCGGTAAAAGCGATGGGTTTCAGTGATCGGCGCCTGGCTGGCATCATCGACCTGGCGGTGCGGATTCGGTGTTTCGCCGAGGGTCAGGATGTCAGCGCCGAGGCGGTTCCAGGTGCTGAGATTATCCGACCACCAAAGCCGATATCGACGGTCCGCTATCGTGGGAAAGTCGAGGGTCACGCTGGAGTCGGCATTGACGATCGCCCACAACTTCGGGAAAAGGTGCGTATCGGCGACCTGGGGATTGAGTCCCAGCAGGTGCTCGGTGGTGTTGTCCAGGCCATCATGGTCCGGGTCTCCGCTGCCACCGTTGTCAACGTTGACAGTACCATTGTCACCCGGATCCAGGCTGTTGGCACTCTCCCAGGCGTCCGGCAGACCGTCCTCATCACAATCGGCGCACACAGCCGACAGTTCAAGGTCGAGGGTAAAGTTGGTGGCAGTGCTTTCCAGCTCCACTTGTTCCGTCTGCGCCTGGTTACGCATGTTGATCGTGTCAGGCAGGAACGCCGGCCCCTGTTTATCGCTTGCCGAGGCAACATAGGCTGCCGATGTGTAGTGCACCGCCGCGTTCACGGTTTCGTTTAATGTGCTGCTGCTCACTACGACGCGTGAGCCGTTGTCGCTGGCTGGTGCGAGGTGGCGCTGGCCATGGACTAACAGGTCGTCCAGGTGGGGTGACATGCCAAAGCGCACGTAGAGCTTGCTGACACCCCCTGTCAGGTTGTAGGCGGCGCTCAGTTTGTTGGATCCGTCGCTGAGGGAAATCGTCTTGGCCACTTTTCCATCGGAGCTGGTGAAGGCCCAGCCGTTGGTGCCTGAAACCGCGACGGTATAGAGATCGTTGACGTAGGCGTTTGTCTCCGGTCCCGAGGCAAACCAATCCTTGAACCCGCTGGTGCGGTAGGCGTTGATGTCAGATCCCGTCAGCACGCTGTCGCCTTCAAACTCGGTTTCACTCCCCGAGTATGCGGGATGGTTACCCACTATCTGATAGACTTCGCCCAAGGTCACATCACGTGCCCAGGCGGCGGTGAGCCGACCACCCGTGGCTTCGAAGACGGCAAAGACGCGGTCGTTTTTCAGGATGTATTCGTTTACCCCGTCCAAATCCACATCCTGGGCGATCGCTGCCGCCGTGGCAGGTGGACTGGCTGCCCAGAGTTCGACCTGTTTGTAGAGTGCCGCAAACCGCATCTGCGACTGGCTGTGTTTGGAAAATCCGGTGAGGCTGTTGTAGTCGGAATCGACCCAGATGTAGGCACCGGTGCTGTATTTGCTGGTGTCATTATTCTGCTGCTGGTGGAACGCGGTGAGCGCGGTGGCGCTGTGCGCGGTGGCACGGGCAAGTTTACCAAGCCGGGATGTTGGTGCGGCTAACAGGTCAACCTGATCCCACGCAAGGTCCGCCATTTTTCCATCATTCAATGTCTGCATGCCAAATGGCTGGGCGACAGGGGAGCCTGGTCGAATTTCAAACACCTTATTCAAGATCCCCTCCTCACGCGCGCCGCCGTTATACCACTCATCGTAATCCTCCTGGGTCGCATGATCGAGCCAATCGTGGCTTGTTTTCGCAATAGCGGGTGAACCGCGATCGATCGAGAACCAGGTGTCTCCTACCCCGTCCCGGGTGACATCGATCTGGCCTGATGCAATCTGGTCGGGTGTCACGATCTGGATCCACGGCTTGTTCGCCAGCCAGCGTAGGTTGGTGTCGTAGGCATTCGCGTTAGCAACGTCTGCCATTTCGTCCCAGTGATGGTAAATCACCACAACCTGGTCCTGCACGCCGCTCTGGGCTTTGCGCTGATAGAGGTTCCGCAGCGGTGCCGGCAAACCATTGTTCATCGTCTGGTAGCGGTAGGTGCTCGCGGAGTCGTTGATCAGGAAACATTTCACGCCGTGGTAGGTATTGAGTCGATATCCATCGTCCGAGATCGCGGTATTGCGGCCCTGCCATTTAAAGAAATGGCGCATCTGGTCAATGAAGGTGTAGCTGTAACCCATGCTGGACACTTTTCCCAACACATCAGCATCGACCACCCGCTCAGGCGACCAGAACACACTGGTCGATGGCGCGGCGGCATAGATGCGCTCCATGGTTTCACCTGCCAGCAACACGTTGTCCAGGTTATAGGCTGTGGAAAAGTACGACGGCATGTGGTCGGCGTAGGTGGTTCCTAACAAATCGATCCCACCCGTCTGCGCCATGGCTGCGATACGGGCGTTAAACGACGGCCCGTCGAGCCATGGTTTTCCTGCGGCCTGGTCCACCGAGGCCCACTGCACTGCCGACGCCAGGGTAGGCGTGATATGCAGGGTGAGCGGCACCCCGAAGGCTTCGTGCGCATCGAGACTGCGGTGCCATCCGGTGCTGAAGCCGCTGTTGATTTTTTGCTGCGTCTGGCTTCCCGGGCGTAACGCGTGGTTGGCGTGTGAGAGCATGATGACCTTGGCTTTTTTACACTGGTCGGGGTAACGTCCATTGCCATCCGCCTGCATGTAGCTGGTCAGTTTGCCATTTGATGCGATATAGTCCTGGGAACTCCAGTAGTCTTCAGCCAGCCAGTCGTCGTAGATGGTATCCCGGATATCGTTACGCCCCCCCATGTCGCCTGCTCCGGTGCCATCATTCTGGGTGCCGTCACGAGTGGTGTAGACTTGGAACCGCAGTTTGCTCACTCCGTTCCAGCCGGCATCGATGAGTGCCTGGCGACTGATGGAAAACTCCATCGCATCCAGATCCGAGTTAAAGTAGGCGCTGCCAAATCCGTTGACAGCATTCTGGTCGCGCACTTGCACACCGGTCGCGGTCAGGTCCTGGTTCACCGCAGTGGTATTTACCGCCGGGTTGGTATCGACGTAGACGCGGCCGGTGTTTCCTTTGTAACAAGCGGCAACCACCTCCCACTTCATCTCGGTGAGGATGTCCACCTGATCCGGTAATGCGGCCTCGCCACTGGCGGTGTTTCCCGTGTCGATTACGACGTAGGTATCGAGGTTGCCCTCCTCGGCAAAGGGTTGCAGATCGTAGAAATCGAGGCGGAAGTAGTAGTTGCCGTCCGCGCCGCCATCACGGGCATAGAAGGCGACAATATCACGTGAGGTATCGAAGCCGTCACCGGCGATATTGACATCACCGCTTTGGTTGTTTCCCCCTTCACCTTCACGTTCGTCAAAGGCGACCAGGTCGTCACAGGTCCAGCCATCAAACTCCCTGCCATTGACCGTGTTGCCAACCGTCACGGCATCACCCGGCCCGATGGTGATCGAGTTGGCGGGAAGAACCGCCGCGGCATCGCTGACAAGCGGTTTACTGCCGCTGGTTTGCTCCTGGGCATTGGTAAACGTATCGTTGTCCGGATCGCCACCGGCACCTTGCAGCGGATCGCCATCGTTGACCGCTGCGGTGCCGAGATTGTCCGTGCCGTTGTCCAGTGGATCGAGCCCGTTTTGCACTTCCCAGCCGTCAAGCAGACCATCGCCATCGGTATCTTTCGAGAGAGGATCGGTTTCCGACCACACTTCACCGGCATCATAGATTCTATTCCTGTTCGTATCGCCAGTGATCAGGCCATCGTAGTCCTTGTCCTCCCCGTAGCCGTCGCTCAGGCCATCGCCATCTGTGTCGGGATTGTTAGGGTCGGTTTCCAACCACGTCTCGCCAAGGTCCATTTTACCATTGGGCCAGACCTTGCCACCATCGTTACGGTCGAGCGTGTTACCGTCACCATCGACCCAGCCGTTGTGGACGCGGATGGTCAGATTCAGGGCAGATGCCCAGTCCGGGTTATAGCCATCCTCGACGCCATCCAGGATTCCATCACCATCACTATCGGGATTTTGAGGGTCCGTCATCGAACCATGAATCTGCTCGGTACGACCCCGGTTAAAGTTGTAATTCGGCAGGTTCCAGTTGTCGGGCACTGTGTTGAAATACGGTGGGTCGAGGTCGGCCTTGAAATTGGGTGTGCCATCGCCATCCGTATCCCGGGATACAATCGTGCCGTAATCAAAAACCGAATCAGCATCCGCATCGGTAAAGGGCTCGGATGTTTCGCCGGCGTCATGGACACCATTGCTGTTGGCATCCTCCCAGTCGAACTTCTGGTTCCCCGCGCCGGTATTGTCCGGTCCGTAGCCGGTGTCTGCAAATGCCTCACCCACCTGACCTGACGGGACGCCCGACCAACCTACCTCGAGTGCATCGGGAAGCAGATCACCATCGCTGTCGGGGGTCACCGGGTTACTGCGACCATACACACGCCAGACGTGCACCTGGCCGTTGGTCCATGTCTCACTGTTGGTAGCGGGCAGGGCTGCCGGCGTGGTTTCGTTAACATCCAACAGCCCGTCATCATCGTCGTCAGTGTCGTTGGGGTCTTCTGGCAGGATTTGCCTGAAAATAACCGACACGTCACGTCGTTGCGATGCGAGGACCGGACCCGCGGCGATTTTCCTGGCATCGACCCTAAAGCGATATGCCCCTTCATCGATACCGCTCCAGACGTAGTCCCAAAGTTTTTTTCCACCGGATACCTGGACGGTTGGAGCCGACAGGGTTCCCGTGCCGTGCTCCCAGACAATATCGAGCTCCACTACGTCAGCATCGGTTTCAATCCGGATCGGCGTCGACCTCTGGGACGCGGTCGGGCTGGCTACGGCGGGAAGCAGCACTTCGTAGGGTTTGCCATCGCTATCAAATGCAGGTGGTGTCGTGATGCTGAGGAAGGTGGTTTCAACCACCTCTGCCTTTACCCTGCGGTCCGCCTTCAACATCACGCCACCGCGTGTGTGAGTCACATTGATATGATGGATGAAACCCACCTGTCCGTTGTAGAGGTTGGGTAAATTATATGCCAGGGCATGATAGTCGGCCGTTTCATTGCGGATGATGGAATACTGTGCCCTGTCCTGCGCGACGGCTCCTTCTGTCGACCCGGACACGCGGCTTGCAATGGTGATCAAAAACTCATCGATGAGCTCCTGGTCTGATTTGCCGTCACCGATCGACTTCGAGAAATACGCCTTCATGGTGTAGTTTTCTCCAACCACATCCTCATCAGCCGATGGGAAGGCTATGAACATCCTTGTGTCCGGACCGTTAGCGACCACATTGCGTGTGATGGTGGTGTACCAGTTGGCCGTGTCATCGGCTGTACTCACCGTGCCGGTGAATGCCGGGGAGTCGGCAGATGATTTTTCGACAAAACGCACCTGGATCCTGGACGCGATGTTGCCCGACGGGATGTTGGTGTAATTGAAACGCCACTCCTTGGGGTAGCTGCTGGTTATGGTAGCCGACGGAATGACCTCGGATGCCTGCACCCATTTCCCCACGCCGTTGCCATTGGAGGTGCCTGTTTGCACGTCATCGTTCGGGCCCGTGCCGTCATCGATAAAGAACCATACTTCATCGACGCTGCTGTCGGTCCTAACAACCACCCCATAACTTTGATCAGCAAGCGTGTCATTTTCCGCAGGAAACACCACCTCACCGGTCGGGCGCTGTGCATCGTAGTAGAATGTTTGTTGGAAGGTGTTGTAGAGTGATGCCTTGCCATCGCGTTTCAGAAAGGCCCGGCCACGGAGAATATGAAAACCTTCTTCCAGGCCCGTCTCGGCCACGCCATAATCGTTGTGCGGATAGACTGTTGCCGTGGTGGCATTGAAGTGATCAATTTCAAAAACCGTCATCATGTTCAGTTTCTGATCAACCTGACCGGCGCCGGTGGGAAAGACGCTGGCGAGCGAGTTGGTGCCGTCGCTGGTGCGGACGCTCGATAGCTTATAGCGGAGATTGACGATCCCCGCGCTGGGAATAGACGTGGTAAACCATGAGCCACCATCGGCGTCATGCGACCAGTTCATTGTTGCCACTTGGGTTGTTCCGACCGGATCACCGCCCGAGCCCTCGGGGTTCGTGCCGTCGGTTGTGTAGTAAACGTAGTTGATGTAGCCAACGAGGCCGGTGTTGGACTTCGACCAGAAGGTAATGTTTCCACCCGACTCGTCGTAGTGTTTAGGAGTGCCGGATGGCGGTGTGTGAACAAATTGCGTGGGGTCGTGGAACAGGAATGCCACGGTATCCGCCGGGATCGGATTCGTTCCACCGCCATCGGTCACCGTCACGGTGCCACTACCCACCGTGGTTGCATAGGTTTCAGCCCCAGCCGAGCCAAGCGTGCATCTCGCGGTATCGACGGCGGCAAACTTCTCCGGCCCCTGCCTTCTAACAAATCCAGGTTGTTCGTAACCCATAAACACATCCGTACTCACCGCCGGCGGGTTATCGCGGTAACCGGGGTCCGTGTTTCCTCCGGGACGTGTGCCGTTGAGATCCACGCCGCCATCCAGGCGAAGCATGATGTTTTCGGCCGAGCCATCTGCCCGCACAACGAATTTCAGGTCGCTGCCATTTGTGACCCGGGGGATATCAAGGCTGTAGCTGTAGTCGGTGCCATCGGCATCGGCGACGCCGTAGGGGTTGAAACCGGGGTCGCCATCGGGGCCGTCGCGCCTTTCCACGGTGATGGTATCGACAGGTTGATCATTCTGATAGATTTGCACCGGCTGGCCGCCGATGTTTGCCCAGTTGTTTGCCGGCTCGGGCGTGCGCCATGAAAAAACAAAGTATCCGCCGGGAGGGACGATCACACTACCGAGGTTTGAAGCGTAGGTATAAAATCCTGCCAGGCCGGGGCCACTGGCGTATTGATAGAGATAGGCATCGGTCCCCCCACCAATCGCCGGATACGATGTAGAAAACCCACGCGCCTGACCCGAGGAAAAATTGTCATTAAACAGAAACAGCCCCGTGACACCATCGGCATCGGTCATGCCGCCGTTTTCACGTTTATCAATGCGCTCGTAGGCAACGAAGTCCGCGTCGCTCCAGCGGCCCGATTGATAACCGCGGGCAAAGTGCTGGTGGATGTAGGCGAGGTTCGGAAGACGTGGATCGGCGTATTGGCCGAGGAAATTGGTATTGGCATGGCGTGGAAAGGCGCCACCGCTCTGGCTCAGGGTTTCCGCCTGGTAGTTGCCGTCGGTGTAAACCAGCGGCAGGCCGGTGCGGGTGAAGTAGAACGCGTGCTGCAGCTCGCGGCGCGACGCATACGAGTTGTCGTGGCTCTGGGCGTGCATCACCGAGACGCTGTCGGGAAAACCACCCCAGCCCGGCTGGTCGAAACCGTTGAGGCCGGCGGACGGGTTGCCGAGCCGGTTGTTGAACTCGTTGCGCAGGTCGTTGTCGACCAGACGCATCCCGGCGTCGATGTAGCCCTGGTATCCGGGAGGCTGGCCGAGGTGCTCGCCGAAGAGCATGGCGTCGTCGCGCGGCAGCTGGGTATTGAACACCGTGTCGCGGTGGTTCGCGTCCGAGAATCCGCGGGTGATGTTGAACTGGCGCTGGATCTGGCCACTATAGCCGTAGTCCGAGGTATCCTTGTCGCCGCCGTAACTGGCCCCAAAAAACTGGTAGGGCGTGTGCTTGACCGCATCGAGCCTTAACCCGTCGGCCTTGGTGATATCCACCTGCCAGCGTGCAGCGCGGTAGAGCATTTCATTGACCTGCTCGGCGTAGAAATCCGGGTTGGTTGTTAGGTCCGTCAGGGTAATGCCGTTTCCCGGGCCAAAGCCGACGTAGGTGCCCTCGCTGTTGGCATGCCGTTGTCCCGCACCGCTCGGTTTATAACAATAGTATTCCGGATTGCCAGGGTGGCGGACGAAGGTGATTTTCTTGATGCTGTTACCCTCGTTGCTTCCGAAGTTATTGTTCCAGTCGCCCGGCTCGGTGGCGATGTCGATGAGGTCGGACAGGCCGAGGTGCATCACCTGCCATTCGTCGCCCCAGCTGCGGGTATTGTCCCATTTCCTGTAGTTGCCCTCCTCGGTCACACGCAGGTGGAAGTCCTCGGGCACAAAACCCGGATACACATCGATGGGCACACCCGAGTTGTAACCCGGCACATCGAACGCATTGTGGTTCATCACATTGTCAAAGTACACCCGGATGCCGAAACGGTGCGCTACACGTACCATCTCCAGAAGGTCCTGTTGGGTGCCGTAGCGGGTGCTGATCGAGCCCCGCTGATCCTTGCCGCCGAGATCGAAACGGTCCCAGCAATCGTATCCCACCGAAAGCCCGCCGCTGGCCTTCGTCGGTGGCGGCACCCAGATCGATTCATAACCTGCCTCGGCGAGTTCCGGCATCTTGCGGGTGATCTCACGCCAGTTGGTATTAAAATACTGCAGCATCGCCTCGCCAAAACTTGAGGTCAGGCCGAGGAGAAAAAGGAGTGATGATAAAAAAAATACGCGCATAAATTCGATGAGGGTTCCAAAGTTAAAGAGCTCCTACAAACTCGCCTTGCAAAGGCCCGCCGCAAGTCGAAACTCACAGCTCAACCAAAGGCGGCAAAGGTGTTTCCGCTACTTCGGTTTTTGAGGCAGCACTGCACTCCAAGTGAGGCCCAGGCGTAACTCGTCAAAGCGAACAGAGAAGTTTCCGGAGTCACTGCCTGAGCGCATCATGATCCGATCAAAATCCGGCGCATTCTGGTAGCGCCTCTGGGGTTGGATGTTTTTTTCCTCAACAGCCAACGGCGGATCGACGAAGACGTCAGTCAGAAACCGTGTCTGGTCGATGCGGATCACAAACAGGTGAACCTCCGAATCGGTGGGGATGGCAAATACATCCTCCTCGTCACTCTCGGCATAACGCGCGCCATAGGAATCAGCAACGCTGAGTTCACCGGTGAAAAACTGTTCCCGGTGTTCACCCAGGTAGAGCAGCAGTCCGGAGAAGGGGCGGCTGAGGTCCTTGTCAGGCTGCTGCATCAGGAAGCTGATGTATATGATGCCGTCTTTGGGCAGCTCCTTGTCGTCGAGCACGATGGCCGCACCAACATCCTTTTCACCGGTCGTCTGCAAGCAACCGCCGGTGGTCAGTAGTGATTTGCCGTTTCGGTTGTAAACCAGCCCGTCCGAGAGCAAGGTGCCGTTTCCTGTCCAGTGGGCGATTTTCCCCGTGCCCCGGTAGTTGTTTTTTCCCAGGGGGATGGAGACTTCGCCCCCGGTATAACCTGCAAAGGAGTCGTAAACCCGCAACAATTCCGGAGTGGAGCCAGGGTCGCCGGCATTGGTCCCGTAGTGCGCTTCCACCAGGTCGACGACCTGGTCGCCGTCGGCATCTTCGAGGTTGGGGTTGATGGGGATTTTCAGTCTGCGGGCGAGGAACTCAGTGTCTAACATTCTCCCGTTTTTCAGGATCGCAGCCTGTTCACCGCCGATGAGGATGTCCTTGGCACTCTCGCCGGCCCGCGCCTTGACCAGGCCTTCGAGAACGTGGATCTCGGTGCCGGCATCGGTGCCGCTGGCGGTGACAAAGCGGGTGCCGAGGTCAACAATCTCACCCTCATCAGTATCGATGGCAAAGCCGTGTGCATACTCGGGGGCATAGGTCTGCACCCGGCCACTGTGGAGGAACACATGTTCCGGTCCGTCGATCCTGAGTTGTGCCGGACCATTGACTTCAAGCCGCGCCCCGCCGCGCATGGCGATGCCGATTTTTGAGTCCGGGGGCACGATCACCTCACCGGTCTGCAATGGTTTTCCAATCCGCAGACCCGCCGCATCCGCGATCTTGTCGGAATCCGTGATAGTGGCCACGTGGGTAGCCATTTCCGCGACTGGTGTTACCGGCACCGATTGCCGACCGAGGAAATAGGAAAGTCCAACGAGCAGGGCGACACAGGCTGCGACTGCGACACTGACCTTGGCAAAACTTCCCTGGCGTTTGTTCGTCAGGACGGGCTGGGCCACCATCGGCGTTGGGGCGGGTATCTGTCGTGCGGGAACTGGATTTACCTGGGGTGCCGCTGAAACTAACAGACCGTCCTTCATTTCCAGAGCCGTCTCGGTAAGCAGGGTGTCGAGATAGCCGTCCATGTGTTCTGGCGACTGCTCGAGCAGCTGTTGAAAATCACGTAACTCCTGTTCGGAAACTGCGTTGTTTCCGATCCGGTCGATCCAGTCCTGCCAGTCGGGGCCTGGGTGGGGGTGTTGTGAGTGATGGTCCATGAAGGTCGTTACTAGTGGGTATACCGACCCCGCGCCGATAGGTTACGCGTTTTCATCCTAGATCGGAGGATTTTTTCCGCGCCGGACGCGCTGCAGGATGCATTGCTTGAGCTGTTTGCGGGCGCGGAAGAGTTTCTGTTTCAGCGCCCCCACGCTGGTCTGCATGTGGATGGCGGTGGTATCGAGCGGGGTGCGTTGCTGGTAGCGACTGTCAACCAGCTGCTGCACGTCCTGCGGGAGAAGCTGGATGCAGTGCCGCAAGGCGTCCAGCCACGGCTCGACATCGTCTGATTTTTCCTCCGCCTTGTCGGCAAGCGATTCCAGCAGCCCGGTGTCGAGAGTGGTCCACTGCTGCTTTTTGTAACGGCTGAGGTACGAAAGGCATTCGAAGCGTGCGATGGTAAAGGCCCACGCCTTGAAGTTGGTACCGTGCTCGTAGGCGTCCTTTTTCCGGTACAGCACGATGTTGACATCCTGAAGTGTGTCGCGGGCGTCGTCGGGATTAAAAACCATCGACCGGATAAAGAAATAGATCCTCTGCTGGTGCTCCGCCACCAAGCGGTCAAACGCCGCATCCTCCGGTGCGTCGCGTGATGGTGGTGGTGGATTCTCGTGGGGCATGGACATGTCCGTGTCCGTCACTACAAACCCAACCGAACGATCCCACAAGGAGATAATACCAAAGATCGTGTTCTCCCCTGTGTCGTGAAGGGTTGCAGTACACAAAAAACCGGCTTCCTCAGGTCGTGAAGAAGCCGGTTTGTTAAGGTTGTTTGTGGGGTCGGTTACTTGCGACGGCGCAGGACCAAGGCAAGACCACCAAGGCCAAGCAGGGCTGTAGTGGATGGTTCTGGGACTACCGCGAATGTAGCGTTGTAATTGGCCCCACCGTTATTGTCCCAAACAGAACCAATATTATTGGGTTTTCCCTCCACCCAGACGGCAAGGTTGTAATTACCGTTCGTGAGACCGTGAGCAGCTATAAGATCAACTGATTTGTCAGTAGTGTTAGCACCATTGACGTCGGTTCCCCACTGATCATTCGGCGCAGTATAGAATTGGAAGTCAAAGGCAATCGTGCCTGTGGCTGTCGCGTCTCCGGATATACTATAGTGCATCGTGATGTATTGCACACCATTGCCCTCGGACCAAAGCCCGGTTTGACCACCAAGCCAGAGCGATGTTTGAAAGTCCCCAAGGTCGGCACCATTGAGGCTTTGAGCCTGTGCGCCGCCATTGAGGTTATACCAAGTAGCATCCACTCCTGCAGTCGTGGTAGAAACGTAAGCATAGCCATTAAAGATCGTGGCTGCTGAGGCGTGTGTTCCGAGGATAGTTAGAACACAACCAGAGGTCATTAGTAACTGGCGAATTTTCATATATTATATGTCTGGATTGTTGGAATTTGATTGGTCGAAAGTGAAAACCTTCACATCTGACATAGGCTTTACACTAATCGGGTGGGCAGGTTACAGCTTTTTTTCCAAAAAAAACCTTAACCAATCCAAACCATCAAATCACCTTCTGCAATGCATTGAACCGCAGCTTTTGCAACCCTCGCCATGTAACACGTGGTGCGTGGGAAGATCGTTGTTCTTCCATTTTCCCAAATAGCCAGCTGGCTCAGGTGGCGATGGAGGGAATGAGGATTTCCTTGATCCACCGGCCGTCGTGGAGGGTGACTCCGTCGGGGTCGTCGACGGCTTGTGGCGCTTCGTCTTCACAGATGATCCAGCCCCCGTAGTCCTGCTCACTGAGCCACCGGGTGATGCTGAAAAAATCGACTTTCCCCTCGCCCATCAGAGCGAATTCCGGATTGCCGTCCCAGTCCTTGTAATGGACGTGATTGATCAGACCGGAGTACTGCTTCATCTTGGCAAGCGGGTCCATACCGCCGTTGATGATGTGGCCCACGTCGGGAGTCCAGCCAGTCACCGAGCTATCCAGGCCTTCTAAAATAACGCTGTAGTCCTCCTCCGTCCGGTTCGTCGAGGTCTCGGGTGAGTTCGGGTGGAAACTGCATGGCACACCGGCATCGGTGGCGCGACGTGACACGGCGTTGACATTGGCAACGAGGTTTTTGCGACGTTGTGCGAGGTCATGGCGACCCGTCGGCAGCTGCACCGTACAAAGAAGGGCACCGGGAAAATGCTTGAGCAGCCCGATGGTTCTGGCGGCTTCGGCGGTTTCCTTCTCCGTTTCCTCGGGGTGGTTCCATTCCTGGACAAAGGCAATCGCCGCAAGCTCGATGCCATGTTCCTTGAGACAATCGGCCAGTTTCACCGGATCGGACAGATCGCCCATCCAGAAGTGCATCGGCTCGATTCCAACCATGCCGGCCCTGGCGGTGATTTCGATCATGTGACCAAGTTGATTATTCCAGTAGGAGCCCGACTCCTTCATGAACCAGGTGTAACACTCGTTGCCGAATTTCATATTTCTGGAATTATGCAACCTTGTGCTTCTCGATCATCGCCTTGGTGAAGGCGTAGCCATCGCGGCAAATATCCATGCGTGGATTGAACTCGCGCCAGACGTTGATGGCATTGGCAAAATCAACATCATCACGTGAAAATGCTTCGATATAATACCAGCCGTCATAGCCGGTTTTAGCGACCGAGCTGAAGACTTCGTCCCACGGAATATGGCCGGCGCCAGGGGTTCCTCGGTCGTTTTCACTGATATGCACATGGGTCATCACGGGTGCGATGTCAGCCACGGCACCGGCAAAGGATTTTTCCTCGATGTTGGCGTGGTGGGAGTCAAACATCCCCCTCAAATGCGGGTGATCCACCATATCGACCAGTTTGCGGAGCTGGGCCATGGTGTTGCAGAGATAACACTCGAAACGGTTCAGAGCCTCGGGCGTCAGGGTGATTCCTGCAGTGGCAGCATGTTCAGCGGCTTCACGGAGTACATCCGCGCTGCGTTTGTACTCATCCTCCTGGGGGAAATTACGCGAGAAGGTGGCAAAGGCCGAGTGAAACGGCCCGCAGATGTTTTTTCCTCCGGCGGCATGCATGTTGTCGATGGCCTCCTTGATTTTGTCGAGCCCCGCCTGCCTGACCGAGGGGTCTTCGGAGATGGGGTTCTGGTCGGGTCCCAGGCCGAGGCAGCCGTTGACCTCCATATCAATCGATTTCAGAAAATTCCCCAGCTCCACATATCCGGGCCGGTCGTCTTCGGCGAGAAAGACTTCAATGCCCTCGTAACCAATTGCCCTGAGTTCACCGATGTCTGCGTAGTGTTCATCTGTGATGTGGGTCGACCACAGATGCATGTTCATTCCGATTTTCATATTCTTTTTTATTTGGTGTAAGTGGTATTGATATCGAGCATCACGCTGAGGATGGTGTTCCAGGTCTGTTGCTGCTCCAGTGTCGCGTTTGGAAACATACAGCCATCCCAGCACAGATGTTTGATTTCCGGGCGCTGGTTGCCATTCTCATCCAGCAACCAGTAGCCGGCACACCTGGTGATGTCGAGCCGACCATTCGGGTCGTCGGCAGGACAGTGGCGGCCTGTTTGATCGTGCTTGCCGGCACCATGCACCGTGCCGTCGTTTTGGGCGACATGAAAATCATACGTCCACGGACGGAGCCGGTCGGTCATTTGCTGGTAAGCCGACCAGAATTCCTCATCCGAATAAGGTTCCTTCAACAGGGCGTGCTCACCGGCATTGTATCCCAGCAGGTAGAGGTAGCTGTGGGCGAGATCCGCTTGAAATCCGAGCCTGCCGGGCATGCCAACCTCCTCCAGAAGGTCAAGCATGTCCTTCCACGAGTGCATTCCCGCCCAACAGATTTCGCCTTCGGCGACCAATACCTCGTTGTAGTCAGCCGCAATGCTCGCGCATTCTTTGAAGGTCCCGGCTATGAGCCTCGTTCCGGCGACGGGGTCCTTCGCCCATTCCTCCACGCCGGTTGCGGAGTCAATCCGGATCGAACCATACTGTCGCACGCCATGTTGATTCAGGAGGCCGGCATAACGGCAGGCTTTTTCCATGGCCAGAACAAAGCGTTTCCTGTCCTCTACACTACCCATGGCACTACCACCGACCGCACTCTGCCAAACAGGAGCCACCACCGATCCGATCTTCAGCCCCATGTCGGCAATTTTGTCAGCCAGGCGCAGTACTTCGTCCTCGTCTGCATCGATGTCGAGATGCGGGTGAAACAAGAACAGGTCCACTCCGTCGAAAGTCTTGCCTTCGACATCGCTGTTTGTTGTGAGTTCAAGCATCCGGTCCAGACTGACGGGCGGTTCAGCAGAGCCCACTTCCTTGCCCACCAGTCCGGGCCACATTGCGTTATGTAGTTTCCAACCCATTGTTACATTTTTCCTGGATGCATTTTCTTGTTACCCTGTTACTCACTTCGCTGCCTCAAGCAACGTCCTTTGAATGGCGTAGTAGGCGGGTTTGGGTTTAAAGTCATCGTAGAGAATACAGCCATTCCACGCTTTTGTTTTCACCCACTGGTCGCCGTCGCTGATGTTCCAAACATTCCAGGTGACTACGCCGGTGTGCCGCTTTTCAAGGAGTATGCTGAGTATTGCGGCGAAGGTATTTGCCTGCGCCTCGTAGTCCTTTTTATCTTTCCGCAACCAGACATTGTTCTCCGTGACATGAAACGACAGCTTGTTCGCATGTGCCCAATCGATCAACTCACGCAAGCGCCGCTCGTTGCCGGGCTCCCGTTCCCAGCCCACATTCACATGCGCCTGCCAGCCGATGCCATCAACGCGCAAGCCATGCTTTCTCAGGTAAGGAACAAGGGCCTTTACCTTGTCCCACATCGGTTTTTCCATGCTGCCATGCTGGTTGATAATCAGCTTGGTGTTAGGTGCTTGTCTGGTGGCAATCTCGAATGCCATCTTGATATAAAGCGGAGGGCGGAGGGGGTCGCTTTCATCATAGCCGATCTTCGGCCACGGGTTTTCCCATTTGTCGGTGCCGGGTTTCGGACCAAACCACTCGCCGTTGGTGGAGACGGTTTCATTGACCACATCCATCCACTTCACGTGTTTGTAGTGATCGTATCGCTTACAAAGCGCCGTCATAAACTCAGCCAGGTTTTGCTGGAGTTCGGTAGCCGTACGATCATCGTGCATTGCCCATCGGGAACATTGCGGACTGATGGGCCCGTGTAATCGGATTACCTGCTTATTACCAGCACAGCGTTTTACCCAGGCGTCTGAATTTTTCCAATTCCACTTGTTAGGCGATGGATGGATGTAGGGCTGTTTGAAATCGTTTTCGGGTGTCACGTAGCTGAACTCCCGGTCGAGCACGATTCCCGATCCACGTTCCAGCTTTCCCCAACCTGTCGTGCCGCCAATATAGACGTTGCCCTCCGCATATTTCTCCGCGACAATGTCTTTCAGACGCTTTCCAGAGGGCACGGGTGGCACCGCTGGTAAAGCTGCAGTTAGTAGAACCACAGCACTAACAATTATAATAATTATACTCTTCATTTGTCAATCAGCTTGTATTTTCTGCGATAAATCAAACGTGTTTCCCCGCCGGCCCATGGTCATATTCCATGTGTCGAATGGCAAACCCATGCTCTTGATGAATCCCTCTGAACTCTCCACCACTGACGAATCCTGCATCCACAACCAGGTTCTTGTTTTTACAGAACCAGACTGCGCGCTTTAACGACTCGACACCGTAATCTGACTTCGCATGCCGTTCCCGCCACCAAGTCGCAATCCGGTCGTATTGTCCAGCTGTTTGATCAGGCTTCATCACTTGTTCCCATTCAAGCTATTTGCTGCTTGTTTTGTGTCGACTCAATTCACCGCTTCTTTCTGTCTGGCTACATAGCAGCATTATACATCCGACCATACCATCCCCCCGTGGTATTGCTCGCCATTCGTTATCATCCTGAAAATGCCAATTCGATAAGCCGGATAACAGACTCAGAGCAGCGGAAGTCAATCTGCACCTGACGGTTCGCATACCTGGTAAGTATCATCTGCAACTCGACCGGCGTACCCGAGTCATTGATTTGAAACAGGTATGTTGCTGACCGATTTCTCTTAAGCTCAACCAGCCGTTGTAGCACCCTGTCCAGATGCATGGCTTCCAGCCCATCAATCATCGGGAACATTTGCCTCAAACGAGGAGTAAATTCATCTACCTCCCCTTGGAATATACAATGTGCATGAGGTAAGATGATATCATTCTCACCGGCTTCACCCAAATCCTGCTCAAGTGGTGATTTAAACAAGCGGTCGGCTATGGCCTCGACCCCCTTCTCAATGAGTAAACCTACAATCCCGAATCTTGCGATGAACATGCTGCTCCTTGAATGGAGGGTTAAACCATGACCGTCAACGCAAGATGAATGCCGATGGCTAAGGCCTACACTACCAATCCCCCAACGATACCTACTGCATACGTTTAATATTGAGCGGTTTTCAACATTACCAGCGTACACGCTTCAACTACTTCGATCCCCTCAGCCCGCAACCCCTTTTCCAGGACAGCGTCCTCAGTACCAGGGTTGAAAATCACCCTGCCGGGCTTCAGGGCTATCAATTTCTCTATCATGGTAGACAAAATTTCCGGCCTAACATAAATTGTCACCGTATCTATAGGCGGGAGCTCATCATTCAGATCGGTGATTACTGCCACACCATCAATTTCACCCCCGCTCGGATGATAGGGCAGCACCGTGTGCCCGGCAGCAGTCAAGGCCTTCTGTGCCATATTTGAATACCTGTCCTCTCTCGGGCTTGCTCCGATGATTATCGTTGTCCGGTTCATGCAGCTCAATCTACCACCACAACCCAGGAGATCAAACATCAAACCACTCGTCATTCGGATCAAATGCAGGTACCGGGATATTTACAATTTTCAGGTTTCCTAATGCCCGATGTCTACACCCCGGCTTTATCAATACCGCGGTCATAGGCCTGACCTGCACCCGCTCGCCGTCTAACTCCAAATACCCCTCCCCTTCGAGCACCAAATAGATTTCCGTTAGCCTTTTATGGTAATGGGATTTGCTGTCTTCCGATATATCCACCAGATGGATCGACGCCACATCATTGTCCCCACAGACAAATGCCCGTCTAGTCATTCCACACGGGCATCGGGTGGGCTCTATTTCGTCAAGGTGTTCAACAAGGTATTTTTTCATCGTTGTAATCGACACACACCTCAAAGCTAAGGCCAGTTGGATGGGGGGACGACGGGGTGCCGCCTAGCCACCGGTTTTGGGAGTGCGTTTTTTGCCGGTTTTGACGGCGGGTGTTGCGTTACGCATGTTAGGTTTGCCGCTGTCTTTTGGGGCATTTTGCTGTTGCTGCATTTGTTCGGCACGCTCGGCCATGCGTTCCATGAAGGACTTTTTACCGGGCTTGCCAGGTTTGCTGCGTTTGGTCAACTCCGGCTCGGGCAGCCTGTTGGTGAGCCATGTCTGGCCGATGGAGAAGATGTTCTGGGTGGTCCAGTAGAGTGCGAGCGCGGAGGCGAAGTTATAACAGAAGAAGAAGAACATCAGCGGCATGAACATCATGATGCGCTGCTGCATTTTATCGCCGGTCTTCGGTGTCATCCTCATCTGCAAGACCATGGTGACGGCCATCAGGATGGGCAGGAGGTTGATGGGGAGCTGGTTGCCTAACAGCGGCAGGTCGAAGGGCAGGTGAAAGACGTGCAGGGTATCGGGCATCGACAGGTCATCGACCCAGAGGAAACCCTGTCCACGGAGTTCGACCGCATACTGGAGCATACGGTAGTAGCCGAAGAAAATGGGGATCTGCAGGAACATCGGCAGACAGCCACCCATCGGGTTGATCTGGTATTCCTTGTAAAGCTTCATCGTTTCCTGGTTCAGCTTGTTGGGATTGTCCTTGTACTTCTCACGCATGTCCTTCATCATCGGCTGAAGCTTGCTCATACGCTTCATGGTGCGTGTGGACTTGTTGTGCAGTGGCCAGATAACGATGCGGATCAGGATGGTGAGTGCGATGATCGAGAGACCCCACGCCCACTTGTTGGCGGTTTTGGAAAAGACACCATCATGGAGCCAGTTGAGCACATTGTTGAGGACCACACTGACGGGGGTGAACCAGCCGTAGTTCATGACCTCGGATGTGCCGGCCTCCATTTTCTTAAGCACGCTGTAGTGCTTGGGGCCGATGTAGATGGAGTAGGCAAAGTTGGCGAGTTCACCGGGGGCGAGACGGCGGTCGGGCATGGAAAAACCGGAGCGCACGGCATACTTGGGGCTTTCCGGATCATCACCGGGGATACGGACCTTCTCGGACCTTGCCCAGATGGTGGAGGCGTATTTGCCGGACGGGCGGATGAGGGTGGTGAAGAACTGGTTGGAGACACCGGCGAACTCCAGGTCTTCCGCGCTTTCCTGGAACAGGGGGCGTGCACCGCGGAAGAATCCTTTTTTAAACCAGCTGCTGTCTTTGTTGGTGAGCGAGCCGTCGTCGAGGTAGAAGGCACCGCCCTGGTTCTCCCATTCGCGCGGGTGGAGGGGGGATGCGGCGCCTGCGTAGAGTGAGTAGTTCGCCAGATTGGCGATGCCGGTGCCGGTGTTGACGATGGTGATGTCGAGTTTCAGCATCCATGGGGCACCGGCCAGGTTTTCGTCCTGCACGAGTGACCATTTTTTGGTGATCTTCAGGCCATCGGGTGTGGTGGCCTCACAGAAGACGGCATTGTCTCCCGTGACGAGATCGTAATAGGAGGTGAGGTATTCGTCCGGGCCGCTGCAGATGGTGCCGATGGGTGCGGGTGAGTGCTGGTTGAGAACCACCTTTTCCGTGGTCGAGCCGACCGCCATCTGGTTGAGCATGGTGGCCGTCTTGATACCGCCGCCGTGGGAGCTGATGGCAAACCTCGCCACCTCCTGTCCCTTTTTGTTTTTGGTGGTGAGGTATTCGATATTCTCACCGACGGTTTCGACCGGGGGCTCCTTGACGAGCCCGCCCTTGCCTTTTCCTGTCGGTGGGGTGGCGCCGTCAGCACCGGGTGTCGCTGCGCCCGCCGGGGTACTGGCGCCGTCCGGATTGGCCGTTTGTTCCGTTTGATCGGCGGCGGGGGTGTCTTTCTTGGGCGGCTCGGGTCTGAAGTAGAAGTTCAGCGCGAGGAGAATTCCGCAGATTGTGAGTATGATCCATCCTTTACGGTCCATGGTGAATTAGTTATCGGTTAATAGTTATCGGTTATTGGAAAGAGTCGGTGGCTCGGACGAGCCGGGGAGACTATTTTTCTGTGTGCGTTTTTGGAGGGACGGGGTCGTCGCCGCAGCCGCCCCAGGGATGGCAGCGGCAAATGCGGCGAATGCCAAGCCATGATCCGCGGTAGGGGCCGTGAATGTGAACAGCCTGGAGAAAGTAGTTTGAGCAGGTGGGGTGAAACCGGCAACCGGAATTTGGTCCGGCAACGGCTTTGAGGATAGGGTTGAGGAATTTCTGGTAGAGGCGGATGGCTCCGTGGATCAGGTGGCTGAGGGTTGTGGCAAGGAGTTTCAACGGATCGGGAGGCGAGGGTCAGGGAGCGGGGGTCAGGAGGGCCAGTCGACGGGCTTGTTTGAGCCAGTCTTTTTCCAGTTCGTCGAAGGTGGCCTGTGGTGCGCGCCAGCGCAAGACGGTAACGACATAGCGGTTTCCATGGTCGTTGTTGATTAGGTGGAAGTGCTTGGTGAGGATGGCCTGGATGCGGCGGCGAAGGAGGTTGCGGGTGACGGCGTTACCAATTTTGCGGGTGACGATGACACCGGTCTTGTGGTGCGGCAGTTGCGGATCGCTCAGGGTGCTGAGCACGAGGTAGGCACCGCCCTTGGCTTCGCCCTCCGTGCGAGTGCGGGCGAACTCCGCCTGGCGTGTCATGCTGTATTTTCTGGTAAGGCGCATGATGACGAGGGGGCATGATACCTGTGATCTTCTCCTGAGACGTAGAAACGGCCACCTGTGGGAGGGTGGCCGTGGAAAATTACTCACTGTGCGTCGATCAAGCGGGATACCCTTGAGGCTGCCGTTAAGCGGCCTTCGTGTGCTGCTTGACGTGGCGCTTGAAGTGGATCTCGGCACCCTTAGGGAGAAGACGCTTACGGCCTTTCTGGCGACGGCGGCGGAGGCAGTCACGACCAGCTTTGGTGCTCATGCGTGCGCGGAAACCGTGTTGGCGTTTACGGGTGCGCTTGGATGGTTGGTAGGTGCGTTTCATGGTGAAAGAGGTTAATGGTTAAGATTTTCGCCTTGGGCGGGCGGGCAAACTAGGGATTTTCCGCCTCTTGTCAACCCGGCATTCACAAGGAATTGCAATTTTCTTAAAAAAAACTCCACAGAGCAGCCCAAATGATGCTAAAAAGCGGTCGTAAATGCCAAGCAACGACGCACCCATCAAAGAGGCCGCGCAGCGACAGAACGTCCGCGTTGAGCCCGCCACCATCGAAGACTTGCCGGAACTCGTCCAGCTCGTGGAGGAGCTGATGATGCTTCAGGGTGAATTTGTACCCAATCCCGAAGCACACGAGCGCGGTGTCGCCTTGATCCTTGAGCAGCCGAACCGGGGCCGTATTTTCGTCCTGCGCAATGACGACCGGATATTCGGGATGGTCAACCTGCTGTTCACCATCTCCACGGCTATGGGCGGACTGGTGATTTTGCTTGAGGATTTTGTGATCCATCCGAAGCACCGGGGCCAGGGGTATGGCTCGATGCTGCTGGACTACGTGGCTGATTTTGCGAAAAAGAAAAACTTCAAGCGCATTACCCTGTTAACGGACAAGATGGGAACCGACTCACAGAATTTCTTTAAAAAGGAAGGTTTTGAGTACTCCAACATGATCCCGATGCGCAGGGTCATCGATTGATGGTCAACAGGCCGGCGGTTTTTTAAATATTTTTCCGGGAGGTGCCTGGTCGTCGCATGGTCGGCTGGCTTTGCTCTGGTGAGTTCAGGTTATAAAACTCCCAGCTAACAATACCTGAGACAGCAAGGACCGGGCTAGCGTCTTTTTCCGAGACCCTCCATACCAGTTCGGCCGTGATGGCATGGACAGCGCGTCCTCCCGGCGCATCCTGGCCGAAGCGATGCCGCAGGATTTTCCCGGCAGCGGAGTCTCTGGCCACCGCAACCACATGGGTTTCCCTGTCATAGCCCGGACAGTGGATGCGATACCAGTCGTGGTTCCTCAAGTGCGGGGCATACACATTCTTTACCAGTGACGGCAGGACCGGGTACACCATCAAACGGAATACACCATGTGATTCCGTATGCGGACTGTCGATAAAGCGGGAGAGCAAGCGGTGCCTGGTCTGGACGAAAACCGGCCAGTCGAGCGTAATGCGGTCGTCATTTCCCCGTTTAAAAAAAGCGCAGATGTTCTGTTGGTTTCCCGCCCGCAGACGACCGCTCTGGGCCGCCAATTCAAGAAACGAGGGGGAATCGAGGGCAAGCTGGACACGGATGGGCATGAGTGGACGGAACACCGCGTCCTCCGGCGGTGTGTCGGGACGTTGGTAGTACATCAAATAAATACCATTGTCGGTAAAGCTCTTGGGCAGTGGTTTGACGACAAAGGCCGTGGCTTGCACCACATCGTATGCGTTGCGAGGTGGTTGGTACTCCGGCAGTAGCGCGTGGGTTTCGCGGGTGGGGGTTACGTAGAGCAATTGCTGGTTTGTGTCTCCCTCCGCCCGCAGGTACTTGTCGAGCACGTTTCTTGCCTCCATTTCCCATTCTGGTTTTGCCTTGGCGCCATGGCTGGCGGCGGTGGCAGCCTGGTCATGGGTCGATGTAGGAGTGCCGTTGATGGCAAGACTCCAGATGATCAGCCCGATGAGTCCCACGGCCAGTACCATGGCCGCTGGGACGGCGAGTCGGGTGAGTTTGTTGGTGTTACTGTCTTGACGGAGCACAGCCTCGCTCCACGAGGTCTCACTGGTGATCGGCTCGGTGATGGGGGCCGTGCTTTCCTCATCGCGGTCAGCATCGGTTTGCCTGGGTCTGAGTTGGGTAGGGCAACCGGGTGGGAGCGAGGGGGTGGTCGACTGTTTGGTAAAGACGACGGAACTGCTGCCTGGCTCCTGCCGGGGTGCCGCGAGGGTGGTGTCAGGGGCCTCCATGGGTAATTCCACCTTGGGTAAGACATCGATGGCGGGCTCCAACCGGACCGGTGCATCATCCTCGACGGGGGGGAGGAGTTTCGTCCGGTCCCTCACTGGTTTGCCAGCGCCTGCGTTGGGGGCCGGCATCGCCGGTATGTCGTTACTGGGCATGAACGGGTGGAGAGGGGGGGGTTGTTGACTGGCTGATTGCGGGACCGGCCAGTGACGACGCACAAATTTCGATCCAGCCAGTCGGCTCATGCTGGTGGGCGCAGAGCACATCCACCTGATGCAGGCCCTGCTGCTGCAAGGAATTGCCAACGGCAAGCGTGGCGATGTCGGGGTGGTTACAATCCGAGCTCAGGTGGCTCAACATCACGACCTTGAGTTTATCACAGGCGATTTCCGCTAGAAGGTCCGCCGTTTGGTTGTTAGAAAGATGACCGTGCCGTGATGCGATTCGCTGTTTGGTGGCCCATGGCCTCTTGGTGTCCTGATCGAGCAGTGCCTGGTCGTAGTTCGCCTCGATGTAGATACCATCACAGCCCCTGAGCTGCTCCCTCATGAGGTGGGTGACGTGGCCCACATCACTGACCATGCTGAGCCGGGTGTTGTTGCCTGTGAGGACAAACCCGACGGGTTCGGCGGCGTCGTGGGGGATACGGAACGCGTTGACAACGAGATCACCAAGGTCGAATTCCTGGCCGCTGCGGAAAATTTTCCACGGGATGGCGCTTTTCATTTTATGGCTGAGGGCTTCGCGAGTCAGGGCGTTGGCAAAAACCGGCACCTCGCGCTTCCGCAAAAGAACATCAATCCCGCGTGCGTGGTCGCTGTGTTCGTGGGTCAGCAGGATGGCGTCCAGTTGATCCGGAACCACACCGAGCATTTCCATGCGTAACACCAATTGCTTGGCACTCAGGCCGGCATCCACCAGGATATGGGTCGAGCCACAACGGACCAGGGTGGCATTTCCACCGCTTCCGCTACCCAAAACCGCCATGTCAATGCCCTGTGTTTTCCCCTGTGGAACCATGCGTTGCAGTGTGCGCCCGAATACCCCGACATTCAAGTGTGGAGTGAGTCTTGTGTGCTTGCGCCGGGGGTTTGCTTATCCGGAATCGATGGATTAGACCTTGTTAAATTGGAAATCTTAGACCAGATTCCGCCCATGAACATCACACAGATCCTACTTGGCTCAACCGCTGCCATGCTGCTGGCGGCGTTGATTCTTTCCTACAGTGCGATGAAGGGTGGCGAAGGCGAGGATAGCCGCAGGCACTCGGCAACCGAGCTGATGCAGGAAAACGCGCGTCTTCAAGCGGAAATCACGCGCCTACGCACAGGCCAGCCGACACCAGCGACAGCGCCCGAGGTCGACGCACCCGACAGCATGTCGAAAGAAAAGCTTCGCGAGATCGAAGAGCAAAACCGGCTGCTCCAGGAGCAATTTGCCGCTGAGAAGAAAAAACGCGAGCAGGCGGAGGCCGAGACCCTCGCCATGACCGAACGCCAGTCCGGCAAACTGAACAAGGAGGAGCGCCGCGCCAAAATGATCGCCCAGGCGATGCTCATGGCACAGGTTTCAGAGGTCGCCGAACAGGACGGCATCCATGTGATCGTGATCGATGTCAAAATGCGTGAACACGTCCGCGTGGGAACCGAGCTCGCCATCCGCCGTGGCACCGGAATCATCGGTCGGCTATCAGTATCCAGGATCGATGAGGGCGGCAACTACTTTGCCGACCCGCTGAACGGATCCTTTCCGGGCGGAAACATCGATGTCAAGGTCGGGGACGAGCTGATTGTCCCGCCGCTCTAGTAACAAGGGTAAAAAGGCACATGCCATCCCCGTTAGGAAATTGTGTCATCACCATTTGCAATAAACGGGAGCAATCCTAGTATTACACCCCATGCGTATGATAACTTGGAAAAACCACCTCCTGCCCGCGCAGTCGTTGAAGCCCCTGGCCGTCTTGTCAGCCGGGGCCGCCCTGATTGGCCTGGTTCCCCAGACGGGTATGGCAGGGGGACAACCCGATACGGAGGCTGTGATCGCCGCCGCGTCGGGTTCTGTCGCCGACAACAGCGGCTATCTAACATTTTTTCTCGACAACGACCTGTTTACCGGCACCGATGCCAACTACACCAACGGTGGACGCCTATCATACATCACCGAGGCCAAGCCGGTGATCAATATTCCGTTTGTACAAAAAAACCTGCACCTGTTAAGTGGTGATACGGACAGTGCTCACTGGACGCAGAAAATATGGGGGTTTGAGACGCCCCGTGAAGTTGAATACAGCTATGGCTTCGCGTTGACCCAGATGATGTTTACCCCCGAAACACGGGAGACCCTGACACCACCACCCGGCGAACATCCCTACGCCGGATGGCTGGGCATCGGTTTTTCGCTTCATGCGCGTGACTCGAAAGCCCTGAATTCCGTGGAGATCTCCTTTGGTGTGGTCGGACCTCATTCCTACGCCCATGAATCGCAGGACTTCATCCATGACCTGTTGGATGTTGAGAAATTCAACGGCTGGGACAGCCAGATCCCGGAGGAGTTCACCATCAACGTGGATTTTAACCAGCGGCGGCGGTGGACGCTGCTCGATGATACCGATCTTCCGTTAGGTCTGGAAATCGACGGTTTCCATGAAACCGGATACTCCCTGGGAAACTACCTGACGGCTGCGCACGTCGGCGCCATGGTCAGGATGGGCTGGAACCTGCCGGTTGAGTTTTCAGACCGCCGCCTGACTACCTCCGCCCACACGCAGAAACTCTACAGTGACGAAGACGTTAACACCAAGGCCTGGTCGTGCTACGTGCTGGCGGGCGCGCGCGGCACGGGCATCCTCCACGACATCACCCTCGACGGCCCCGTGTTCAGGAATTATGACACTGGGGTCGACAGGGAGCCGTGGGTAGGCGAGCTCTACGCCGGCTTTGGTGTCCGCTACCGCAGATGGGAGGTCGGCTACGTGCATACCTACCGCACCAAGCGATTTAAAACCCAGAGGTCTCCGCAGGAGTTTGGGTCCATCGCTATCAGGACGCGGTTCTAACACAGAGCTTGCAACGTGATTTCTACCCGCCGATTTTCCGTATTGTGGCTGTGGGCTGTGGTTTCCACACTTCCCCTGCACGCCGCAAAAGACAGCTACCGTGAAGGTGGGGTGACCTACCACCGGCCGGCGACACTCAAGGCATCCGACCTGGAAGGTTTTGCAAAACTCTCAGAGCCGCGGCGCAAGCTCATTACCACCGCGCTCGGGATAGCCAGCAACAACAAGTGGCTGAAATACAAATTCGGCGGCGCCTCTCCATCGGCTGGCGGTTTTGACTGCTCGGGTGCCATGTACTACGTGTTGCGCAAGGCGGGTTACCCAGCACCACGCACCTCCGCCCAGCAGTTTGTCTGGACCAGGGACGCCAACAACATCACCCGGGTCGATGGCTACCCTCAATCACCCGACCACAAGGCCTTTTCCAAACTGACACCCGGCGACCTCGTCTTCTGGAGTGGCACATACACCCCGACGGATGGCCGCAGCGTGAAGATCACCCACGTTTCAATCTATCTCGGCAAGGAAAAAGACGGTCGGCACGTCATGATCGGCGCCACCAGGGGCAGGAGCTACCGGGGGAAAAGGGGGGACGGTTACGGCGTCTATGATTTCCAATTGCCGAGGGCGGGTAGCAAGTCACGCTTTGTCGGGTTTGGTCCGCCGCCCGGGTTGACCGCTAGGTAATGTGGCGGGTTCATCAAAATTGACGATGTTTAGGTTGAAAGGGGGAAAGACGCTACCAAGTATGGTAATCGTCCCATGAAACGAACTTCTTCACTCATATTGTCGGCGCTGTGCTTTGCGCTTTGCACAGGATTACAGGCTGCTGAAAAACCGAATATCGTGATTATTTACGGCGATGACGTCGGCTTTGGTGACCTCGGTGCTTATGGTGCCAAACTCATCCCCACCCCGAATCTCGACCAACTTGCCAGGCAGAGCCTCAGGTTCACCGACGGCCACTGCTCGGCCGCTACCTGTACCCCTTCACGCTTTTCCCTGCTGACAGGTATCCACGGGTTCCGCCACGGTGTCCACGTACTGCCTCCCAACGCGCCGATGAAGATCAAGCCCGAGATGTTCACCCTGCCGCAGATGTTAAAAAAGGCGGGTTACTCCACAGCGGTGATCGGCAAGTGGCACCTCGGTATCGGTGACGGCAATACTCCCGTCGATTGGAATGGCGATGTCAAGCCCGGCCCCCTGGAAATTGGTTTCGACTACTCGTTCCTGCTCCCCTCGACCAACGATCGCGTCCCCTGCGTCTACCTCGAAAACCATCGTGTTGTCGGACTCGATCCAAAAGACCCCCTGTATGTTTCTAACAAAAAGCCCGAAGGCTTCACCGGCACCGTTTACCCCGACGGAAAAAAAGACCGGGCCGCCATGACCTACTATCAAAGCACCCACGGTCATAATAACTCCGTGATCAACGGTATCGGTCGCATCGGTTACATGTGGGGTGGCAAATCCGCTCTCTGGAACGATGAAACGATGGCGGACGAGTTTGTGAAGCAGGCGAAAAAATACCTCGCCTCACGCAAAGGCAAACAGGAGCCGTTTTTCCTCTACTGGGCCGCTGCGGACATCCACGTGCCCCGCGCCCCCAACCCTCGCTTCAGGGGCAAATCAAAACTTTCCTACCGAGGCGATGCCATGGTGCAGCTCGACTGGTGTGTGGGTGAGATCACCCAGGCACTGGAGGATAACGGCTTCGCCGACAACACCATCGTGATTTTCTCAAGCGACAACGGCCCTGTCTACGATGACGGTTATGAAGACGGCACCAAGGTGCATACCTCGACTAAGGAAAACGACCGCGGTCACGACGGCTCCGGCCCCTATCGTGGTGGCAAGTACCAGATTTACGAAGGCGGCACCCGCGTTCCCTTTACCATCCGCTGGCCTGGAAAAATCCAACCCGGCACCTCCAGGGCGCTGTTCAGCCAGATCGACCTGATGGCCTCGTTCGCCGATCTCGTCGGCGTTGCACTGGAGGCTGACCAGGGTATCGACAGCCGCAACATGCTTCCCGCCCTTCTCGGCAAAGATCCCAAGGGCCTCGCCTCGATGATCGAAGAAGCCGGTGGAGTGGCTCTCCGTCAAGGCCCATGGAAATACATCCAGCCGAGAAAAGCCAGGAAAGGAAACAAAGGTAAACCCGCCAAACAGCCCAAAGGCGAACTCTACAACCTAGACGACGACATCGGCGAACAAACCAACATCATCGACAAACATCCGGAGCGCGCCAAAGCCATGGACGAGCTGCTGCAAAAAATGGTTAAGTCTACCAAGGGAGTGCGTGACGCCGTGGGTAAGTAACCCGCCGGACGTGGCGGCGGTTTTCAACCGCCTCGCCCAACAACTTCCCCCGAGCCACCCGCACGTCATCAGGAATGTAATTGCAAGGTGTGGGCAAATCGCGGTTTAGCTTGCCAGCACCGTACATCGCCTTGGAGTGCGCGGACCCCGACGCCAGGAGGGCTCTGCGCTTTGGATTCTGGTGCGGCGCCACTACGCCATAAACCTCCCAACCGCCAATACGCATGTAAGCGAAAGAAAAGGTGCAGTTTTAAAGAGGACGAACCTGAGTCTACGAGGCCGAGCGTCAGGGAGAATCAAAAGCGGTGATTCACATCCCCGCACTCCCAAAGTGCAGGCACCTGCCCACGCCCCACATCATCAGGCTGGACGGACGATCTAGGATTTACCACTATGCCGGCAGTATGAAACCTGGCAAATACTCTCCTGTGATAGCCACCCTGGCGATCCTGTCACTCTCCTACAGCTCCCTCTGCGCCCGGGAATCCGAGCCCAAAGCCCGACTCGGCATCAACCTTGCAGGCCCCGCCGACTGGAACACCGAGCTGCCCTTCGTCGATGTTTTCCGGATGTCCCGACCATGGATCAGCCAACGAAAAGGCCAGGCATGGGGTAAAGGCCCCGCTCTCCAGCTCGATCAACACGGCTGGGTAAAACAACTCGAACCCGACTGCTGGGCCGAAACCCCGCTCTGCACCATCGAAGGAAACCATTACCCGTCCGGACGCTATCACGTGTATTTCGAGGGTGAGGGAAAACTGGCCTTCGCTGGTGCTGCCAAAACGCTATCCGAGGCAAACGGGCACATGATCATTCAGGCGGACGCCTCCAAAGGCGCCATCTGGCTCAGGGTGATGAAAACAAACCCTGCCAACTATGTAAGAAATATTCGCGTGGTGATGCCCGGCTTCGAAAAAACCTATCAAAGGCAACCCTTTCACCCCGCCTTCCTCAAACGCTGGAACGGCGTTACCTGTATCCGCTTTATGGACTGGATGCATACCAATGGCTCGAACGTAAAAACCTGGTCGGATCGACCCAAACTAACAGATGCCACCTATTCCAAGAAAGGCATCGCCCTCGAGCGCATGATCGAGCTCTGCAACCTTCAACAAGCCGATGCCTGGTTCTGCATGCCCCACCAGGCAGACGACGACTACATCCGCCGGTTTGCAGAAATGGTGAAACAGAGGCTCGATCCCGGGCTGAAGATCTACATCGAATACTCCAACGAGGTTTGGAACGGTATATTTGCACAGCATAAGTATGCGCAGAAACAGTCTGCGCTGTTAGGTCTGGGAAACAAAGACCGGCCATGGGAAGGCGCGGGAATGTACTATGCCCAGAGGTCGGTGGAGATTTTCAATCTCTGGGAAAAGGTGTTTGGCGACAGCAATCGCCTGGTCCGTGTCCTCGCCTGGCAGGCGGGCAACACATGGTGGATGGAAAACATCGTACTCACCCACAACGACGCCTGGAAACAGGCGGATGCACTCGCCATCGCTCCCTACATGGGTATGAACGTCCCGCAAAACGGAAACAAGCTCACGGCGTCACAGGTCGCTGGATGGTCGGTGGACCAGGCGCTGGCTCATTTGGAATCGGTTTCCCTGCCACGATCCATCAAGGCGATCCGGGATTCCAAAAAAGTCGCCGACAAGTACAAACTCAAACTCATCGCCTACGAGGGCGGCCAGCACATGGTCGGTGTCGCCGGCGGAGAAAACAACCAGAAGATGACAGACCTCTTTATCGCCGCCAACCAGCACCCGGGGATGGGGAAAATCTATCAGAAATACCTCACCGCCTGGGATACGGAAGGGGGTGGCCTGTTTGCAAGCTTCTCATCTGTAGGCAAGTGGACCAAATGGGGCAGCTGGGGCGCCATGCAGTATTACGATGACGATCCCGGCAAAGCCCCCAAGATGAAAGCCATCACCGACTGGGCACGCTCCAAAGGCCAAACCATGACAGCCGAATAGCCAGTTGGCGATTGAATGACGACCCGCACTGGCCCCCATGATTTAAGGCTGGGAAAAATGGTCGTGACCCGTTACCCTGCGTCCCAATCCTCTCGTATTCTAGGATATCCTACCCACGGCCATGAAATCCCACACCTACTTCAACCCCGGTTTTTTAAGCCGCCTGTTTTGCGTTGTCATCATCGCAACCCTCTGCCTGCCCACAGGACTCGATGCCAAAAACAACAATAAAAACAAAAACAAGAACAAGCAGCCCGCCTCGAAAAAAGGCGCGGCCTCGGAGCTTCCCAAAATCAATTCCGTTAAAAAAGACTCCATCGTCTTCAATGGCAAGATCTATTACTTCGCCGATAACATCAAAGTCTTTATCAACGGTGAGGAAGGAACGACCGGTCAGCTCAGGGCAGGTATGCAGGCACTGGTTTCCGCACGGATTCATACCTACGGCAAAGACGGTGCGGATAACACCTACATCGCGACACGTATCACCGCACGGGTAGACAACAAACTCGCCGAAAAGGCCAGGGCCGCGAACAAAAAGGCGGCAGACGCGGCCAAGAAGCAGAATCAGAAAAACAATAAGAAGAATAACAAAAGGAGGTAGTGGAATCCCATGCACGCTCGCTCCATTGCAGTGACAAGCTAGTTGATCCGACTCCGCTCCCTTTGCCTGAACGGAAGCAAAAGCAATCCGTACAACACACAAGCTATCACGTTCAGCGTGACCAGATACCAGGGATATGGCCCCATGTAGTCGAACAGGGTCGGCACACCGGGTTTGCCGTTGAGGAAACCATAGTTGGTTCCTAACAGGGCATTCAACCCGATGACGATAGCCATATAAACCCAGCCCCAGAGCACGACCCGGATGAAGGTGCCCTTTTCCGGTTTGAGGCCGAGCCCGAAGACAAGCGTCAGTGCCGCAACCGGCACGCCGCCGTGCTGCAGGAAAAAGGCATAGTATTCCGGCGCATCCCAATTGAAGTAGAGCGTGGGTGTGATCATCCCCTGCAAGGTCCCCGCCACCCCCCAGAGATAGCCGAGCTCGGTAAGCCTCTGGCTGCGGCGGAAAAGTGCCACCGCCAACACAATCGCCACCACGTCACAGAGGTAGAACGGGTACGAGTTGTCGTGAATCATTTCCAGGGCCTGCCCCACCGAGCCGTCGATTCCACGGGAGTAACGCAAACAGTTTGTCAGCGGATCGGCCAGCACACTGAGGATGAGCAAAATGCCGAGACCAATTTCGACCCTGCGTTTGATGGTGTCGGACACCTTTGACCGCTCGAACACAATCAAGCCCACGGCCGCGACCGCCGTCGCTGCCAATGCCGCCCAATGCGAAACTCCAAATGCCGTAAATTCCCTGCTGTCCATGATGGCTGGGTGGGGATTGTTTCATTGATGGTACCATGTTAAAATCAAAAAACAGTGATTCGTCGGCTAATTTCCACTGGAAATAGAGTTTGCTTTCAGACACTCATAGTAGTAAACTGACTCCGCGTGTTATTTTCAGCACCATGAAACTCGTAAAGAACATCATCACCGCTTTCCTGGCGCTGCTACTGGTCAACCCGGCCTGTTGCTGTGCTTTGAATGGGTGTGGTTCCGCAACTGAGAAAACACCTGTTCGATCATGCTGCGGCGGGTCATCCGAGGATCAGGGTGATGATGAATCCCCCTCCAAGAACGACCACCAATGCATGTGCTCGCTCAACAAGCAGTATACAGAACAAGGGAAAACAGATCTTCATAATCCGGTCTATGCACTCCTTCCCGAGCCTTGTGTTGTTACGATACCAACGGATCCATGTGTACCCATACGTGTGGTGAAGCCACCACGGACAACACACGACCCTCCTGGGGTTTCACTCCGTATTCTCTATTCAGTTTTCCGCCTTTGATAAACGGAACCTATCCGCGTGCCCCTGTGTCATCGGGCATCCCTGCGGATCTATGGATGACTGGTGAACTGTCCACGCGTTAGTTCGTTAGTGTATATTTCATCAACATCGCACCGGGCCACAATAGCCCGATTGCGGCGGTCATCTACGCGATTATCAGGACATTTGTGCCCACGACCACAGGCTGATCAAACAGCAGTCCAGCGTCCTCGTGCCCGCGTATCTGCATCATTCAAAAACAGGCGCGATTTTCACAATAACAACCAACCCAATATCAATTCCATGAAAACAAAAAAATACATCCAATTGGCCGCTATTCTCATTTCTGCTCCTCTTATACTCACCTCATGTGGGGAGAAAAAAACAGAGGGCGGCACCGGAAAAGCCGATACCGAAAACCCAGCCGTCAAACCCTACCCGCTCGATACTTGTGTCGTTTCCGGTGAGGAACTTGGCTCCATGGGCGATGCCTACGTCTTCGTCCATCAAGGCCAGGAAATCAAAATGTGCTGCAAAAAATGCCTCAAGAAATTCAACGCCGACCCAGACAAATACCTGGCCATGTTGAACAAGGGAAAAGCTAGCACCGATGCTCATGATCATGAGGATCACAGTGGCCACAACCACGAGTAAATATTCGAATTGGTCCCCGGGGGGTTATCCCCGGGGGCCACAATACTCTAACTCCATCAAAAAATGAAAATCCCCACCCTCTTTCCCGGTATCGTCATTGTAGCCCTGTCAGGGTGCCAGACACCGAGCTCTAACGATAACAGGTCACCGGGTTCGATCGATTTGTCACCAGTGCCCACGCAAGCAGCCCACTACAGCATACCATCCAGTGCCGGCGTAGAGCAGCTTGTTTCCCATGCCCTGCAACATCACCCGGCACTCGTTGCCGCAGGCCAGAAAATAAATCGACTCCAAGCCAAAGTCGCACAGGAACAAGCATTACCCGATCCCAAGGCCAGGATCAGTGCAGGCAGTCTTGCTGAGACAGCCGCTGGACAAGTTGATGCCATGGCAGGTGTCGAACAAGCGATCCCGTTTCCCGGCAAACGACGCGCCAAGGCAAATGCAGCCCAGAAAGAAGCTGACGCCGCCAGAGCGGAACGGGAAAACCTGAAACTCCGCATCGCCGAGCGCGTCCGTTTTGCCTACTGGGATTACTACCTTGCAGCTCAAAATCAACGTATCAGCCGCGAGAGCAAAGAGGTTTTAAAAACCATCGAAGAAGTCGTTCAGGCACGGGTCAAAGCCAACCAAGGAACCCAGGCCGACCTGCTCAGAATTTCCACTGAGATCAGCAAGGTTGATCAACAACTCATTGCTGCGAGGCAGCAAACAGGCAGCGCCAAGGCCACGCTGAACGCATTGCTTAATCGTCCTAGCCATTCCAGCTTACCATATCCCAAACGCTCCTCTGTTCCTTCTTCCAGCAAGCTTGACAGTCTCATCGCAAGAGCTGAGTCAGCCCATCCCAGCGTCAAGGCAGGTCAGGCACGCCTTACTGCTTTCCAACATCGGCTCCGCAATGCAAAGCTCGATGCCTATCCCGATTTTCTGATCGGCGCTCAACACTCGTGGGTCTCCGAATCAGGTCTGTCACCCGTCGCCAATGGTCATGATCAAACCATGTTCACTCTCGGTATGACCCTTCCTCTCTGGCAAAAACCACGCCAGGCAAAAATCCGCGAAGCCGAGGCGGGTATTGCAGAAATGCAGGCAAGCATTGCCAACTCGCGTGCAGAACTCCGCCAACGTGTCGAAGATGCATGGTTCCGAGCCAACTCATCACGGGAAATGATTGCCTTGTTCGATACCCGGCTCATCCCCGATGCCCAGCAAGCTCATGAGTTGGCACTGCAAGCCTACAGCGTAGGCACCCAGTCGTTCGTCGATGTAATCGATACCTGGCGACTCCTGCTCAAATTTCAACTCCAGCAAGAAGGTAATCGTGCCTCATTAGGAAAAGCCTCTGCTTCTCTCAGAAGTGCTGCCGCCATTCGTTAATCCCACTAACCTACATCTCGCCATGAAAATTTCCAACGTATTCAAAACCATTGCTTTGGTAAGCAAAAAACCAGTAGCCATTTTACTACCCGTTGTCCTCTTTTTTGCAGGCTGGTGGTTCGGCCTGCCATCGGAAAAACACGATCATCATGGAGCCTCGGCATCGGCAAGCAACCAGGTGTGGACTTGTTCCATGCACCCGCAAATCCGCCAGCCCAACCCCGGCTTATGCCCGATCTGCAACATGGACCTCATTCCTCTGGAAACTGGAAACAGTGACGAGGGCTTGCGGGAAATCACGGTCAGTGACGAAGCCGCCGCACTACTCGACCTCCGTGTTAGCCCTGTGCTCCGTGCACCCGCGCAAGTGGATGTGAAGATGTTCGGAAAAATCGACTACGATGAACGCAGTGTTGTCACCACCACCGCACGCATGAGCGGCCGGATTGATCGGCTCTTTGCCGACTTCACCGGCACGTCGGTTAGCAAGGGGGATGCCATCGCGGAGATCTACAGCCCGGAAATATATGTAGCCCAGCAGGAACTCATTCAGGCGGTGCAATCCCTCACCACATCCTCAACGCCTAACGTCCGTAAGATACGAACCGACTTCCTGACGGCCGCCCGTGAAAAGCTACGTTTGCTAGAACTCACTGAGCTGCAAATTGCTGCGATAGAAAAACAGCATAAACCCAGTGATCACATTACCCTGACCGCCCCTCAGGATGGCATTATTGTCAAGCTCAACGTCAAGGAGGGGGAGTATCTCAAGACAGGAGAGCCGCTCTTCAGCATCGCTAATCTTGATTCTGTCTGGCTGAAAATGGAAGCCTATGAGTCGGACCTCCCATGGCTGCGATATGCCCAGGATGTTTCCTTTCATGTCGAAGCAATCCCTGGGAAAACCTTCCATGGACGTATCGCTTTTATCGATCCACAGCTCGACCCCAAACGTCGCATTGTAAGAGTTCGCGTCAACGTCGAGAATAAAGAGCGCTTGCTCAAACCCGGCATGTTTGCCAACGCATCCGCGCAGTCCAAAGTTGCTCTCCATGGCCGCGTACTCAGTGCCGACCTTGCCGGCAAGTGGATCAGCCCGATGCATCCGGAAATCGTCAAAGACGGTCCTGGCGAGTGCGACATCTGCGGTATGCCACTTGTCCCCACTGAAAAATTTGGATTTGTGGCATCAGATCAACCAACGGAAAATCCGATCCTTGTCCCGGCATCGGCAGTACTACGCACAGGTAACCGTGCCATTGTTTACGTGCGTATCCCGGAAAAGGAGGAACCGGTTTTTGAAGGACGCGAAATCGTTTTGGGACCTAAAACAGGCGATTATTTCATCGCCTATAGTGGACTCGATGCGGGTGAAATGGTCGTTACCAAAGGTGCTTTCAAACTCGACAGTGAGCTGCAAATCAAAGCCCGTCCATCGATGATGAATCCCGACTCCGGACTGGAGGAGCGTCCCGCCAAACGGGCCGCCGGTCAGATCACCGGACAATGGTCACCTGTACTGCGCGCATACGGAAAGTTTGAGCAAAGTATCCAGCAGGGAGATCCTGCCAGTGCGAGCAAAAACCTAACATCCATGCATTATGCGCTTCAGCGGATTGAGCATTCCCAACTCCAACCAAGGGAACTCGCGCTCTGGAAAGAATTTTACATGCGGTTGGATAACACGCTTACCATTTCAAAGACCCGGAAAATGGATCGCGCCACACTCTCTGCTGTACGCGATCAAATAAACCAGACGGGCCGCTATCTTGGATTATCATCAAAGGCCCTTCCATCCATCTCTCCAGAGAAGTCGTGGATTTCTTCACTCAAGGCTGCGACAAGTGCCTACCTGCAAGTCAGCAAGGCGCTTTCCGATGATAAGCCGGGGGAAGCGATCAAGGCCGCCGCCGCACTCGCCGGGGCCTTGTCATCCATCCCCGAGGGAGATGAAACAGTGACCCTCCGGAAGGCGGTCGCCGATTTCCTAAAAGAAAAGGACGTCAAGGCATTACGCAGGGCGTTCAAGCCGGTCAGCGATTCATTGATCCACCTCATCCGACAGCATGGATTGGATTATATCGGCAATGTTTATGTCATGCACTGCCCGATGGCCCTCAATGGCCAGGGAGCCGACTGGTTATCCGCCGACCCCCGGGTCAGAAACCCCTACTTTGGTGATGCCATGTATGACTGCGGCTCAGTCACCGACACCCTTTCGTTAGAAGATTCAAACTCTAAAATCCAAACTCCAACAGAGGATCACAGCGGTCACTAGAAGCATCCGCTTTTCCCGCTTTTCCTGAATACTGAATACTCCCAATGCACAAACTCATCCACTTCTGCCTCAACCAAAAACTGGTTGTTCTCATTCTGCTTACTGTCGTCATTGGCTGGGGTGTGCGGGTTGCCCCCTTTGACTGGGATACAAAAACCATCCCCCGTGATCCTGTTGCGGTCGATGCCATTCCTGATCTTGGCGACAACCAGCAGATCGTTTTCACCGAGTACATGGGCCGCTCACCCCAGGACGTGGAAGACCAGGTCAGCTACCCGCTCACCGTCTCGTTGCTGGGCATTCCCGGGGTCCAGGAAGTTCGCAGCTATTCCATGTTTGGGTTTTCTTATGTCTACCTCATCTTTAAGGAAGACGTTGATTACTACTGGAGCCGTAGTCGCATTCTGGAAAAACTCAACAGCCTTCCCGCCGGGCTACTTCCTGGTGGCACCACACCGACACTTGGCCCGGATGCCACAGGACTAGGACAGGTGTTTCAGTATTATCTGGAAGGGCGCGATCCAGACGGCAACCCTACCCCAGGGTGGAACCCGGAGGAGCTTCGCTCCCTGCAGGACTGGTATGTGCGTTACTCCCTGCTCGGTGCCGACGGGGTCGCCGAGGTCGCCTCCGTCGGCGGTTTCGTCAAACAATACCAGGTCGAGGTTGACCCGGTCAAACTCCAGGCGTGGAACGTCACCCTGGCCGACGTCGCCAATGCCGTGCGCAAAAGCAACATGGAAACAGGCGCCCGAAACCTCGCGGTCAACGGCGTGGAATACATCCTCCGTGGCACCGGATACATCCGTGAACTCGACGACCTGCGCGATGCCGTGGTCGCCGTGCGGGACAACACCCCGGTCACCGTGGCGCAAGTGGCCACCGTCCAGCTCGGCCCGGCACTGCGGCGCGGTGTCATCGATGTCAACGGAGCCGACGCCGCAGGCGGAATCGTGGTCGCCCGTTACGGAGCCAATCCCTTGGAGACTATCAAAAACACCAAGGCGAAGGTGAGGGAGGTCTCCGCGGCCCTGCCGATGAAAGTCGTGGTTGACTGGCAGAAAACCGATCGCGCCGCCGTTGCAAAATTTGCCGGCGAGCACAACATCTCCCCCCCCTTTGCCAGTGAAGCCCCGGCAGACACAAGCCTGAGCCAGGAGGCGTGGCTGGCGTGGGCCAATACCCATGCACGGGACCACTGGCCCGCATGGATGAACACCTCCAAGGTCACCATCGTCCCCTTTTACGATCGCTCCGGCCTTATTGATGAAACCCTCAACACCCTCGACGAGGCGCTCTATCAGCAGATCCTCGTGACCATCATCGTGGTGGTGATCATGGTGCTGCACCTTCGCAGCAGTATCCTGATTTCCTCCATGCTGCCCTTGGCGGTGTTGCTCACCTTCATTGCCATGAAGCTGTTTGGCGTCGATGCCAATATCGTCGCCCTGTCAGGCATCGCCATCGCCATCGGAACGGTGGTGGATGTCGGCATTGTGCTGACGGAAAACATCATCAAGCACCTCAAGGAGGCGAAGCCCGGCGCCAGTTCCGCCGCCGTGATCTATGAGGCCGTTACCGAGGTTGCCGGTGCCGTCACCACCTCGGTGATGACCACCGTGGTGAGTTTCCTGCCTGTTTTCACCATGACGGGTGAGGCGGGCCGCCTCTACCGTCCGCTCGCCTATACCAAATCCTTCGCCCTGATCGCCTCCATCATTGTCGCGCTCACCATCATCCCGCCGATAGCGCACTTTTTGTTAGGTGTTCTACCACGCTGGTTGAAAAAGGATGAAAACGACCATCGGAAATGGTCGGCCAAAATCCTTAGCCGCAGTTATCTCATTACCGCGCTCCTGGGAATTGGAGCAGGCATTTCCTTCGGGTTTTCCGCGCCTCTCGCTTCCGCCTTTGTCGTCCTGGCGCTCCTTAACGCCTTCCACGCCCGGCTCCCCGCCAGGCTGCAACAAGCGGGCGTGATAAGCATCAATGTCGGCACCGCCCTGATTGTCGGCTGGCTGCTGGCTAAAAACTGGATGCCCCTCGGGCTGGCCTCCGCCACATTCACGAATTTCCTTTTTGTTGCCTTCCTGCTCGGCGGACTTCTTGTTTCCTTTAAAATATTCGAGCTCGGCTACGCCCGCATCCTTGGCTGGTGTCTTGAGCACAAGGCGCTGTTCCTCAGTATTCCGCTGATGATGCTCGCCGCGGCGGGATGCATCTGGATGGGTTTTGGAAAGCTGATGTCCGGGCTGCCCGATGGCATCCGTGAAACCTCGCTCTACCAGGATCTTGACAAAAAGTTCCCCGGCCTCGGCAAAGAGTTCCGCCCCGCGCTCGACGAGGGTTCATTCCTCGTCATGCCCACGGTCAGCCCGCACGCCTCCATCGAGGAGGCTACCGAGGCACTGCGCGCCCTCGACGCCGCCATCGCCGCCATCCCGGAGGTTTCCCAGGTCGTGGGGAAAATCGGCCGCGCCGAGTCGGCACTCGATCCAGCACCCATTTCGATGATCGAAACCATCGTCAACTACCGCCCGGAATTCCGCACGGATGAAAAGGGCCACGTGCTCACTTTCGCCGTCAGTGCGAACGGCGACTACATCTACGACAGCAAAGGCAAACTCGTTCCGGATATACGCGGCAAGCCATTCCGCCAGTGGCGGCCCCACATCAAGAGTGCCGATGACATCTGGCAGGAAATCAGCAAGGTCACCCAGGTTCCCGGTGTCACTGGCGCGCCCAAGCTCCAGCCGATCGAAACCCGACTGGTCATGCTGCGCACCGGTATGCGCGCACCCATGGGAATCAAGATCAAGGCACCCACACTTCTCAGCCTCGAGGATTTTGGCCTCCAGATTGAGCGGCTGATGCGTGAAAGCGGTATCCCCGGACTCGACCCCAACAGCATCAACGCCGACCGCATTGTCGGCAAACCCTACCTCGAAATCCACCCCGACCGCGAGGCGGCCAAACGCTACGGCCTCAACGTCATCGACATCCACCAGACGATCCAGACCGCCATCGGCGGCGAGATTGTCACCACCACGGTGGAAGGGCGCGAGCGATACGGTGTCCAGGTTCGCTACGCCCGCGAGGCGCGCGACTCGATTGAATCGATCAAAAAAATCCTCATCAAAACCAAGGAAGGTGCTCAGGTGCCGCTCGGCCAGCTCGTCGAGATCAACTACGTCCGCGGCCCGCAGGTCATCAAAAGCGAGGACACGTTCCTAACAGGATACGTCACCTTCGGCGCCAATCCGGGGTTTGCCGAGGTGGATGTGGTCGAGGAAATCCAGGCCTATCTCGACACACAAGAAAAAGAGGGCCATCTAAAACGTGCCAGCGGCATCCGCTACGAATTTGCCGGCAACTATGAGTCCGCGCTCGAGTTTGAGAAAAACATGATGATCGTCATGCCGCTGGCCTTGCTGTCGATTTTCCTGATTCTCTACCTGGAAAACCGCTCCGTGCTCAACACCCTCATCATTTTCAGCGGCATCGGCGTCGCCTTTTCCGGAGGATTCCTTCTGCTCTGGCTCTACGGCCAGCCCGGGTTCATGAACGTCACCGTCTTTGGCCACAACCTGCGCGAGCTGTTCCAGATCCACCCCGTCAACCTGTCCACCGCCGTCTGGGTCGGTTTCATCGCCCTCTTCGGCATCGCCACCGACGACGGTGTGGTCATCTCCACCTACCTGCGCCAGCGCTTTGCCAAAGACAAGCCGCAGAGCCTTGCTGAAATCCGCGCCACCACCGTCACCGCGGGCAAACGCCGTTGCCGCCCCTGCCTGATGACCACCGCCACTACTCTGTTAGCCCTGCTCCCCGTGCTGACATCCACTGGGCGCGGAGCCGACATCATGGGACCCATGGCCGTGCCTATCTTCGGAGGCATGCTCGTGGAACTACTCACCATGTTTGTCGTTCCGGTTCTCTTTTGTGCAATGCAGGAGGTGAAAAGGAAATTGTAAACTCTCGCCTCTAACGAGGCAACCAACAGAAACCAATAAACAGAAAACCAATGAAACCAATAAAAACCATCGCTATATGCGCCCTCGGATTAACATTTTCCAGCACCAACTTGCTTGCACAAAGTGGCTGTTGCGGAGAAACCCCGCCCCCTACTGAAGGCGGATGCTGTGGGGATAAAACAACACCGGCTAGTAAATCAACCTCAACAGAAACTATAACCTCAGGAACAGCAGTTTCTAACTCCAACAGTATATTAGAGGGCTACAATGCAGTTGCAACCGCTCTTTACAAAGATGATTTGGGATCAGCCAAGAAAGCTGCGGCTAATTTAGCTAAACATGATGAGAAAAGCTCCATGGCTACTTCCGCCAAGAAGCTATCCCAAGCCAAAACCATCAAGGAAGCTCGCTCAATATTTAATGATCTGAGTGCTGCTGCCATTAAGATCGCTAAAACTAGTAAGGAATGGAAAGTCGCGCACTGCCCAATGGCCAATGGAAACAAAGGTGGAGACTGGCTCCAGAAAGCCAGCGACACAAGAGTGAACAACCCATACTTCGGAGCAGCAATGGCTCACTGCGGGAGTTTCAAAAAATAAGTCCAACATAAATGCTTTGGTTGCCGATGTATCTAACATCACCGGCAACCAAAGAATTATTTACCAATAGCAAAACTCATGAAATTCAGAACATTACTCAGCGTTGCAGATCTCAAACAAGATGAGCCGAGGTATTATCTTCTGGGTATTGCGCTACTGATCCTCGCTTTGTTTTACCCCATTCTTGAATTCCAAGACATGGGCTTGGTTATTTGGACATTTGTATTTTGGGGAATGCTCCTAACAGCCACTTATTGCACCAGCTACAAGACTTTTATTAAAAAGGTCACCCGACTTCTTGGCTTCCTCGTCATCTTGCTCGGCATATCAGGCCTGATTTGCTACCAGTTTCTAGGCGATTCTCATGGATGGGTTTTCACCTCAATAAACACCCTAACATTATTCTTTTTGATATTCATCACATCCTCTCTCCTCTATGGCATACTTAGTTCATCAAATATTGGCATAAACAACCTAATCGGTGCGGCTTCGGCCTACGTTCTAATCGGTATCACTTTTGCCTATGGCTATATCGTTTTACATTCGGTCACTGGTGCCACTCCACTACACAGTGAAATCCCATTACTATTTTCTAACGATGACACATTGGCCTCCTTAGTAGCCAATTATTGTTATTTTAGCTTCGCAACCCTGACAACGCTAGGCTTTGGCGATTTCGCACCATTGACCCTTGCTGCACGCGTCTTGACTTGCACCGAGGCTATTACAGGCCAGCTTTTCCTTACCATCTTAATCGCTCGCTTGGTTGGGTTACATGTCGTTCGCGCTTCACAGCACGCGTCCAAGAACATAACATAAAACAAGCTATTTTAGATCTTAGCCATAGACAATCGGCAACCTGTTAAAAACTAGGCTTCAGTCCCTCATGCTTTGGTACCGAGCGCCCACAAGTATGCGGATTCCACCCCTTAGCACGACCCCAGTAATGATTGTGCCGATAATTAGATCCGGCCACCTTGAGTCCGTGAGGTAGATAATGATGCTTGCCACAATGACACCGGAATTGGCAATGACATCGTTCTTGGAAAAGATGTAGCTTGCCCGCATGTGGACTTCTCCTTCCTTTTCCTTCGATATGAGTTTCAGGCAGTAAGCGTTCACAGTGAGTGCGATAATGGAAACGATGAACATCAGGAGCGACGACGGCTCGCTACCAGTGATCGCCCGTCTGACGATGTCAGTGCCAATTCCCAAGGCGATGAACACTTGGAATCCACCGCTGAGGAAGGCTGCCTTGGTTTTGATGCTGGAGCATCGACCGACAGCGTAAAGAGCTACGCTATAAACGAGTGCATCGGCCAGCATATCGAGCGAGTCGGCAAGGACACCGGTTGATTCGCCGATGATGCCAACGACGAGTTCGGTGACGAACATGGTCACGTTCAGGGCGAGCAGTTTGCGGAGAATTCCTTTCTGTGAGGCATCAGTGACTTCGATGTGGCAGTCGCAAGAAGACATGGATCTATTGGGCTGGAGTGGCTTCGAGAGTTGATGCGTTCTGCCGTTTACGGTTCACCATCAGATAAAGAATGGGCAGCACAACGAGAGTGAGGGCGGTGGAGGTGATGACTCCGCCGATAACGACGGTGGCCAAAGGCTTCTGGACTTCAGAACCTACACCAGTCGAGATGGCCATTGGAAGAAAGCCGATGGCATCGGTGATGGCGGTCGCCAAGACGGGACGCAGACGTTGGGTAGCCGCTTCTTTTACGGCGGTGACGGCATCGGACGCGTCCTGTAGATTGGAGCGGATCGCCTCGATCAGGATCTGGCCATTGAGCACGGCGATTCCGAAGAGCGCGATGAATCCGATGGCCGCACTGACGCTAAATGGGATGTCACGCAGCCACAAGGAGAGGACACCGCCGACAAGGGCGAAGGGAATCCCGAGATAAATCAGGGCGACATCCTTGAGGTTGCGTAAACTGAGATAGAGCAGCACGAAGACGAGGATCATGGTTAGTGGAACGACCAGGGAAAGCCGGGTATGGGCGCGTTCCAGGTTTTCAAATTGGCCGCCCCACTCGATGACATATCCTTCAGGAAGATCGATCTCTTCAGCGATTTTGCGTTTGGCTTCCTCGACGAACGAAACCACGTCCCGGCCATCGACATTACTCTGTACCCGGATCAGGCGGCGACCCCATTCGCGGTTGATGGTGGCAGCACCGGGTGCTTCGACGATGTCCGCGACCTCGGAGAGAGGAACCCGAATACCGTCGGCGGTCGGAATGACCAAGTTTCTAACAGATTCAATGTTGGTGCGATATTTTTCTGGCAGGACAATGCCGAGTGGAAATTGGCGTTGACCTTCGTAGATTTCGCCGACGCGAAGCACTCCTATTGCCTCAATGTAGGGTAAAATTTCGGATGCTGAAATTCCAAGGCGAGCCATTTTTTCAGGTTGCAGCTCGATCCGAAGTCCGGGCTGGCCGCTGATCTGGTCGGTGGAAACGTCGGCTTGTCCGTCGATATCCACGAGCACTTTCTGGATTTCATCGCTTAGGCGGGTAAGTGTTTCAAAGCTATCGCCGTAAATCAGAATGCCCACATCTGAGCGCACGCCGGATTCCATTTCGTTGAGCCGCATTTCGATGGGCTGGGTGAAGAGGATGTTCACACCGGGAAGGGTTGAGACGGTTTTCTGCATCTTGGCAACGAGTTCGTCCTGGGTTTCGGCACGGGTCCACTGCTCGCGGGGAGTGAGGGAAAGGAAGATGTCGGTGAGTTCGGTGCCCATCGGATCGGTGGCGATTTCGGCGGTGCCGATGCGGCTCCAGACGTGGCGGATCTCATCGGGGAAGCTTTCCTTGAGCAGTTTTTCGATACGGGTGTTGTAGTCGGTGGAGGTATCGATGGAGGTTCCGGCCAAGCGGATGGTGTTTGCCACGACGGCACCTTCACTGAGGCGCGGGATGAACTCACCGCCAAGACGGGTCGAGACGTAGCCAGTGACGACGAGCAGCGCGAGGACAACGGCGAGGACGATCCAACGGATTTTCAGAACCATGCCGAGGATCGCCGAGTAGCCGCCGGTGAGCTTGCGCGAAAACCAGCCCTCCTTGTCCTTGAATTTGCGGGGAAGGAAGAGATGGCCCAGGACCGGTGAGATGACGATGGCGATGACAAGCGCGCCGATCAGGGCGAGGATAAAGGTCATGGCCATGGGGCGGAACATTTTCCCTTCGGTGCCTTCGAGGGTGAGGATCGGCAGGAAGACGACGGCGATGATGCCCATGCCGAAGAGGATCGGGCGGGCGACCGAGCGACTGGATTCGAGGATGCAATCGAAGCGCTCAGCGATGGTGAGTTTCCGCCCGGCCTGGCGGGTGCGTTCGGCGAGTCCACGCAGGTTGGCTTCCGTCATGACCACCGAGCCATCAACGATGAGTCCGAAGTCGATGGCGCCGAGGCTCAATAGGCTGGCGGTGATGGCAAAATAGTTCATTCCCAGCACAGCGAACAACATGGCAAGCGGGATGCAGACGGCGACCAGCAGGCCGGCGCGGACGTTTCCAAGAAGGATCAATAGGGTGAGGGTGACGAGTATCGCGCCTCCGACGAGGTTGTGAGTCACGGTATCGAGCACCGAATCGGTCAGTTCGGTTCGGTCATATACGATTTGGACATCCACTCCATCCGGGAGTGACGGTCGGATTTCCTCCAAGCGGACTTTGAGTGCCTGGGTGACTTCCTGGGCGTTCTCACCCATCAGCATGAAGGCGAGGCCGAGGACGACCTCGCCCTGTCCATCGGCGGTGACCGCGCCACGGCGCAACTCGCTGCCGATGCGGACTTGCGCGATGTCCGAAACACGAATCGGAGTGCCATCGCTGGAGGCGACCTGAATACGCTCGATTTCCGGAATGGAAGTAACGCGTCCAATGCCGTGGACCAGCAAATCCTGACCGCTGACGGTGACCCGGCCTCCGCCCACGTTGCGGTTATTTTTTTCCAAAGCTTCGACGACATCAGAGAGGGACAAGTTGAATTTCACCAGCAGCTCTGGATCGACAACGACGTGGTATTGTTTTTCGAGGCCTCCCCAAGAGTTTACTTCTGCAACGCCGGGGACTTTGCGAAGCTCGGGCTTGATGATCCAGTCATGGATGGTTCGCAGTTGTTCAAGACTGCGGCTGCCATCGTTACTGCGGATCACGTAGTGGAAGATTTCACCGAGCCCAGTCGAGATCGGTCCCATCTGCGGTGTACCAACTCCATCGGGCAGCTCGACAGTGAGGAGCCTTTCAGAAATATACTGTCGGGCGGTGGTGATCTCCGTATCGTCATCAAAGGTGGCGACAACTTGGGATAATCCGAATTTGGATACTGAGCGAACACTGACGAGTCCGGGAAGGCCGGAAATTTCCAGTTCAACGGGTAGAGTGATCTGTTGCTCGATCTCTTCGCCATTGAGAGACGGAGCGACGGTATTGATCTGAACCTGGATCGGAGTGGTATCCGGAAAGGCATCAACGGGTACACGCGATCCCGCCCAGATCCCGGCGATTGCGATCAGAGCGGTGAATAGAAATACCAACAGGCGGTTGGCCAGACAGAAACGTATGAGGTGTGTGAACATGGATGCGGAATAGATTAAAAAATAGAAAGATCGGTGTGTGGCTGGTGTGGCGGCTATCAATCATCGACGCAGCCTGCACCAAGAAGTGATTTGAGAAACTCCGAGCGGAGGATGTAGCTGCCTTGGCTGACGATTTTGTCGCCGGGTGCGAGTCCGCTGTGGATCGCGGTCAGTTCTCCGAAAGCTGCTCCGGGTGTGAGTTCGACGCGGGTTGCTGCGTAGAGTGCGGGTTCTTGGCGGACAAAGACGAAAGGCACTCCATCAATGGTCTGGATCGCGCCTGTGGGAACTGCGAGCGAAGGGTTGGCCTTGCCAAGGTGGATGCGCGCTTCCCCATACAGGCCTTTGCGCAAAGAGGCTGGAGGTGCGCTGACCAAAGCGCGTGCCTGGATGCGTCGGGATTTTTCATCAACCGCACTCGCCACCCATACAAGTTTGCCGGTGATGACTGTATCCGGTATGTCCGTGAAAGTTGCGCTTACTTCCATTCCTAGTGTTAGGCCTGCGGCATCGCGGGCAGGAATAGAAAGCTCAAGCCACATGGTCGAGAGATCGGCCAGAACGAAGATCGCTTCGCCAGGTTCGATCCGCTCTCCCACGGAGACATCGCGGTCAACGATGGTTCCTGCGAAAGGAGCTTTCAGAGTGAGCAAAGAAGTCGGACGACCATCGGTGGCGAGCAGATTGATTTCGCTATCGCTCAATCCGAGATTGAGTAAGCGCTGGCGTGCTGCAGACAAATTTACTTCGGCGACTTCTGCTGCGGCCGCGGCGGCTTCAAGATCGGCGGCTGCTGAGATCCGTTTGTCCGCCAGCTTACGTTCACGGCTTTCCTGTAGGTCAGCGAGCTTCTTAGTGGCATTCGCAGAGAGGAAACGGCTTTTCATTTCGGCAAAATCCGGTGAATTCACTGTGCCGAGAACCTCACCGGCGGCAACCTTCTGACCAGGAACCACGGCAATTTTCTGCACGATGCCCTCGACCAAAGGAGTGATCTTCGCGACCTTGTTTTGATTGTAATCGACCGTTGCGTATGCTTCGACGGCAGCCTGAGCAGTGGTCGTTTCGGGATTGGAAACTTTAACTCCGACTCTCTCCATTGACTCGGCGGATGCGACACGAATCTTGAGACTTTGCCCCGCCTTGAGGCCGGCTGCGAGCTGAGGTTGGCAGACGGCGCATTCCTTTTCCGGGACACCATGCTCTTTGCACATCAAAACATTAGCAGGTGCGTATGGTGCGGCGGCTCCGGTCTTGTCGCCCTTTCCCTTTAATTCTGGATGGCAAAGATAGCATTCGTCTTCATAGACACCGTGCTCGGTGCAATACAATCTCTTGGGATCTTTGATGTCCGGGTGACAAAGGAAGCAACGATCTTCGTAGCGGTCGTGCTCCTTGCACCAGAGACGTTTGGCATCTCGTTTTGAAGCATCGCAAATGAAGCAGCCTTCTCCGGTGGGGCAGTCGGCCTTGGCATGGACTTCGATTTCACCACCGGAGGATTCCTTGCTGGATTCGGAGGTTTTGGTCGTCTTGTTTTTTTCGGAGCCGCACGCGGCCAGAAAAACAGATAGAATTCCGAGGCAGATGACCAGGCTTAGTTTTTGTATTGATTTCATAGTGGTAGTTTTAGGTGTTAGTCATTGTTTTTAGGGAATTGTGGGCGCGGAGAAGATCGGCCTGGGCGCGGGTCTGACCGCGCTCGACCTTGAAAAGTGTTTTGCGGGCATCGAGAACTTCGAGCAAAGAAGCTTTGCCTGCGTTGTATGCTTCGAGGGTGTCTTTCAGTCCTTGTTGGGCTGCATCGACCGTTCGTGAGTCGAACTCGCTGGCACGGCTACGGGCGGCACGGAGATCTGAGGAGAGTTTCGCTATCCGGGAGCGAAGTTCGCTTTCGGTGGCGCGTCCATTGGCCCGGGAGCTGTCGAGACGTTCCTTGGCTGCTTGGATATTGCCCTGATTACGGTCGAATAGAGGTAGGGGAATGCGAACGCCGACAACCGCCGCCGTTTCATTGGAATCGTGCATTTCGCGGACTCCACCACCTACTTCCACATCAGAAAAACGCTTTGCTTTTTCGAGATCGTAGGTGGCTTGTGCACGGGCAAAACGGAGAGCCGCGGCACGCATCGCCGGATGGCGGGAGATCGCAGATTCTGGGTTTGACGGCGCAGCGCCTTGCGGCGGACCAAGCGATCCGGCTGCGGTGACATTGGCTGCGCCGCCTCCCCATATCTGACTCAGCTCTGCGGCTGCGGCACTCTCCGCAGAACGTGCTTCGGCAAGACTTTCCTTAGCCTCGGAGATGGCTAGCTTCGCCTTGCCGACATCGATCTGGTTGCTTTTTCCTACCTCAAGCAAAGTATTCAGCGTGCTCAAGTTTTCTTCTGCACGGGTAAGATTTCGTTGGCTCAATTCGCGAAGCTTCCGGGCTTCAAGAAGAGTCGTGAAAGCGATGTCGGCGGCAATCCGGACATTCCGTTCGTCGCTGGCAATCTCGGCCTTCAGTTCTGCGGCTTTTAGTGCCGCGATCATCGTTCGCTTGGATCGTTTACCTCCGAGTTCCATTTTCTGAGATAGAGCTGCTGTGATTTCAGCTCCATTGAAACCCCTGCTGCCACCTCTTCCGGCGAAGTTCTCCAAGTCCAGTCCGAGTTCGGGATTAGGTCGCAGTCCGGCTTGGATTGTTTCCGCCTGAAGAGCCCGGAGTTCTGCGCGTTGGGACTGCAATCTGGGGCTATAGGTCAACGCATATCGGATAGCACGATTGCGGGAGATGACCCCCGTCAAAAGAGGGGCTGATTGTATTCGGGTGTTGTGTCCCGAAGTTAATCCATTGGCTGATTCGCTGCTTGATCGAGACTGGGGGTCAGAGGCGCAGGAAATGAATAGTAGTGGAGAAATAATATAAATAGGGAGCCTTAAATACATAGGAATATAGGTTTGAAGTCACTTGGTTTGAATGGGTGCCTGTCCTAACAGAGGACTCGGCTATGGCTGAGATGTCGCAAAAAATAACGGCGGCTTCAGGGCACAAAAAAGCGTGCGCAAAAAATGAGCTCTCGCTGTCAAACCAGTGAATCAAACGAGAAACACTGAATACCTCACACGAAAAGGTACAGAGGGAATGAGCCCCACAAACGGTGGGCTTCCACGTATGCCATAGATGGAGCTTCTATGCGAAATGGCGGCGGCGGTTTCCCCAAACTGCCTTGGAGGGGCCATGGAGTCAGACCCGTCCCGGCTAGAGGTTTGAGCAGCATCTACAACAACAAAATTGTCTAGCCCGATGCAGAGATTTAGCGAACAATCTTGGGCTCGCTTAGGGGAAGCATCAATCTCAGAGGTGTCTTGCGAAGAACATTTGCAAGAGCCTTCACCACTAACACGTGAGCAGGTTCCTTCGGGAGTAATATCAAGGCACTCGCATTCTCCCACGAAAACTTTATGTAGGCAAAGACAATAGCCAAGGCCTGGCTGCGAAGTGGCGACTACCACTAACATCAACCAAAGCAAAACTGTTGCTGTAAGCTTACGAAACATCATTTTCATTCATCAAACGGCTTCTTTACACGGCACGAACGATATGCGATTGCGTATAATGTAATTCAACACTTGAACCAATCAAGTATTATTTTACAATTTCGTATAATGAAAGCCGTTCCTGCAACATCCGATACCCCTAAGTGCCTTAATACAAGCAAAGTATCCCGTCTAAAAAAAGAGTTGGCTGAGAATACCTTCATTGACATGGCGGTTATCTACAAGGCGCTGTCGCACCCGTGCCGCTTGCAGGTGATGCATTTGCTAAGTCTGGAGCCTTGCTGTGTCTGCGATTTGTCTCACGTCATGGGTATTCCGATTCCTACAGCGTCACAATACCTCAGAATACTGAGAAAAGCCGGACTCGTGGAATTCAAAAAGGATGGGAAATTCATTATCTATTCCCTGACTCTGACGGCTCGGAATCTGAGGGATTTAGGTGACGCTAATTGCGACAAAATAATCTAACCTCGATGACTACTAACAAACTATTCCCAAAAAACGATCAGCACCAAGACCCTATCTGCAACATGACCGTTTCCAGTGACACCGCGTACCAGTGTAACCATGCGGGGAAACGTTACTATTTTTGCAGCGAGAGCTGCTTGGAGAAATTCAAATCTCATCCCGATTCATACACGATGGATCATGAGCATTCATCTTGCTGCTACCATAAGGGTGGCGACTCTGCACCCACCGCATCACACGAAATGAAAGCCGCGCCCGGACAGTGGACCTGCCCGATGCACCCTGAAGTCATTTCCGACGTGCCCGGCGACTGCCCCAAATGCGGCATGGCATTGGAGCCCATTGAAGGCGACTCTGGTGACGATCATGCCCAACAGGAAATCGCCGAGCTGTCCCGAAAATTCTGGATCGCCCTCATCCTCACGGTTCCCGTCTTTGTGATCGCCATGGCGGGGATGTTTCCGGGGCTGGACATTGAGTCGATCATATCCAAAAAAACCTCCAAGTGGATTGAGTTCGTGCTGACCACCCCGGTGGTGATCTGGACGGGCGGCTTTTTTTTTATGCGGGGCTGGAATTCCGTCAAAAACCGGCACCTGAATATGTTCACCCTGATCTCGCTCGGTGTTGGCTCTGCTTATGTTTACAGCACAATTGCTGTCTTCTTGCCTAACATTTTCCCAGACTCGTTCCGTTCCCATGGCGAGGTCGGTCTCTACTTTGAAGCTGCGGCCGTCATCACAGTGCTGGTTTTGCTCGGGCAGCTGCTAGAAGCCAAGGCACGCAGCCAGACGGGGCAGGCGATCAAGGCGCTGATGGGATTGGCCGCCAAATCCGCCTTCCGCGTCACCGATGGCAACGAACAGGAAATCGCCATCGAGGATATCCAGATAGGAGACATTCTACGTGTACGTCCGGGCGAGAAAATCCCGATCGACGGTCACATCACCGAGGGACAAAGCAACGTCGATGAATCCATGATCACGGGCGAACCCGTTCCTGTTTCCAAAACCCGGGACGATGCCGTGATCGGCGCCACCGTCAACCAGACCGGCACCTTCCTGATGCAGGCCGAGAAAATAGGCAGTGATACCGTGCTCTCCCGGATCGTTCACATGGTTGCGGAAGCCCAGCGCAGCCGCGCCCCGATCCAGAAGGTCGCCGACACCGTCGCCGGGTACTTTGTCCCCATCGTGCTGCTCGTATCCGTGGTCACCCTGGTTGTCTGGGCGGTCTTCGGCCCGGCGCCGGCGATGGCCTTTGCCGTCGTCAATGCCGTGTCCGTACTGATTATTGCCTGCCCCTGTGCCCTGGGACTCGCCACTCCGATGTCGATCATGGTCGGTGTCGGCAGGGCTGCGCAGTCGGGCGTGCTGGTAAAAAATGCCGAGGCCATCGAGACCGCCGGCAAAGTGGACACCCTGGTCACCGACAAGACGGGCACGCTCACCGAAGGAAAACCGAGCGTCACCAGCAAGATACCCGCTGATGGTGTCGATGAGATACACATGCTAACAGTCGCCGCGGCACTGGAACGGGGCAGCGAGCATCCACTGGCAAAGGCAGTCATCGACGCAGCCAAGGATCTGGCCATCGACATCCCCAATGCCACCGGTTTCCAGTCCAAAACGGGTGGCGGGGTGACCGGAGTGGTCGATGGAAAAACCATCTGGGTTGGCAAGCAGGAGTTCATCGCGGACAGCGGCATCGCCATTCCCGCCTTCCTCGAAAAACCGGCACACGATTTACAAAAGGATGCCAGAACCATCGTCTGGGTTGCCGAGGACGACCGGGTGCTCGGGATCCTCGGCATTTCCGACCCGATCAAAAGCACCTCGTCCGAAGCCATCGAACGGCTGCACGCCATCGGTGTGCGGGTGATCATGTGCACCGGAGACAACCCGGCCACCGCCGAAGCCGTGGGAAAAGCCACGGGCATCAATGAAGTCCATGCCGGGCTGTCACCGGAGGACAAAATCAAGATTGTCAAAAAACTCAAGGCCTCGGGAGCCATCGTCGCGATGACCGGAGACGGCATCAACGACGCGCCCGCGCTCGCCGAAGCCCACGTGGGAATCGCGATGGGAACCGGCACGGACATTGCCATCGAGAGTGCCGCCATCACCCTGGTCAAAGGCGACCTCAACGGCATCCTGAAAGCCATCCAACTGAGCAAGGCCGTGATGAAAAACATCCGCCAAAACCTGTTCTTTGCATTCGCCTACAACGCCGTCGGTATCCCCGTCGCCGCCGGAGTGCTCTATCCGCTAACAGGGCATCTGCTCAGCCCGATGATTGCCGGCGCGGCGATGAGCGCATCCTCCGTCTCCGTCATCGTCAACGCCCTCAGGCTCAAGCGTTATGAAATGTCCAAATCAACCTTGGGCAGCTCTTCAAAGTCTCCGCGATACTCGGTGAAAATGACTCCCTGACCCTGATTGGCATAGACGGCCCGCAGTTCGCTGCACCGTTCTTCATCGCACACCTGGGCATAGGTGCGGAGGACCAGGTGGAAGTTTTCCGGATCGGTGACGACGATCTTTTGTTTAAACAGCAGCGCGCCCTGATGCACCCACATGATGCCCGGTGGCATCTTGTTTTTTGACGGGTTCAGGCTCCTCGACGCAGCCTACCTCATGATGCATATCTACCGCACCGATATACTCGGGAATGAAAGCGCGAAAGTAACGCCAGCCCAACAGGCCCTGGTTGACACAGAACGAAAAATACTCCCCGAGCTCTTGCGTATCGGGCAGAAGAAACAATGATTGTCCAAGGAAAGCTCACCTTGGATCCAAATAAAAATGAGGCCCCTTTGAAGGCAGGCTAAACAGGTGTGCAACTTGAGCACATCCATCTGCATCCCTCCTGGTCCTTGTCTGTTTACGAGACCTGGGAACGACCATCCATCCTATTCCGGCTCTCCCTATTTTATCCATATCTACTTTGTTGGTGCTGTAAGTTTATGCTAAGGTGACAGACGTGATCATTCATTACCATCATACTCGTCGGCATTTTTTAACTCTTTGCACGTGGCTGATGGGGAGCCTGACACTGGCTGCCCAGGAAAAAGCACCGGCGACCACGGATGACGCTGGAGAAGTCAGGCCAACCCCGCCATAGGTCACTTTTACTGGTACCCGGTTCACTCTGGGATATGTTGGCGGGAACAAACATACTCTCGTGAACGAGTATTTTCCGCCAAAACAAGGGGTGAAGAACTGGACGAGGCTCTTGAGCATGTTCATCTATCCGGGGACAAACGATGCCAGGGCGCGTGTCAATGCCATGGCGGAAAACCTCAAAAAACAAGGCATGAGCTACGAGGTCATGCCGATGAAAAACGATCAAACTGCGGCGATCTCCTTTGTGCAGTCCAATGAGCAGGTCGTGGAGTTCAACCTTTTCTTTTTCCATACCACCCATGATGGGAAAACGTTGATTGGCCGACAGTTTGTCACCCGGACAACACCCGATAAAAAGGCCAGCATGCTCGACATGGCCGATAAAAGTAAATCGGTATGGCTTAAACAGCTCATCGGGGCACAGTTCCCGGCATTCACCTTTCCCAAGGCACCATCCCCCACAGCGCCCACCCTAACAGACCTAAGGGCCGTCGAGGAGAAAGTCGACGACATGCGCCACAAAGGCAAGCTCATCGTTGTCGATAAGGCATACCTGAGGAAACAAGGGTCGGATGAGGCGCCAGACGCACCATTTTCCATTGTGTTACCCAAAGCGGCAGCTGATCAAGGCATCTTTATCACGGGAAAACCCAAGGTGCCGGAGATCATTCGTGTTAGCCTGGCTACCAAGGATAAGAAACTCATGGAAAACATCCGCTTTACCTCCCTGAAGGTCGGCGTGAAGGACTCCTCCAAACTGCGGGTGCAAAAGGCTCTGGCCATGATCGAAAGTCAGATGGTGCCGAAGTTTTTTAACGGCTACGTCGGTGGAAAAATTGTCGACCGCTACCAGACCAAAGTCGGCCCCTACGACGCAGGTGTCCTGTTGGGACAAATGTCCGGCAAGGATGACAAAAAGTACTTCGTCAAGTTCGTAGCGATCATTCAGCCCGGTAAAGCCGATGGTCTGGTCGCCGTCATGATGCTCGACCCTTCAACAGGAGACCCCCAAAAACTCCAGCAACGACTCAACAACGGCTATGTCCAGCAAGTCCTGCACACGCTCAGGTTCGAGAAGTAGTGCCCGGCTACTTCCTGGCATTCTTCGCCAGGGGAAAACACAAACCTAACAGTATAAGACAGGAGACGGGAAGCGGGTTCAAGAAATCGCCGTGGACGATGTTGATGACCAGGATGGTGATGGCGTAGAGAAACAGGAAAAAGACCGAGATGGCGGACCGGGTCAGCAACATGGCACCCACGGCGACAGTGACAAAACCAAACGGAAGCGCAAAGGATTCCCCCGGGCTAAGCCGACCACCAAAGATACAGGTTCCCATGGCAACAGTTCCAACGATCATCATTAGGACGCCAAGGGCTACAAAGAGGTGGGGCTTTTTCTTTCGCATGGTTTTATGAATAATCGCTGTGCTGTGGTCAGTGGAGGATAATGCAGGAGGAGGCAAGGAAGAGCACGACCACCATCGATAACGCGGCCTTCCAGAAAAGGTTGGCTCTTTTGAGTTCCATGAATTGGAAGGCGACGAGAAGGAGTTTGACCACACCGAGACCAAGCACGGCCAGGACCAGGTAGCCGCTGTCCTGTAGCATGTTTGCGGCGAATACAGCGATGGCTGTTAGTAATAGTAGAACGCCAAGCGTGGTGATGTTTTTCATAGCTTTAGACAAGTAGGTAGATGACCGGAAACAGCAGCAGCCAGATCAGGTCACACATGTGCCAGAAGACGCCCCCGGCCTCGTAGTCCTCCGCTGCAATCGTTTTGTTCGGGTTTTTGAGTCGGAATGCCATGCTGGCGAGGATCACAAGCCCGACCAGGACGTGCATCACATGAAAACAGGTGAGCAACCAGTAGAAGGTAAAGAAGGTGTCATAGCCCAGGACCAGGCCATCCTGGATTTTCCCATGATATTCGACGGCTTTGAGCACAAGAAACAGCAGGCCGCCCAGCATGGTGAATAACAACAAACGGTGCGCGCGCTGCATGTCGCCACGTTTGACCTGCTCCACACTACACGCCATGAAATAGCCACTGGTCAGCAGAAAAACCGTGTTGATCACGCCATACAGCGGGTTCAGCAGGAGGCGTGATGCGTGGAATACCCCGGGGTCGTTTTGGGCTGATACCATGAATGCGATCAGGGCAACACCGAAGGTAAACAGCTCCATTAATACGAGCGACCAAATCAACAGGCCGCCCGGCGGGTACCAGATGCTTTTCGGATCGATGGATGTGGTGGCTTGGGCAGACATTATTTTGATAGGGTGAATAGGATAATTTCCAGGGTTGATGCCTGCGGCGCTGGGCAGAATTTACAGAGTGTAACAGAATTTTTTAGACGCCATCACTAAGAGTTTTCTTAATTTGATTCATTCTGTTCATGCTGTCCAACAAATCTAACTGGCAATCAGTTTTGAAAACAGCTTGCTCATATACTGGCTGAGTTGTTGGGGGGAGTTGACAACATCGAAGTGGTGACGACTGAACATCATCGGAAAAGTTTCCGTGGCCTGCTTCTCGATGGCGAAAGCGTGGGTGCGAAGCCCGTGGAGCTTGCCGGTTTCGATCGCCTTGCGCACGTCGCGGATGCCATAGGTGCCTTCGTAGCGGTCGTAGTCGCAGGGACGGCCGTCGGTGACGAGGATGGCGACCTTGTGCGAGGCGTGCTGGTTGAGAAGCATCTCATGGGCGTGGCGCAGCGCCGGGCCGATCCGGGTGTAGCCCTGCGGCTGGAGCGCGCCGAAGTGGAGCTTCGCCTTCCGCCACGGTTCGTGGAAGTCCTTGAGCAGTTCGTAGCGGCACGACCGCCGGGTGTTCGACGAGAAACCGGCGACGGCGAAGGACTCGATGGCGCCGTCGATGACCTCACCGACACAGTAAACCGTTTCCATGATGGCATCGAGCACCCGCACGTCGCGCACCCAGGCGTCGGTGGAGAAGCTGAGGTCGAGGAGCAGCACCGCGGCGACATCGTGGATGTCCTTTTTCTGATTCAGATAGATCGCCTCGGACGGTGTGTGGCCAGTGCGAAGCTGCACCTGGGAATCGATCACGGCATCGATATCAAAGTCATTTCCGTTAGGTTGCCGCTTCAGCTTGAGATACTCCGAGGTCAGACTGGCAAACTGCCGCTTCAGCTGCGCGACCAGGCCGGCGTGTTTGATTTCCGTAGCGGCAATCCAGTCGGGGTGGTTTTCCCGGTTTCTCTTTTCCTGGAGATAACACCAGTCCTGTTTGTAATCACGTTTACGGTAGTCCCACTCCGGGTAGGGGATGCCTGCGGAAGGTGTGGTGTCGTTGACCTCAAGATTGAGTCCGTCGAGGATGATGTCACTCCGGTAAATCGACTTGGGCCGTTCCTGCGAACGCATGACCTCCTTCATATCGACTTCCTTGAGCGCTTCCGCGTGTTCCTCCAGCTCGTCCTCATCGTCGGTCTTACGGCTCAGGCCACTGGTTTCCTCCAGACACTCGGCTTTTTCAAAAGTGTGGATCGGCATGTCGGCACCATGGCCATCGTCCTCGGGTGCGGCGAGCACCTCGACATCCATCTGACCCTTACCCTCGATCTCGGTGGTGATATCCACCGAAGCCTGGTCAAGCTCCTCGACGGCGGCGGAGAGCTGGTCTTTAGCTGTCGATTCGACGGTATGCTTGGGGGCGCCCAGGATATCCCAGAGGGTATCCTCGTCATCCACGAGCCTGTTTTCCAACCAAACCACTTTTTCCGCCAGAAAGGGGAATTCGTCAGACAGCTGGTTGACGTAATTGGCAAGCTCGTAGACGTTGCCCGTCCAGTCGTCGCGCATGGCGAGTGCCGCGACGATGGTTTTCAGTTCGTAGAGCCGGGTGTTCGCCTCAACGGAGTCCGCCTCATGAAACTGCGGTGGCAAACAAACCCGGTCCTTGGTGCTGAGGATACGGTGCCCGGTTTCAAAAATGCCCAGGTTTTTCCCCGACAGCATACGCGCAAGGAGGATGAGCGAGCCTCGGTGGTCGCTTAGCCCGGCTTGTCGGTCCTCGATTTCACGTTGTTGCGGCTTGGTGACAAAGCGCTGGTAAAGCGATTTCAGCCCCAAAAACGTGCTTTCCTCCCATTCAAACATGTTTTGTTAGTAGCGGGTAGCTGGTAGCGGGTTGCAAGCAGGTAAAACTTCCGTGCCTTCTGTGTCTTCCGTGGTTTTAAATGCTAATTTCAATGACCTGGCGCATCGCGGCGACGGCTTCCTCGTCATCGCTGAGGGGTTCGGCGATGGCGGTGGTGCAGGCGAGCCGCGGCGGGATGCCGGCGGTGATGAGCTTGCCGGCGGCGATCAGCAGGCGGGTCGAGACCGACTCCATCAACGACAGCTCGGTGAGCTGGCGGATTTTGCGGCCGATGCGGACGATTTTCTTGGCGGTCGCCTCATCGCCACCGGACTCCGTGGCCACGATGGTGATTTCGTCGGCTTCGGTCGGGTATCCGAAATTCAGGGCGGCAAAACGCTGGCGGGTCGAGGGCTTGAGCTCGCGCAGGCTGCGCTGGTAGCCGGGGTTGTAGCTGACCACGAGCATGAAGTCGCCGGCCGCCCGCAGGCGCTCGCCGGTGCGATCAAGGAAGATCTCGCGGCGGTGGTCGGTGAGCGAGTGGATGACGACGACGGCGTCGGCGCGGGCCTCGGCGATCTCATCGAGGTAGAGCAGGGCGCCGGAGCGCACCGCGCGGGTCACCGGACCGTCGTTCCAGACGGTGTCGCCGCCGACCAGCAGGTGGCGGCCGAGCAGGTCGGTGGCGGAGGTGTCCTCGTTGCAGGACACGGTGACCAGCTCGCGGCCGAGGCGCGCGGCCATGTGCTCGACGAAACGGGTTTTGCCGCAGCCGGTCGGTCCCTTGAGCATAAGCGGGAGCTGCGAGCGGTGGGCTTTTTCGCCCAGCTCCACCTCGCGCCCGGCGGGCAGGTAAAACGGCAGATCCGTTGCCATCGCAGGCGCGTTCTGAATCAGGGTCGGTGTCATGACTCGGCGGGGTCGTTGCCGAGCGCCTCGTCGGACGGGCGCCCATAGCGGATGAAGTTCAGAACAAAGAGCAGGATGCCGACGGTGAACAGGGCGGCGGCCAGCACCAGGCCGAGGAAGTGCGGTTCGACTTCCTTCTGCACCTCCAGGAAATCCACTCCGGTGCGCCTTTCGAGCACCACCTGGCTCACTCCGGCCACTGCGAAGGCTCCGGTCATGGAAACCATGCCGATGTTCGAGATCCAGAATCCGAAATTCGAGGCGGCGGTGTCCCACAACCTGCGGCCGGTCAACAGCGGCATCGCGTAGGCGATCATCGCGAAGACAATCATCGCATAGGCACCCCAGAAGGCCAGGTGGCCGTGCATGGCGGTGACCAGGGTGCCGTGGGTCCACAGGTTCACCTGCGGCAGGGTGTGGGCGAAGCCGAGGAAGCCGGCGCCGACGAAGGACATGACCGCGCAACCCAGTGTCCAGGTCAGGGCGGTCTTGTTCGGGTGCTTGCGACCGCCCTTTTTCGCCATGTAGATCGCGTAGATCGCCATGCCGAGGAAGGCCAGCGGCTCGAGGGCGGAGAAGATGCCGCCGACGATCAGCCAGTAGCGCGGCACGCCGATGTAGTAATAGTGGTGGCCGGTACCGAGGATGCCGGAGATGAATGTCAGGCCGACGATGATGTAGAGCCACTTTTCGACGATTTCGCGGTCCACGCCGGTGAGCTTGATGAGCAGGAAACAGAGGATGCCGCCCATGATCAGTTCCCACACGCCCTCGACCCAGAGGTGGACGACCCACCAGCGGTAGAACGAATCGAGCGTCTGGTTGTCGAAGGTGATCATGCCCGGCAGATAGAGCAATCCCGCGGCCAGCAGGCCCATGTAGAGGACGATGGCGGTGGTGGTGAAACGTTTGCCGTTCCACACCGTCCAGCCGATGTTGGCCAGGAAAAGCAGCACGTTGGCGACGACCAGATAGTCGAGCGGGCGAGGGATTTCGAGGAACTTGCGTCCCTCCCAGATGTTGAGATGATAGCAAATCACCGCCGTCACGCCGACCAGCAGGAACGAGATGAGCTGGGCGTAGGCGAGTTTCGGCCAGGCGAGTTCGCGATCGGCCTCCTCGGGGATGATGAAGTAGGCCGAACCCATGAATCCAAGCAGCAACCATACGATAAGCAGGTTGGTGTGGACCGCACGGGCCGTGTTGAAGGGGATGATGTCGTGCAGGACGTCGTAGCCCATGTGGGCGAAGCCCATGATGAAACCGTAAACGATCTGGAGCACCAGCAACAGCAGCGCGGGCGCGAAGAACCAGTAGGCGATCTTCTGTGTCTTGAATTTCATGATTGTAAAATGTTAGAAGTGAACGGGTTCTTGTTACTTGGTTTTTCCGAGTTGTTCGAGGTAGTCGGCCAGGATGTCGAGCTCCTCAGGAGTGATCGGTAGTTTGGGCATGATCATTTTGCCGGGTTCGACGGGGCGTGGGTTTTCTATCTGCGCCCTGATTTCATCACGGGTGAGCCTTGCGCCGACGGTATCGAGAGCGGGACCGATGTTTCCACCTGTGCCGCTGACGCTGTGGCATCCGATGCAGGTCTTGGTGGTGAACAGCTCAGGCTGGGGGACTGTGCTGGTGACCACGGGTTGCGTGGCGACGCGGCCAAGCGGTGGTTTGGCGGGAAAGCCATTGAGATCCACCTCGCCACACCATTCGAGAAATGCGATGACGTTTTCGATTTCTTCATCGGTGAAGTTGTAATTCGTCATTTTCCGCTCACCCGGGAACATGGCCTGGGGGTCTTTCAGGAAGGATCTGATAAAACCTTTGCCGCGGCGCTCGACCACCTTGGTGAGTTCCGGTGCGTAGTAGGCGCCTTCGCCGAAGAGGGTGTGGCAGCCCATGCAGTTGTTGTCCTCCCAGATGACCTTACCGGCGATGACCTCGGGTGTGAGCTTGTCTTCGTTGGTCTGTTTGGGCACCTGCCTGTGGGAGTCATAGGTGAGGGCGAGGAAGGCGGCGGTAAAGACGCCAGTGCCTCCCAGAAAGAAGGCGCGCGCTTGTGATTTGGATAACATAATTCGGGTTGTGGGTTGGTTTATTGGGTAGCTTCTATGATGGCTTTGATGGTGGCGGCAGGGTCGGCCGCGAGGCCTTCCTGACGGTGGATGATTTCGCCTTTGGCGTTGAGAACGGTGATCAGGTTGGAGTGGGCGAAGTCCCTGGCGTCAATCTTGCGGTATTGTATGCCGAGAACGACGGCAAGCTCCTGCACGGACGAGGTTTCCCCGGTCAGCAGGGTCCAGCGGGTGGGGTCGATGTTATTTTCCTCCTGGTACTCGGCGAGCCGGGCCGGGGTATCGGTTTCGGGGTCGATGGAAACAAAGGTGAAACCCGTCTTGGCGGCGACGTCCTTGGGCAGCCCTGCTTCGATCAGGCGCATGTCCGCAAGCAAACGGGGACAGGCGAACTTGCAGGTGGAGTATCCCATGGTGAGAACCTGGACGCGGCCACCGAGTGACTTGAGTTTGCGGTCGTGGCCGCCCTGGTCCTTCCAATCACTGTCAATCTGATAGATGGAATCGGCGCTAGCCTCCACCGCTTCAGGCGTGGGGTGTTCGGAGCAGCAGGATTTTTTCTCACCTTCGGCAATCACCGGGAAGCCGACGTTCGCCTCCTCCTCAGCGGTGGTGGCTTCGGCGGTGTTAGATGCTTGCTGTTTGGAATCACAGGATGAAAACACCAATGTTAGAAGACATCCTGTCATGAGAGACACTGTGAATTTCATGGTAATAAATAGGTTGATGATTACTTGGCGGGCGTATCGTCGGATACGAGGTCAGCCGCACAGCGGAAACCGAGGTTGGCCGTGGTGTAGTTACCTTTGAGCGATGAGCGGAATGCGTAGCGCATGAAGGCGGCGTAATTGTTGACATCCGTCGATGTCAGCGCACCACCAGCGCAGAAGAGATTGCGTTCGATGCCGGAATCACCGCGCGATTCACCGGTGACCATGGCGTTATTAAAATCCTCGTTCCATTCCCAGATGAGACCGTGGAGTGCGCGGACACCGTAGATGTTCGGGGGAAAGGATTCCGGTGACGCCATGGCTGTGGAGGGTCGCTCAGAGTACCACTTCAGGATCACCTGGGTGTAGGCGTCGTCGGAGGTGGCGTCGGCCTTGGTGCTGTCCGCCCGGGCGACGTATTCCCACTCATCAACGGTTGGCAGACGCTTCCCGAGCGACTGTGCATAAGCGCGGGCGGCGAACCAGGAAACATGGGTGACCGGGGCATCGAGGCCGTTTCCGGGATCGGTGTCAGATTTCCAATCTTTTAAATACGATTTGTCGGCGAAGAGGCGGCTGACCTTCGACCGTTGCCAGCGCGGGTGTTTTTTGACAAATGCAAGAAACTGACCCTTGGTGACGGAGGTTTTATCGAGCCGGAATGCCGCGACCTTGCGTGGTGTTTTGTCCGTGGTATAAAGCGGGACATAGGAGCCTGCGGGGATATTCGCCATGGAGCCTTCCTCTCCCGCCACAGCATTGGTTTCTGTGGCCGGAGACGAAGGCTCCACACCCATCGCCAGACCACCGCTGAGAAGCAGTAGGCTGGTAAGGGTGTGGAGCGCTTTCATTGTCGGTTACGTGGTTGTTGTTTGACGGAAACACCAGGTGTTAGTGCCCACCGTCAGGAGCTGTGCCCCCTTTGGCACGAATGGCTTTGACCTCTTCAGGAGTAACCTCGTAACCCTTATTACCCCATTGGCTGTAGACGTAGGTCAGGACGTTTGCGACAGTCTCATCGTTGAGATCGAGCTTGGGCATGACGCTGTTGAACTTGTTGCCGTTGACCACGACTTCGCCGGCGAGGCCATTGACCACGGTGCTGATCGCACGGGACTTGTCCGCGTTGAGGTAGTCGGATTGGGCAAGTGGCGGGAAGGCAGCGGGGATACCGGCACCGTTGGCCTGGTGGCATGCCATGCAGATCTGGGTGTAGGTGTCTTTTCCGCGTGCGATACGCTCTTCCTTGTTTTTGGCGGGAGCCTGGGCTTTGCCGTTGTTAGGCATCGATTGGATGGCTCCACCCTCGGGCTGGTAAACGCGGTCGTCGGTTTTTCCTGAATAGACCGCCGTGTTGGTGCCTTTGTCACCACCGCCAGCCTTGAGCATGCCGATGGCACCTTTGTTGAAGGCGCGGAAGATGGAGTGATCCACGAGGATGAATGTGCCCTCGGTATCGAGGGTAAACTCGACCATGGTGCTGCCACCTGCGGGAACAAGGGTGGTTTGCACGTTGAGATTGGGCTGACCGAACCCGCCCTCCGTGTAGACCTTGTCGAAAATCTCACCAATCACGTGGAAGGAGGAAACAAGGTTCGGGCCGCCGTTACCTACAAAGAGACGGACGGTATCACCCACATCCGCCTGCAGTGCATTGTCGCCGGTCAGTGCGCCGACAGAACCGTTGAACACCACGTAGTCGGCGTCCTCGCGGATGGCTTTTTCCATGCTGAACGGCTGGAGACCGGCCTGGCCATACTTGCCCTTGGTGTAGAAATCACCCTGCATGACGTAGTATTCCTTGTCGACCTTCGGCAAACCTTCCTTGGGCTCGACCAGGATCAGGCCATACATACCGTTGGCGATATGCATCCCCACGGGAGCCGTGGCGCAGTGGTAAACAAACAGGCCGGGGTTGAGTGCGGTAAATGAGAACACGGATTCGTGTCCTGGCGCGGTAAAGGATGCGGCCGCTCCACCACCCGGACCGGTGACGGCGTGCAGGTCGATGTTATGTGGCATCTTGCTGGTGGGGTGGTTGGCGAGGTGGAACTCGACGAAGTCCCCTTCACGCACACGCATGAATTTCCCAGGTACGCTACCGCCGAACGTCCAGAACGTGTAGTCGACACCATCAGCCATCTTCTTGACCACTTCGGTGACCTCCAGGTTCACAATGACCTTGGTGCGGTGCTTGCGTGTGATCGGCGGCGGCACGTTGGGCGCATCCGTGAGGACGGCGACCTCTTCGCCCTTGAGTTCTTCTGTGACAACGGTCTTGGCTTTGTCCTGGCCGCTGGAATTACTGCCAGTGGAAGGCTCTGCTTCGGTCTTTTCACAGGCGGTGGGAAGCACGGCGGCCATGCCGGCGGCGAGTGCTATGAGGATGTGTTTTGTGTATTTCATTGTGTGGTCTGGTTCTGGCCAGTGACGGGTATCACCGGTATTTGTTGTACGGTGCAAGGGCTTGTTGATAGCTCAAGCACCGCCAATGGCCGCGAGATAACACCCCACACCCAGTATATAAAGAAAAAAATACATTTTATTCTTAAATTATGTTTAAGTGATCGGGGGGTGGGAGATCGCATGCATGGAGACAAAAAATACGACCACCCCGGAATGGGACGGCCGTATGGGATATTTGCTGCTGGATGTACCAGGAAGCTCGGTTCGGCAGCGGGCTAGAAATCGTAGTTGATCTCGGCGGAAGCGCGGGTGATGTCGATCTGCGGGCCATCCCCCATCAGGTGGGCTGCCTTTAAAATGAATTTAGCGTTTTCGCCAATTGGCTTGGCGGCCACGTAGTCAACTTCCCAGCCAAGGTCCACTCCGCCGGATTCCTCGCTGTAGTTGTGCACGGAAAGGGTGTGGCTCATGCCCAGTGCCTTGGTTCCGATCCACCCGTAGAGGTCGACGAGGCCAAGGCCGCGTGGGTTGGTACCAAGGTAGGCATCCGCAAAGCCGTTGAAGGCGTGGTTGGTCCCGACGGGGAAGAGGAACTGGCCACCTTTTCCGTCACTGGTCATCACCTCGAAGCCCACACCGTAGTTACAGCAATCATGGTTCTGGCCGACTTTTCCCCGGAAGTAGTATTCCTGGTAATCCAGCGTGTTGTTATCCGCATCCGTTTGCATCGCGACGGTAAAGAGGTAATTGATGCTGCCGTTTTTACCCTCTAGCTCGACGCCGTAGGTATCCGTTGAGTTAGGGGCGGAGTTGTCGAACTTGAGTAAATATGCAAAGGCGCGGAGAGTGTGGTCTTCAATGCCCGTGTATTCTGTGTGGATGAGGTGGCTTTCACCATCCCAGAAGTCAAGTCCCTGCGCCGGTGTCTGGTCGCCGAAGATGCGGTTGACCTGATCCACATAAGCGTAGGTGAAGGTGAGGTTTTCGATGGACTTGTTTTCCAACACGACCGCGTCAAACGTCTGGTCGTTCTGGCGCCATCCGATGGCGCCGATGAAACGCTGGTCGCCGAAGGTAATGTACTGACGACCGACCGTGATATTGGTATCGATGGCCTCGATGTTATAGGACAGCTGCAAACGGTTGAGCTCGAAGTTGTCCGGATCGGCGATGACCGAGCGCCCGTTGTTGATGAATCCGGGGAACGGCGTGTATTTGCCACCGTTGGTCAGGATCACCGTGTTCTCACCCTCGGCGAGGAATTTGAAGCCGGCTATGGCATCGGTCTTAATACCGTAACGGGCTCGTAACGAGCCGACATAGGCTTCGTCGAGATTGTCCATATCCGCGTATTCAAAGCGCAGCCGTGCTGTGCCGAACAGGTGGATGCTATCGAGGATGGAGCCCCCCTTTTCAGCTGCGGGTGCTGGGACCTCTACTTCCGGACCCGCCATGGCGGTGAAGCTGGAGGCTGACATCAGGGCGAACGCCGACAGTGCGATGTTGGCTGTTTTGCTGTGTGGTTTCATGGTTGTTATCTGGTAGGTTCGTTGGTTAATCAGTTTGTGAGAGAGCTTGGTGTTGATGCGAGTCAGTTCTTAGTCGGTCTTGTTTGCACAAGCGTACCGCATGATCGCCAGGTGTTTACCATGCCGTCCGATCTCATCAGGCTTCCAGCAACACATGGGGGAAAACGATAGCTCCGCAGGGCTGGATGCCTGATCATCCGGATTGCTGACAACCCTATCAGATACTTGCTCATTGAGACTAATATCCATGTCCACTGCATACTCGAGCTTGAGTTGCATGAGTTCGTAACACAAATACGGATACAAAGAAGAATTAAATAAAAATTTTTCGTTTATTGGTGCTTGATTATTTTACTGGTGGGTGTTTGTTGTCGTGCGCGTAGAGCACGAGTTTTGCTTTATTGGCCACAATCCGCTTTTGTAAACCAACTTAAACAGGCATCGTGCAAATAGGAAAAACAGCACAAAACGCAGTCGCTGCCGTTAGTTATTTAGCGGAATGTTACCGCGATGAGCTTGGGCCCATGAGTTCCCAAGCCGTGGCTGAAGCCAGGGGCTTGTCGAAACCCCTCGCTGCAAAAATCCTGACAACCCTCTCACAGGCAGGCATCATCAAAGGCTCCACGGGTCCCGGCGGTGGCTATGAGCTTGCCATGGAGCCATCCGACATCCGCCTGCTTGATGTGGTAAGACACTTCGAACTACAGAACAAAGCCGTGATGTGCCCGTTTGGTGAGGGCTGGTGTGGTAACTACGATCCTTGCCCGCTACACGACAATATCGTGAAGCTTGGCGAGGAGATGGAACAGTTTCTTGTGAAGAATAATTTCGGCGGCTTTGCCAAGCCAGGTTGCTCATCGAAGCGGCCTGACGGTGCTTGAAAAGTGGTTGGCAGCCCCGTCGGTTCAGGCTATATACCCGGGTAGAGCAGCGCACAACTCAACCCAAGCCCAAATACCATGCTAAAAGAATTCAAAGAATTTGCCTTCAAAGGTAATCTTGTTGATATGGCCGTAGGATTCATCCTCGGCGGAGCCTTTGCCACCGTTGTCAAATCCCTGGTGAGCAATGTCATTATGCCTCCACTTGGACTGCTGCTGGCAGGTGTCGATTTCACCAAGCTGAAGTGGACACTGAAAGCTGCCGAGGGCGACAACAAAGCCGTCGAGATTGCCTACGGTCAATTTCTCACCGATGCCATCTCGTTCTGTCTGCTTGCCTTTGTCGTCTTCCTTGTGGTGAAGAAATTTATCGCGGCCTTTGAGAAAAAGGAGGCGGAAACACCGGCAGCACCACCGAAGCAGGAAGTCCTGCTCGAGGAGATTCGCGACGCTTTGAAAAAGTAACCCGGCCTCCAAGCATATGTGGGGCGGTCTGTCATGTTGGCAGGCCGCCTTGCTTTTTACAGAAAATACGACCACCCTGTAGCCTGCAATGTGTACGATGACATGGTGGCGTGATGAAAATGGCTACGAGGTCTTTTTTAATCGAGATGAACTCAAAACCCGGTGCCGGGCACTACCGCCGGCGTTGAGGGTGGCGGATAACGGCACCCGCTTCCTGGCTCCCGCCGACCCCGATGCCGGTGGCACGTGGATGCTGGTCAATGAATCGGGTCTGACCGTCTGCCTGCTGAACCGATGGCACGAGACGGCTGCAAGGAACACAACCAAACGCAGCCGCGGCCGGCTTGTGTTGGATTTTGCCGGTGCGCGTCACGCGGTGGAGGTTATTAAAAAACTTCGCAACACGGATTGTGCCTCCTACAAAGCGTTTACCCTGGTGGCCATCGACCGGCATGACTTGTTGGTCGAGGCATGGGACGGCAAGACGATGTCTTCCGAAATCCCACAGGCACCCCTGACGTCGTCATCCTACCGCTATCAGGAGGTCAGACAGTCGCGGTGCGAGCGCTACAGGGAGCTGGAAATCATCCACCCCGACACCTTGCGTGATTACCAGTCGGGTAAGGACCCACCAACGGCGTATACGGTGCGCATGAACCGCCCGGATGCCCAGACGTGGAGCCGATCCCACGTCGTCGTTGGGCCGTCACAAGCGACCTGGAGGTATCTGGAGGAAATGCCGGACCTCGCCGGCGACAGCATCGAACATCACTCCAAACTTGATATACGCCGATGATGGACCCGGGTCTGGTTGCCGATACTGTTTCTGCGTTGTTAGATGAGCTGCGCCTGCTGTCCGACCGACCATGGTTGTTAGCCCTGGCCCTGGCCCTGGCGACCTATGGCAGTGAGGATCTGGCGTGTATCGCCGGCGGCCTCATCGCCGCCAGTGGCGAGTTATCGTTTGCAGCCGTCTCGGCGGCCTGTGCCGTGGGGATCTGGACGGGTGACGTGGCGCTCTATTGCCTCGGCATGCTCTTTACCAAGGGTGCTTTGCAATGGAAATGGCTGACAAAAAAAATGCGACCCGACCGCATTCAACGCGGTGCCCGGTTTTTCGACAAGTATGGTGCCCGCTGGATCTTTGTCAGTCGGTTCATCCCCGGCTCCCGCGTGGTTTCCTATCTGGCGGCGGGTGCGACCGGTTGGAGCCTGAAAAAATTCTGCCTGGTGCTGGCACTGGCATCGATGGTTTGGACACCCGTACTCTGCGGTATCGCGATGTTGACGGGAAAAGCAGTCATTGGCTGGCTGAAGCTCTACGAGCAATCCGTCGGCTGGATTCTACTGGCCGCCGGCTTGTTTATCTGGGCACTGCTCAAGCTGGTCCTGCCGATGTTTAACTGGCGGGGAAGAAGGATGCTTTATGGGCGCTGGCTACGCTTGAGCCGATGGGAATTCTGGCCGTCGTCGGTGGTGTATCTGCCTGTGGGGCTTTACGCCCTCTGGCTATCCCTCAAACATCGGAGCCCCACCCTGTTTACCGTTGCAAACCCGGCGATGGCACACAGTGGTTTTGCCATGGACTCGAAGGGCGATACGCTGGCACTTTTTAAAAACAGCCCGATGCTCCCGGCGTATACCCGCCTCCCGTGCGGTCAATCACGCATGCAGGAGCTGACGCGTTTTATGGAGGAATCCAGCCTAGACTGGCCCATCGTGCTCAAACCCGACATCGGTGAACGCGGCCAGGGTGTGGCGGTGATCAAAACCGAGGAACAGGCGCGCAACTACCTGGCGAACTGCCATGAGGAAGTGATTGCCCAGGAGTATGTCGGCGGGCTTGAATTCGGTGTCCACTACGTCCGCATGCCGGATGAGATGACGGGTCGGCTTTACAGCGTGGCTGGCAAACACCCACAAAAACTCATCGGCGACGGGCGCAAAAACATCGAGCATCTCGTCCTCGAAGACCCGCGGGCGGTGGCAATGGCGGGGTATTATCTGAGAAAATTCGCCGACCGCCTCGACGAGACACCTGCCAAGGGTGAAGCCGTCATTCTGGCGGAAATCGGCACCCACGCTCGCGGTGCCGTCTTTACCGACGACCGGAAGGAAATCACGCCGCAACTAACAGAAGCCATCGATCGACTTACCCGTTCGGCTGATGGGATTCACTGTGGTCGCTACGATCTCCGTGTGCCCAGCGTCGAGGATCTCCGCGCCGGAAAAAACATCAAAATCCTCGAGTTCAATGGCGTTACCGGTGAACCGGCCCATATCTATCAGCCGGGTTACCCGGTATGGAGAGGGATCACCGACTTATGCCGGGCGTGGAGGTTCGCCTACGAGGCCGGGGCACAAAACCGTGCCCGGGGCCACCAACCAGCCCGCCTGGCGGAGCTATTCACCGTCATCCGGGAACACCGCGGCAAGAACTGGTTCGAGGTGGATGATCTTTAAGCGTTTGGTCTCTGTGATAAGCGACCAGTGATGGCAGGGCTGATAGCGTGCATAGCCTTGGAGTGCGCAGAACCCGACATCAGGAGGACTCTGCGCTTTTCATACTGGTTAGGCGCTACAGCACCATGTCCCTACCAATCACCAATACGTATGTAAGGGAAAGGTAAAGGGCAGGCACATAACCGTCATATGCCCACAACCCTCAGTGACACCCTGTTGAGCTTTTCAGCTATGGTGGTGTCGATGACAGGTTGGGTTTCCATGCTTTGCCGGTGGAAAATCTACGGGGTGTTAGGGTTGCCGATCTGACGGAGCAGGTTCATGGCTGGCTGATAATTGCGGTCGATGCCGAGACAGTTCCGGCACGCTTCAAATGCCTCCATTTTCTGCCCCTTGCGCAGGTGCACGGTGGCGCGGGCGTACGGGTAGCTGACTTCACGCGGATTCAGCTGCTCGGCCCGGAGCAGGCTGTCGATCGCTTCGTTGAGTTTGTTCTGCCCCGCCAGAAGCAACCCGAGGTTATACCAGGCGCGATCGTGACCCGGGTTGACTTTTACCACCTGCCGCAGCAGCTCCTCGGTCTTGTCCTTTTGGCCAAGCTCGGCGTAGGTGAGCGCCTGAAGGTAGAGATAACGTGCATTCTGGGGATCGAGCTGGGCGGCGATCTCCAGTTGGGCGAGTGCTTCCTTGGGCCTTTGCATCTGACCTAACAAAATAGCGTAATACTCGTGGGTGCCGGGGGATGTTTTATCGAGTTCGAGCGCCTTTTTCATCCACTTCTCTGACTCCGGCAGGTTGTTGGCTTCGGATTCAAGCTGGGCCATACGCATGGCACCCGACGGCTGGTCGGCGGTGAAGATGATACTCGCTTTTAACTCCTTGAGGATCTCCGACCGTTCGGAAAGGCGTGTGCGCCACGCCCAGGAGGCGGCCATCCGGACTTCCTTGACCGGGTCCTGCAGCATCGGCTCCAACCACGGCCCGTTATCCGGGCTGAACTCGAGCACCTGACAGGCTGCGGCGCGCACCAGTGACTCCTTGCTGTGGACACCCTGACGACCGAGATACTGGACCCGTGGATCGGTGGCGTAGGGTTGCATGACCTGGAGCAAGGTGGCTTGCCAGTAGGGGTTGGTTTCTTGTTCGTAGGCCTTGAGCATGGGCTCGAGGCTGTCGGGCATTCCCGCGTAAACCGAACTGATGGCGCGGGTCCTGGCGCGTTGACGCACGCGCTCCGGAGTGCGCATCTTGTCGCCATACCAGGTTTCGGTCCACTTGATCGACCACTCGGTATCCTTGTCCGTGTGGCATTTGTTACAAGCATTGGGAATGGCATGCTCCTTGGTAAGCTGCGGGTCGGGGACGTGGAACCCGTGGTCGCGCCGGGGGTCGCGGCCCATGTAGGTGGTCTCGGTCATATGGCAATCCACACAGGAGTGGCCGGAGCCGACGTCGTTGTGTTTTCCGACATCAAAGTGGTGTGAGTGGGCGGCGGGGTCGATGATGACAGCCCCCTGAATACGTCCATTGGAGCCAGCTCCGTGGCAGGACATACAAAGGGTGTTGTTTTCCAATGGCAGCTTGAGTTTGGTGCTGTGCACGTCATGGCAATCGGCACAGCGGACCCCCTTGTGGCCCATGTTGCTGATACGCAGGGAGGTCCAGACGTAGTCTTCATCGCGGATCTGGCCATCGGCATAATACAGGTGCGGCAGCGTCGGCAGCTGGAGCTGGTAGTGGTCGCCATACTTGTCGCCGATATGGAAGGTATCGTTGAACTCGGCGCGCCGACTGTGGCAGGTCGCGCAGTTGTCGTAAATCCGGTCCGGGTGCTCCTTTTTCAGCTTCTGCTGTTTGGCGATATCGATCAGGCAGCCTGTTTTGCCATCCGCCTGCTCGGCGACCTGCCCGTGACACTGGGTGCAGCCGACGCCCATTTCCTTCCAGTGGGTTTTGTAGGTATCGGTTTCGAGGTCGTAGTTTTTGCGGAAATCGGTCATGTGGCACCAGGCGCACTGGGTGTTCCAGGTCATGCCGCGGCCGGTCCAGTGACCCCAGTCCTGCTCGGTGCGCATGTCGCCGTTAAAGACGTCGAACCATTCCTTTTCCTTCGGGTCCCATGCCGCGCTGGGTGTCTGCCACCGCCCCCCACTGGCGGCAACAAGATACTGGATCAGCGGTTTGATACCGATCACCATGCCCGCGGTGTGGTCTTTGCCGTTGGCGGTGACCGTGAGTACCCCCTGGTCCTTGGTGAACGACCACTTTTCCGCCCCGGACTCGAATCTTTGGCCTGAGAAGGGTTCCGTATCCAGTGACATATCAATCCGTCGGTTTGCCTGTCCGTGGTCGGACCCCTGCCAATGGTGGTGGATCGCCTTGTGGCATTCCTGACAGCGTTTGGAGATGGCGTTCTGCCCGGGCAGCTTTGCCAGCTCGGCATGGAGCTCCGGGTGGGCCTCGCCGGTGGTGCCGGTGACCAGCTCAAACTCAGGTGAGGCATCGCGTCCGTCGTCCGAGCCGGCCTTTTTGTCTTCGCAGCAACAAAGCACGAGGACAAGCCCGGCGGTAAGGCTGCATTTGATGATAGGAAAGTTCATGAGTCTGTTAGTGGAATTTTGCTTCCTGAAAAAGGATCGTGGTGGCGTTGAAAAGCGCATGGATGGAGATCGGTGCCCAGATCGAACCACTCAGCTCATAGGCGAGAACCAGGACCAGCGCAAGGAAGACCAGCGGCACAAAAGCCATGACGTTGAAGTGCACCACGCCAAAGAGCAAGGAGGAGAGGATGGCGGCGAAAAAGCGGTCGGAGTAGCGTTTGGTAACGGTGTAGATGTAACCGCGGAATACGATTTCCTCAGCGATTGGTGCGATCAGGATCACGCTGACGGCAATCATCACACGGATGGTGACGGCACTGGTTTCCTGATAGGTTTTAACCGTCTGCTGAAGCTTTGCCTGGTCGCCAAAGTAGTCGCTGAGCCACGCGTTGTAACCAGTCATTTCCAAACCAAAAAGGAAGAGGTAGGTGACAATGACCCCGGCCGGTGCAATGACAACCAGGTAACGGGCATTCCGCCAGGCCAGGCCAAGGAAATCCACCAGGTTGATTTGACGGAACACCAGCAGGACCACCACCAGCATCGGCGGCACCAGTTGAACGATAAATCCCACCGTCAGGATCAGCGGGGTGATCTTGACCGACACCGGGTCTCCATGGTCATCGAGCTTCGGCGGGTCCAGGTATTCCTTGAGAAACGTGGCGTAGATGGCAAAGAAGATCGACAAACCAAGGATGTCGATGATGTTCAGGCATTCCGTGCTGACATTTCCGTGCCGGTTCCACCCAAGCCCCGGGGCACTTTTACGGATCAGGCCATAAACGGGAAAAGCACAGGCTGCGAGCGCCACACACAATAAAAAGGTGTAGATAAAAACGGAATCGGAGGTGATAGACATCGGGTGGGGCGGCAGTGTAGGGAAACTGAGCGAAGTTTGAAGTTTGAAGTTGCGCAGTTTCAGTGTGTGATCGGGGCATGCCAGCAACCACCCGAAACAAGCTGATCGATGCCGCTCAGGTGCTGATACGTGAACTGAAGCCCCTACGTTTCAATGATCCGGTCAGCCATATCTATCTATCGACCGAATACGCATGGGAGCGACACCGCGAGTATCTGGAAAAATTTGGCTCCGGCAGGAAAAGGGTCCTGATGCTGGGAATGAACCCGGGCCCGTGGGGGATGGCGCAGACCGGTGTGCCCTTTGGCGAGATTACAGCTGTCCGCGACTGGATGGGTATCTCAGGACCGGTTTGCAAACCCGACAATGAACACCCTAAACGCCCGGTGGAGGGATTCGCCTGCACCCGCTCGGAGGTCAGCGGCAAAAGGCTTTGGGGCCTGTTTTCCTCCAAGTTCCCCGACCCGGCTACTTTTTTTCAAAACCATTTCATCGCCAACTATTGTCCTCTGGTCTGGATGGGGGAAACGGGAAAAAACATCACGCCTGACAAGTTGCCCAAAGCAGAGATGGAGCCGGTCGAGGTGGCTTGCCGCAAACACCTGGCCGCCGTGATCTCCGCGATCGAGCCGGAGTGGCTGGTCGGTGTGGGCGCGTATGCCGAGAAAAAGCTCATCGAGGCGGCCACGGAGTATTTTCCTGGCCAAACATTCCAGACCGGCAAAATCCTCCACCCGTCACCGGCATCACCGATGGCCAACCGTGGCTGGGAGCCACAGGCAGAGAAGCAACTGGTAGAGATGGGTGTCTGGAAGTAGAGTGCCAACCAGGAATGACTAGAACAACTACATCAAGGATGGGCCGCTTTGCCCTCACAGGCTGCCTGATGGCAATGCTTAGCCAGTGTGCGGATCTCGGGGTCAGCGAAAAAAGGGCTCCCGTTGTTAGGCTGGCCAAACCCGTCAGTGGTCTGCACGACGGCAACGTCTACCCCCAGGCCTATCGTTTAGCCTACCAGCAGATCATACTTGGCAGGAAAAAGGAAAAACATGCCCCGTCGGAGTCGATCCATCACTATCTGACGGCGGCGGATATTGCCTACGAGAGTGGCAGTGACTCCCTCCTCCCCCTCTATAACCACGCGGTCGGGCAGCTGGCCGACATGCTGGTGCAACACCCCGGTGCCAGGAAGGCCTCCGGCATCACCATCGTTTCTAACACCGACGGCACCTTCGCAAGCATCCACGACATCATCCCCGCCGATTGCCTGAAGGCCCGTGGCTGGCGGACGATGGTGAAGCAGGACGGCGTCGGCGCCCCCGTGGTGATCCGGCGGGAGAAAAACGCCATCACCGGGGTCGATCAAATCCTGGCCACCCCGATTGGACTCAGCTACCCGGCCACGGCTGTACTCGAATTCAACCCGGGGAAGCGGCCACAGCTACGGTTCTACGATCCCACCAAGCATGCCGACATCAGGTTTTGGGGGAAACGGCGGCCGCTCGCCAATCATTTGACCATGCCGCTGGCCGTTTCATTGGAGCAGGGCTCGCCGGTATGGAAGGACACCCTGCTCAAGTGGTTTGGCGTTTTTGTTCCCATGCATTTTGTCCGTAATATGCAGCTTTACATGACCGCGCCCTTTGACGCCGACAAGATACCGCTCATTCTGGTGCATGGTCTCAAGGCGGACCCGACGATCTGGCATGACGTGATGAACGAGCTCAACCGTGATGCCACCATCCGTGGGAAGTACCAGATCCTGGCTTTTTACTATCCGACCGGTCTTCCCCTCAGGATTCCGAGTGCGGCTCTCAAAAGGGAGCTGAACAAACTCTACGGTCACTATACCAAAGCCGGGCGGGGGCATGTGGGCCGGCAAATGGTCATCGTCGGCCACAGTCTCGGCGGCGTCCTAACAAGTGTCAATGTCCGCCGCATCGAAAAAGGCCTGATGCGCAAGGTGTTCCGCACCCCCGTGGATCATACGCAACTGAACGCCGGGGCGATGGAGGAGTATCAATATCTGATCAACGGACCCGACCCGCACTTTGTAAAGCGGGTGATCTTTATCGCCACACCGCACCAGGGTAGCCGGAGGGCTGATGTCTATCCTGTCAGACTGCTTACATCGCTGGTGAAAATACCGCAAAACCTGCTCTTCCTGAAGGTGCCGGAGACCGCGGCGGCCTTGACCGATTTTGGCCGGTCCCTGTTCGGGACAGAAAAAAAGGAAAACAGCCTGTCCCTTTTACGATCACAAAGCGCAACACTCAAAATTGTGACAGACAGTCCAATTTACCACCACATCAAGTATCATTCGATCATGGGGGATCGCGGCAAAGGAAACACGCCTAACAGCTCAGACGGCGTCGTCGACTACCAGAGCTCGCATTTGGATGGCGCAAGCTCTGAACTGATCGTGCCGTCCGGACACAACGCCTATGAACACCCGAAGGCGATCGAAGAGATAACACGCATCCTGCACCTCCATCTCAAGAATGACTGACCGTGCCCAAGCTCCCGGAGAACAGGCAAGTCTGCAAACAAATCCACATGCACGGCTTGGCCAGTGGCTGGCGGCTATCAAATCCTGGCCTTGGAAAAAATCATCCCGATTGGCAGGCCGCGCGCTGGTCTTTACGCTTGCAGTCATCGTGGCTTTGTATCTCTGGGGCATGGTGTTCTACAACGGCCCCTTCTCCCAGGCAGGTGCCGCCAACTTTTTGTTAGCCTCGCTCTGGCTGCTGCTCAGCCTTGCCCTCTATCGTCGGGTCATCGGGGTGAAAAACAAGCTGTTAGCCGTATCGACCGCTGTCGGTCTGGTCATCATTCCCTACAGTCGCATCCAGCCATCCAATGACCGGCCATGGAGTCCTGAATTCGCCCGCACTGGCTACACCGGGATTGCGGGTGATCTGGTTTACATGCACAACATGAGGAACTTCGACTACACAGAGGCCGGAGAGGTGAGCCCCCGCTGGGAAACCCGCACCGTCCACCTCTCGAACCTGCGTGGTCTCGATCTGTTTCACGACACCTTCATGGGGGATCTCATGGGTCACCCCATCTTGTCCTTTGACTTCGGGCCTGATGGCCGTGTTTGCCTGTCTGTGGAAACCCGGCGCGAGACAGGCGAGACCTTCACCCCCTTCGGCGGCCTCTATAAACTGTTTGAGCTGCAATACCTTTTTGCCACCGAAGAGGACTGCATCCGCCTTCGCACCAATGTGAGAAAAGAACCCGTCTATCTCTATCAGATCGATGCCCCCCTTGAGGAAATCAGGGAGATGTTTTTGACTTCTGTGGACATTCAGAATGAGCTGGCGGAAACACCAAGGTTTTATAACGTGATCAGTGCCAACTGCACCACCAGCCTGCGGGCGCAGAGGCCGAAGGGAAAACGCGGCGCCTGGGACCACCGCATCCTGTTCAACGGGTTGTTGGACGAGTGGCTCTACGAGCGTGGTCGACTAAAAACCCACGGCCTAAGCTTCGCGGAATTGCGCCAACGATGCCTGATCAATGAAGCCGCCGGGAAAGCACACGATTCGCGGGATTTCTCCAAGGCAATCCGACAGCCCTTATCAAGGAGTGATTAGCTCACCAAGTTTTGTGAAAGCAAATGCGTGCTGTAGCGAAGGGTTTGTCAGCTTCTATCTGGAAGGCGCGGGCAAGTGCGCCTGGTAGTTTTTCATCGTCTGTGGACTTAGTCTTGGTTTCCCGAAGCCGTGGTTTCCACTGAGTGCCTCGGCGATGATACGGGCGGCGTTGACCCGGGTGCCTCCCCCTGTCTGGGAAACAACCACGTCGGCTTTGCTGAGCTGGTTGACACTGGTGTGCGGTGGGACAAACTGGTCCGGAATCCAGATCTGCTCGCGGATGATGTCGATGTGCTCACGGCAACCTTTTTTGCAATGGTGGGTGCAGTGTATGACCTCGCGATCCCGGTACTCCCAGTAGCCCGGGACGATGTAGCCCGGAAAGTGGCTGGTCTCGGTCCATCGCTCCGTGCCCAGGTTGGTGAGGAGAAAGGTGTCGTGCCCTTGCGCAAGGGCGATTTCAGCGGCACGCACCCTGACAAAATAGCTGGCAAAATCATGGCCGGGTTTGTTAAAGGTCTCGAAGCTCACCTGCACGCGGTTTTTGTCCAGTGATCTCTCGCTGAATCCTCCCCACGATGTCGAGCTTCCTTCCCATGGTTTTTCAGGCCGCTTGGTAAGTGGTTGGTAATACTGCTTCGCCGGCGAACAACTCTGCAGGAATGCCAGACAGGTCAGCAGCAGGATGGTGGGGAACAGGGTTTGCATATCAATGCGGGCTGGGGGCATCTGCGGTCGGGGAAGCCTAACGGCACTTCACGACGTAGGTGCCGGTCATGCTGTCGTGCCACCCGCGGGCCGTCGAGCCGAGAAATGAAAACGCCTCAAACGGGATCAGGCGGGCGAATGTACGACCGACGAATTTTCCGAAGGAGGGTCTGTTGCCACTGGCATCGACGACCTTGGTTCCCGTGACAAGCTTGCCAAGGGTCCGGCCGGTAAAGCCTTCGACCAGGAGGTAGTAGACCACAAAGAGACCAACGCCGACCAGGTTACCACCGATACCCTGGAGGAACTCGACTCCGTCATCGCCGCCGACGAGGCCGATGACCAGTCCCAGCCCGAAGCCAAGCACGAGTTGGGAAACTATGCCGTCGATCAGGTAGTTGACAAACCGCAGCCCGGCGGATACCGGCACCGGCAATGCAGTTTCTCCGGTCAGGTCAGGTGCGACAACATCCTGGGTTGCCGGGGCGATATAGGGGTTGATCGGTTCGTCAGACATGTACGTGGTGTGCTGTTTTGGAAAATCTCTAACCGGGGTTTAATACCCCTGCTCCTTCATGAAATCGGCAACCCACTCAATGCCGTACTTACCATTGATGAAGTCCGGGTGGTCGATGATTTCCTGCTGGAACGGAATGGTTGTCTTGATTCCATGGATTTTAAACTCCGAGAGAGCGCGCTTCATCCGTGCGATGGCGATCTCCCGTGTCGCGGCAGTGACGATGAGCTTGGCAATCATCGAGTCGTAGTGCGGCGGCACACTGTAACCGGAATAGACGTGGGTATCGACCCGCACGCCCTTTCCCCCCGGGGTGTACCAGAGGTTGATGGTGCCCGGGCTGGGGCAAAAATTGTTATAAGGGTCCTCCGCATTGATGCGGCACTCAATGGAATGACCCCGGGGCGTGGCGTCGAGCACGTGGTCGGACAAGGGCTCGCCGGCGGCGACGCGGATCTGCTCCTTGATCAGCTCGCAGCCCATCACCTCCTCGGTCACGGGATGCTCCACCTGGATGCGGGTGTTCATTTCCATGAAGTAGAAGTTTTCCGCCTTTTCATCGACGAGGTATTCGATCGTGCCCGCATTTTCATATCCGATCGCGGATATCAGGTTGACCGATGCATCGGCCATACGCTTGCGCAAATCCGGGGATATGAGTGGCGACGGACACTCCTCGATGATTTTCTGGTTGCGGCGCTGCATCGAGCAGTCGCGCTCGCCAAGCTGGATGAAATTGCCATGGGTGTCGGCAATCACCTGGATCTCGATGTGGTGCGGCTTGAGCACCAGTTTTTCCAAATAACAATCGCCGTTGTTAAAACAGGCGACCGCCTCCTTGCTGGCCTGGTTATACATCTCGATGAAGTCCTCTTCCCTCATGCAGGGGCGCATACCACGGCCACCGCCACCGGCGGTGGCTTTGATCATCACCGGGAAGCCGATTTCCCGGGCGAGCTTGAGGCCGTGTTTGGCGTCTTCCAACATCCCCTCCGAGCCAGGGGTCACGGGAACACCATTGGCCACGGCGGTTGCACGGGCGGTGTTCTTGTCTCCCATCTTGCGGATCACCTCGGCGGAGGGTCCGATGAACTTGATGTTGCAGCTGTCGCAGATCTCCACAAAACGTGCGTTTTCAGAAAGAAAGCCATAGCCAGGGTGGATGGCATCAGCTCCGGTGATCTCGGCGGCGGCGATGATGCGGTCGGGTTTCAGATAACTGTCCTTACTCGGAGCGGCGCCGATGCAGACCGACTCATCAGCCAGTTGGACATGCATGGAGTCGACATCCGCCTCGGAGTAGACGGCGACCGATTCCACACCGAGTTCACGGCATGCGCGGATGATGCGGAGGGCGATTTCCCCCCGGTTGGCGACAAGAACTTTATTAAACATGGAGCGTTCGGGTTTGTGGGTGCGGTGAGATATAGCCACCTACCCACATCATGACTTTTTTACTGCACACGGAACAGGGCGTCACCAAACTGGACAGGCTCGCCGTCCTGGGCGACGATTTCCGTGATGGTGCCGGAAGTCTCGGCCTTGATTTCATTCATCACCTTCATCGCCTCAATGATACAGATGGTCTGGCCTTCGCTGATGGTATCACCCACGGCTACAAACGGCGCGGCATCCGGTGATGAGGCAGCGTAGAAGGTGCCAACCATCGGGGCGGGGATCTCGTTGCCAGCCGCTACGTCGGCACCCGCGCCAGCATGGGCGGTAGAAGCGACGGGGGCGGCATGCGCTACAGCGGGAGCAGCAGGCATGGCGGCCTGGGCCACCTGCACGATATCAGCTCCTTTTTTCATTTTCAGATCCACCCCCTCTTCCTTGAGATGGAAATAGCTGAGCTCATGCTCGTCCATGAGTTCCACGATTTTACGAATTTCCTTAAGATCCACAGTAGTATTGGTTGGTTGTGAACAAGCATTGGAAAACGGCTCCCCGCTGCTTGCGATGGGCAGGATACTAGGGGGCACGGGTGCCCTGCGTCAAGACAATCCCAAATTCTGGCCAGAGGCAGGTTTTATCTATTGCCATTGCAGTCCGTGGCCCGGGATGGCACCCTGATGGCGATGATTTCCCGCAAAAAAATCCATTACGAGGCGACGGCCTGGCTCGGGCAGTATCTCTACCACTTCGGGCGCTACTCAGACATCCCGCTGGTCTATGATGACCTGCTGCGCTTCACCGGCGCTGTGCCCTACGAGGACCCCAACGGTAAGGAGACCCTCTGGCTGACGGTGATGTACCCCCATGATGTCATGCTGGAACTCAGGCCGCAGTTGACCAGGATCTACACCGAGCTCAAGGTTGGCGGCGATGCCGAGCACCACGAGCACCTGACCATCGACCGGATTGACTTCGGCGAGTTTGGAAACTCCCGGCCCTTCAGAATCCGGATCACCAACCAGTACAACGACAACTCGGATTACTTCTACGTCAAACACGCCGATGCCTCGCGCATCTACGGCCTGGAGCTCGAACACATCCTCTCACCCAACAGGATCAACTACCTGGCCCGGGGCAATACCCTGATCGAAGAACACATCGCCGGCGTGCCAGGGGACGTCTTTATCAAAAAACACCTGCGTATGCCCGAAGTCAACAAGGTGCGTGTGGCCAAGGAGTTTGTAAAATTCAACGAGCGTTGTTTTATCCGACTGTTAGGCGATATGCGGTCGGTGAACTACGTGCTGGATATCACCCCCGACTTCGAGGCGGTGCAGTACCGGGTGCGGCCCATCGACTTCGACCAGCAAAGCTACCACGGCAGGGCGAAGACCTACATGGCGTATCACTTCGACAGTAACAAGGCGGTGACCCGACTCAGTTTCCGTGAGATGCACCGTCGGACCATCGCCCAGTATGCCGAGGAGGAGCGCACCCAGATGGCGCGCCGTGCCCGGGCTGAGCGGGCCCGTTTACAAGCCCTGCTGCGCACCATGGCCCGCGAGGACCTGGCACCGGTGGAGAATATTGTCAGGCTTCGCAACGGCCTGAACCGGGTGCATCAAACCGACATCTTCTCCGATTGCGAAACCATGGGCGCACTCACCAAAAGGCACATCGAGCACATGCTCTTCAACAAGGAGTTTTCCTACAACCGGAAGAAACAGATCCTGGGGTAGGGGCGGAGAATGGTGAATTTTGAATAGTGAAATTAGGCGGTTGAATTCGGCAGCCGGGACTGAGCTGGCAGGGTGCTTGACTGCACCACGGGCTTGGTTTGTTTCGGGGTGATTTTCGACAACACCCCCTCAAGCATCGGCGTCATCAGGTTGAGCTTTTTCATCTGGATGGCGAAGTTCCACAGCGGCTCGAATTTTTTCCAGCCACTGGTGTAGAAAAAGTGCTTCAGCTGGTGTTTGGCGGAGCCGTGGAACAGGGAGGCTTTTACAATGGCATGCCACTTGTAAAAATCGCGGTAAGCGCGGTGGTAACCCGTTTCCAGTTCGGCCGGGGTCATGGCGCTGGGCTGGAAGGTGACGTGGCGGGTGTCGTACAGATCCCAGTCATGCGTGGTGATCCGGCAGGCCTTTTCCATCTGCTGATAGAAAGCCGTGCCCGGATAGGGCGTGGCAATGTGGAAGGTGGAGGTGGTGATCCCGGATTCCACCGCCCAGTCGACGGTGCGCTGGAAAACGGTCGGGTCATCACTGTCGAGGCCAAACACAAAACTGCCGTTGATCATGATGCCGAGATCGTGGAGGCGCTCGATGGCACGGTTGTAGTCGCGCCCCAGATTCTGCCGTTTATTGCTTTGCACCAGGTTGCCGGAGTTGATCGATTCGAAGCCGACAAAGATACTGCGTAGCCCGGCGGCGGCGGCGTGTACGATCAGGTCGCCATCGAGGATGGAGTTGACCGTTGCCGCCCCCTGGAAAACGCGGTTCATTCCCAGCATGCCGGTAAACAGATCGCGGGCGAAGCGTTTGTGTCCTAACAAATGGTCGTCGAGGAAATAAAGATGGCGACCAGGCAGGCGGTCGATCTCCGCGAGGGCATCATCGACTTGCTGGGTGTAAAATGATCTGCCACCCTGGAAAAAGGCATCCTTGTAACAGAAATCACAGTGGTGCGGACAGCCACGGCTGACGACAATTGAGTTCGGCACGAGGTAACGTTTTCTGTCGATCAGATCACGCCGCACCGCCGGGATGCCGAGCAGGGTTCGGGTGTTGGAAACGTACCTTGCCCTGGTCTTGCCCGTGCGAAAGTCGGCTAGGAACCGGGGAAAGGATTCCTCCGCCGGGCCGATGAAAATGGTATCGGCATGTTGTGCCGCCTCCTCCGGCAACGAGGTGACATGCAGGCCACCAAGGATCACGTATGCACCACGGCGACGGTAGTGGTCGGCGATCTCGTAGGCCCGATAGGCGTTGGTGATATAGACCTGGATGGCAACCACGTCCGGCGCGTCGTCCAGCACCAGCTTCTGCACATGCTGGTCAACGATTTCCGCCTCGTCGTCAGGGGATAAAAAACCCGCCAGCGTCGCCAGCCCGAGCGGCGGAAACAGCGAATACTTGATCGGCCGCCAAAACGGGCTGTCGGCCTCGGTCAACGAAGGGAGGATGAATTTATAAGTCATGGCTGAACCCCATCAGAGCCGACAACCAAGAAAATAGGATGATGCCTGTGTGAAAAGTCGATGAATTTTATGGTAGGCTAGGTTTCCAACTTGGCGGCGGGCTTGGGAATGGGCAAGCCGGGCAGGATGCGATCACTTAGGTTGTCGGCAACTTGCAAAGTCGCCCTACTTTCCTTCCCTGCACCTGGATAAAATGACCAGCGCGTAGCCGGTGCCGTAGGCGTAGTGGTAGTCGTAGAGCGGGTAGTCCCACCAGGAGCCGTTTTTTTCCTGCCGGTCGATCATCAGCTGCGCGAGTTTTTGTTTGTACATGCCGCGTTCGTTTTCCGGCAGGATGTCGATGCACTCGGAGGCGTAGTAGTGGCCGTAGTAGTAAAAGTAGCCGGCGACACCGGCGGGCGCCTCGTGGGGGACGGGGCGTTTACGGCCGTGGTCGAGCCAGCCTTGTCGGTCGAACAGGCGTTGCAACCAGGTGCGGATGACTTCGTCCGTCACGGCGGTGTCGCCAAACTTTCTCAGCGCGGCATTACAGACCTGGGACCGGCCGAGTGAGCCGGCGGGCCGGTTGATCCGGTTGCGCGGGTAATAGCGGTGCTCGAGGGAGTAGGCGTAGGTAAAGTCCGGGTTGCGCTGGAGCTGGAGGGTTTTGACGGCGCGTTTGACGAGGACGGGCGGGAGATCGAGTTGCATGGTTTCGGCCGCATCGTGCATGGCCAGCATCGCGGTGGCGGTGGTGAAACTCATGGTTTTTCCCGAGGGCTTGGCCGTTTTCAAGTCGTCGAGGTCCAGGTACCCCCAGCCACTGTTGACATCCTCGATGTATTTGAGCTTGGCAATTTGAATGGCGGCCTGGCGGCGGTATTCGGCGCGTTTGACGGGATCATCGTGGTAACGATAGAGTGAGGCGAGCGCACGCAGGCCGTATGAGTGCGACCAGACGTTGTAGGTGGCGAGCCGGTTGATGTTGCGGTTGGTTGGCAGAACGGCTAGCAGCCATGCCTCGGCTTTCCCGATCGCGGCGAGTGTCGTCGGCCGCTGGTCGCGGCATTCTAACAACCCGTGCAGGGCCAGCGAGGAGCTTGCGATCTGGAACGCCTGGTGGCCATCCGGCACGGGGGCCAGGATGTTCAGCCCCTTGGTGCGTGTGGGTCCACCCCACGAGCCGTTTTTATTCTGATGGGAAACCAGGTAATCCACCCCTCTGGTGATGGCGGTTTCCATTTCAGGCTGACCAGCCAGCGCGAATTGGCTAAGCAGAGCCAGAAAAATAACAACCTTCATCAGAACAGTCTTGGTGGTTGGAGTTTGAAGCTTGAGGTTTACTTCACAATCACCTGCCCTTGTTCGAGCCCCTTGGTGATTACCACCCACTCCTTGTTAGACGGGCCCGTGGTGACTGCCCGGTCGGCTGTATTCCCATCGGCGAGTTTGACCTTCACGGTGTATCCGCCGGCGTCGGCCCGACTGAGGTAGCCGACGGGGATTTTGAGCGCCTTGTCCATCTTGTGGGTAATGATGCGTGTGGTCGCCTTCATTCCCGGCACCACGGCAAGGCCCTTGGGCAGGGTTGGTTTCAGGGTGGCACGGAAGGAGCCATCGATTTCGGGGTAGCCGCCAAGTTCCGTGAGGGTGACCGGGAAGCTCTGGTAAGGATCGAGGTGAGTGATCGCGTATCCGGTGGCACCCTGGCTGAGGGCGGAGAGACTGGTTTCTGCGGCAAAGGCGGTGAGCACGAGTGGCGCCTTGGCGGGGACGAAGCTCATCAGGGTCATGCTGCCCGGGAGTTTGCCACCGATATTGAGTACCTTGACCGCATTGGCGGGGTTCCAGCGACCGTCTTGTAGTTCGCCGTAGTAAACAAGGCCATCGGCCGGGGCGACGATGTTCATCATGGCGCGGTCGGCTTTGAGCTTGGCGAGTTTTTTGGCTTTTTCCGCGTCGTCGTGGATGGCTTTGGCCACGGCGAGACGCTTCTGCTCCAGGGTGCGCGGGAGATCCTCCTTGGCGGACGCATTGGCAATCTTGGCATTCTCGGCAGCGAGTTGCATCGATTTGAGCTTGCGTGGGATGCTGGTGTTGAGCTTCCACTCGGCATCGGATTTCGCGGATTTGAGGGCGAACTCGGCGCGGTCGACACCCTCGCGTGTGCGCTTGAGGATGATTTCCTCGGTTTCCTCGGTTTTTTGATCCTCACCATACATCTTGAGGAGCTGTTTGAGCTCTTCTTTTTGGTATTCGAGCGCGAACTCCGCCGTTTTCACACTGCGTTTGGTTTCCTCGATTTCCTTGGCGTGGCCGGTTCCGGTGTACCAGTCGAGGTTTTCCAAAGCCTCTTTTTCGCCCCGTGCGTAGGCCTCGAGGCTGCGTGGCGTGGTGATCTCGAGCTGGGCGAGGTCGTGTTTCGCCTGGGCGAGCGACAGGGCGTCGTCCTGACGGGCTTTTTCCATGGCGGCGATGTGGTCGTCCAGCGCCCGGGTATCGATGCCGATCAGGGTGTCGCCTTTTTTGACCACCGCACCCTGAGGCACGAGCGAGGTGATGGTGAAGTCCGACCAAGCTTCGGGTTTGATGGAAATGGCCTGTGACTCAGCGGGTAAAAAAACGGCGTTGAGGGTGGTTTCGATGTTAAACGGCTTGGGCTCGACCGTGTATTCGTCCGCTGCTGCGGTATGTGAAACGAGGGCCAGGCTGAGAAGTAATGAGTAGCGCATATTGGTGATGGAAGGTGGTGATGATGTGGAAAATAAAGAAGGTGGAAGCAGGGGCAAGGGAATGTGTGGTGATAGCGTCGCTGTCGGGCGCATTTACCTACTTAGCTATGCACTTCATGACATTAGTGGCTTTTCTTCCGTGCCAGCCAGATGGTGTGGGTTCTGGTTTTTCTGCCCCGGTGGGCGGCGGCAACGGCATTTTCGCTGACGTCGAAGCCCGCTTTGCGCAGGGTTTTGGTGAATGCCTTGTCCGGGCGCGCAGACCATACGGCGAGAATACCGCCACCTTTCAACGCTTGCTGGATTTCGCGCAGGCCCTGCAGTGAGTAGAGGTTGTCGTTTTTCTTGCCGTGGAAGGCGGAGGGACCGTTATCGACATCGAGTAAAATACAATGGTAGTCGCCATCCGCCTGGCGGATGAGTTTTTGCACCGGCTGGATCTTGATGGTGATCCGCTCGTCATCGAGCAAGCCCGGGTTGAGGTGTTTGAGGTGGGTGCGGTTCCACTTTTCGATGGCGGCCGTCAGCTCCGCGACCACAAACCGGGCGCGTTTGCCGGGTAGTGCCCTGGTGGCGGCGGCAAGGGTGTAACCCATACCCAGCCCACCTACCAGGACCTTGGGCTGGTTCACGGGTCGAAACGGCGAACAGGCGAGCTCGGCGAGGGTTTCCTCGGAGCCATGGGAAAAGCTCGTCATCAGCTGCTCACCGTGGGAGCAAATCATGTAGGTGCCGTCGTGTTCGATCAGTTCGAGCGGCTCACCTTCGGGGGTGCGGGTTTCGTCGATCTTGATGTAGGGTTTCATGGGGAAAAGTGGTCGGTGGTCGGTGGTCGGTGGTCGGTGGTCGGTGGTCGGTGGTCGGTGGTCGGTAATCGGTAATCGGTAATCGGTAATCAGTAATCAGTAATCGGTAATCAATGGTGTTGGTGGCGAGATTGCTGCTTGCGGAACCTGTGGACGGAGTGCTATAAAGTAGTTATGTCTGACGAGCAACAACAACAACCCGCCGAAACACCTGAGCCGCCAGCCGCCCAGGAAGCACCCGCAACGCCACCCGCAGGTGGTGGAGCTCCCGGTGCCGACAAAAAAATGCTGGCTGGGATACTCGGTATTTTAATTGGCTCACTTGGTATCCACAAGTTTGTCCTGGGGTACCAGAAAGAGGGACTCATCATGCTTCTGGTTACTGTTCTGACCTGTGGATTTGGTGGAATGGTAATGGGCATCATTGGTCTGATCGAAGGAATCATGTATCTCACCAAATCCGATGAGGAGTTTGTGAATACCTATATCACCCATCAAAAACCCTGGTTCTAACCGGACCGCCAACCCAATTTGCAAAACACCCCGCTGGATGACTCCGGCGGGGTGTTTTTCGTGATGGTTTATGCTGCGTGTTAGATCGCGGCGATCCGGCGACACACCTCCTCGACGTTGGCGCGGGTGTTGAAGGAGGAAATGCGGAAGTAGCCCTCGCCGGCGGCACCGAACCCGGCACCGGGCGTGATCACGACCTGGGCTTCCTCCAACATTTTGTCGAACATGCCCCAGGAGTCGACACCCTCCGGGCACTGGACCCAGACGTAGGGGGCGTTTTCACCACCAAAGACAGCCAAACCGGCGTCCTGGCAGGCTTTGCGGAGCAGGGCGGCGTTACCCATGTAGTGCTCGATGAGTGCGGCGACCTGGGCTTTTCCCTCGGGGGAAAAGACGGCGGCGGCACCGCGCTGGACCGGGTAGGAGGCACCGTTGAACTTGGTGGCATGGCGGCGGTTCCAAAGCGAGTGCAGGCTGACCTCCTGGCCGGTCGATGCGGTGACGGTCAGGGTCTTCGGGATGATGGTGTAGGCGCAGCGCACACCGGTGAAACCGCCGTTTTTAGAGAACGAGCGGAACTCGATGGCGCAGTCGTGGGCGCCTTCGATTTCAAAGATGGATCGTGGCACCGAGCCGTCCTGCACAAACGCCTCGTAGGCGGCATCAAAGAGGATGAGCGCGTTGTTAGCCTTGGCGTAGGCGACCCAGGCCTCGAGCTGCCCGCGTGTGGCCGTGGTGCCGGTCGGGTTGTTCGGGTAGCAGAGGTAGATGATATCAACCTTTTCCTCCGGAATGGCGGGGACAAAGCCGTTGTCGGCGGTGCAGGGCAGGTAGACCAGCCCCTCGTAGGCGCCGTTCGCATCCGCCTCACCGGTGTTGCCTGCCATGACGTTGGTATCGACGTAGACGGGGTAGACGGGATCGGTGATGGCGATCCTGTTGCCCTTGCCGAAGATGTCGAGGATGTTGCCGGTATCACATTTCGAGCCGTCGGAAATAAAGACTTCATCGGCGGAGATATTGAGTCCGGCAAACTGGTTTTCGACGATGGCCTCGCGCAGAAACCCGTATCCTTGTTCGGGGCCATAGCCGTGGAAGGTCTCCGCGACCCCCTGTTCATCGACAGCCGCGTGCATGGCATCGCGCACCGCCAGCGGGAGGGGCTCGGTGACGTCGCCGATGCCACAGCGGATGAGCCGGGATGCCTTCTCAGGATTGGCCGCAGTCCAGGCGGTGACGCGTCGGCCGATTTCTGGAAAGAGGTAGCCGGCTTTGAGTTTGAGGAAGTTTTCGTTGATGTGCATGGGGAGTAGTTATCAGTTATTTGTTATTGGGAAATGGGATGATTGTGTCCGCTGGGGCGAACTACTTTAAGACTGTTTCGCTTTGCGGCGGGAGAGGATGATGATGAAGGCGACGATGGCAAGGAATATTACGGCGATGACGGCAAAGCCGGTCATAAAACGCTCGAACATGGATTGCTTGTTTTCTTCGTTCGGTTGTGACGGCAGGTGGTAATCCGGGTCTGTATGGAGGACCAGGGTGTTGCCCACGATCTCAACCGCCGAGAGCCGGTTGAACACGGGGCCGAGCTCCTTGTCCTCGCGGAACGGGTGTAACAGGGTTTCGGAAATAAACTGCTTGAACTGCTCCGGTAGGTCGCCGCCGGTGTTGGGTCGGACCGCTGTGATACGCGGGAAGGCGGCACCCTCGACCAGCTCCGGGACGATGGTGATGGTGGCATTGAGGTAACGCATTTCCTCGCTGCCCATGCTGGACTTCACCGGGAATGCGATGTCAGCCTCCATTTTACCATCCGAGATCGAGGTGATCGTCAGGTTGTTCCGGTGGGGTTTGAGAATATCGAAGGTGGCGATGGCGAGGTTCATCTCCTCGGCGTCCAGACTCATCCGCGCCTTGTGTTTTGCCTCGATATTGTGGCGGAAGCCGACGAGTTTGGCCTTCAGGTCGGTCTGGGCCGTCTCTTTGCCGGTGGTATCGACCAGCTCGATGGCCTGCGGTGTCTCACCGGTGAACCCGGCGATGGTGTCCTTCACCTTGAAATACGTCCAGATGGTGAAACCTATCATCCCTGCGGCCAGCACACCCGCGATGATGAATATAGAACACCCGGCGAAAGGTGAGAATTTTTTCGTGGAATCCTGTTCTGTCTGAGTGGGTTTCGACATGGGGGGGTATTAAACGCTAAATTCCAAACTCCAAATACCAAAATCAGGAAAAATGACCAGTCACAGCCGGAGAATTTCAAATTTGGTATTTGGAGTTTAGCACTTAAGGTTTAAAGAACCAGCGTGTCCAAGATCCTCGTAGGCCTCTCCGGAGGTGTTGATTCCGCCGTTGCCGCCGCTCTTTTGCTGGAGCAGGGGCATGAGGTGGCGGGGGGTTATATGAAAAACTGGATCAACGACGACGGCATCGCCGGTGACTGTCCGTGGGAGCGGGATGTCGAGGATGCCCATGCGGTGGCGAAGGCGCTGGGTATCGAGTTCCGGGTGGTGGATCTCATCGACCAGTATCGCAACCGGATTGTCGACTACCTGCTGGAAGGCTATCGCAACGGTATCACCCCGAACCCGGATGTGTACTGCAACCGGGAGATGAAATTCGGGGTGTTTCTCGATTATGCCCTGTCGCAGGGGTTTGAGTCGGTGGGAACCGGCCACTACGCCAGACGGCGTGAGCGGAGTGATGGCAGCGCGGATATTTTGCGTGGTGCCGACCCGAACAAGGATCAGAGTTATTTCCTCGCCCTGATGGAGCAGAAACAGGCACTGCACGCACGTTTCCCGTGTGGTGAAATGCTCAAACCACAAGTCCGCGAAGTGGCGGAAAGGTTCAAGCTTCCCGTGGCCGGGAAAAAGGACAGCCAGGGGATCTGTTTTATCGGCAATGTGAAAATGGCGGATTTCCTCAGCCACTATGTGCCGGACAGTCCGGGGGATATTGTGGATCTCGACGGCAAGGTGTTAGGAAAACACCGTGGACTCCACCTCTACACTCTGGGACAGCGAAAAGGGCATGGCGTGGCATCACCGCGCGAGGGCATGGCCTACGTGGTGGTCGGGAAAAATCCTGATAAAAACCAACTGGTGGTCGGCTGGGACCAGGCGGATACTCCGGGACTCTACGTGCGGAACTGTACCGTCGGCACCGTCAGCTGGGTGAACAAACCGATCAGCACGACCTGCAAAGTCGAGGCCCAGCCAAGGTATCGCTCCAAGAGTGAACCTGTCACCGTCACCCCGACCGATGACGGCAAGCTGGCACTCGAATTCGTAAGGCCCCAGCGCGCGGTCACCCCCGGCCAGATCTGCGCCTTCTATGATGGCGGCACACTGTTAGGCGGTGGTGTTTTCGAAGAGGTTTGTTAGGAAGGGTGGACACTCCTGTCCACTTCATGCCTGGGTTGCCGGTTGACATGAGTGTCCACCCTCCCTAGTCAAGGGGCAGCAACAGAACCTTGTGCTCCGTAAGTTGCCAGCGATACCCTGATTGCTCGCAGATCATATCGAGCACCTCGGCCAGTGACTTGTTTTCCAGGCGACCGGTGACGCCTGCTGTCCGACGGCCTGTCTCACCCGTTTCGGTATCCAGCAAGCCATCGTGGACGATGGCTGGTTTGCGAACCACAAAACCGATTCCTTTTTGTGAGTCGTCCTCCGTCGGGTCAAGTTCCCGCGCCCTCAACCGAAGGAAGTCGAGCGCCTCCTCGAGGGGAGTGTTTTCAAAATCAACATACGGGATGATGATCCTGGTCATCTTGTCCCGTAGATATTGCTCAGCGTCGGAGAGGGCGATGATTTTTTCAGCCTCCGTTTCCCGCCCGGGTGACCGGGGTTGGGCCCGGGGTGTCGGTTCGGGCTGGGATGGCGCCGACCGTGGGACCGGTGCTCCCAGTGCCAGGGAGTTATCGGCGGGCTCACGACAAAGCAGCCAGCAGGTGATGCTCGCAAACGATACCAGGAACAGGATGATGGCGACTCGCATCGTCATGGGCGACACTATAGGTGATTATTTTGTGATTTGCAGCAGGAATCTTGAGGATTCCGATAAACAGAGTTTTGATTTTTGGAAAAATAATTTAGAGTCCCGTAGTAATGAGCGACCCTGTGGAGGCATTCCTGGAGTTTATGCGTATTGAGCGCAATGCATCGGTGCGTACGCTGCGCAATTACAGTCACGCGCTGAATGCCTATCTGGAATGGCGTGGGGATGGGTTCACATCGTGGCGCGACTGTACGGCTGATGATTTCCGGGCCTATCTTTTTGAGTTGATGAAACAAGAGATGGCGAGATCCACCATCCGACTGCGATTTGCCGCGCTGCGGTCATTTTACAAATTCCTGGTCCACCGTCGCGGCCTTGGGGTGAGTCCGCTGAACGACGTGCAGCTACCCAAGCCGGATAGAAAACTGCCGGTGGTGTTGTCGCTTCCCCAGATGGAGCAATTATTGGAAATGCCGCGCAAGGTCGAGCCGGACCCGAGGGCATTACCGTGGCAGGCGGCGCGTGACGTGGCGATTCTGGAGTTGTTTTATTCCAGCGGCCTGCGGGTTTCCGAGCTGGTGGACCTGGATGTGGAGGACGCGGATTTTCTATCGGAAACACTGCGTGTGGTGGGTAAGGGAAACAAGGAGAGGATGGTGCCGATAGGCTCGCATGCCATGCTGGCCATCCAGCAATACCGCAGCGCGGCGAAAGTGCACGAGGGGCCGTTGTTTATCAATAAAAACAAGGACCCGGCCAAGAGGCGGCTATCGGCAAGGTCGGTGCAGATGCTGCTGAAAAAATACCTCGCCGCCTCCGATATCGCGTTTGATGTCACACCCCACAAACTCCGCCACACCTTCGCCACCCACATGTTGGATCACGGTGCCGACCTGCGTAGTGTGCAGCATTTGTTAGGCCACGCATCGTTATCCACCACACAAATCTACACCCACGTCACCAAGGAACGGATGCGTGAGGCATACGACTCGGCCCACCCGAGGGCGGAGGGGAGTAAATGAATAAGTGGATCAATGAATGAATGGTTTTTTGAGGAGCTAAATCACGGTTGATTTCTACCATGGCCGCTCTATGTAGGTGGTGCTGACAGAATGGTCAGGCTCGCTTTACCCTGTTATTTATGGCTGTTAAATTTTTAAAATCACTCCCTTCCCTCGCTTGTCTAATCGGCGCGTGGCTGGTGTTGGCTGTGCCCACCGGCTTGTCGGCTCAGGATGCGGCGACCAACGAGGCCACCCCTAAAAACCAGGACAACCCGGCGGGCATGTCCAACAACCCGGCCGGGTTATCCAAAGAAGAGCTCAGCAAGCGGGTCAAGGAGCTTGAGCAGCAGACCCAGGTGTCACAGAAGGCGGTGGATGTTTATGAAGCCATGACCAAGAGGGTGGCGGTGGAACTCAAGGAGCTGAACGCGAAGATGGCCAACCCGCCGGCCGAGCTTACTGTGAAGTCGGCGGAGGGGTTGGGTGACACCGAGGTGGAAAACCGGGTCAGTGCTGCGATGGCGGCTGTGACTGCGGCGAAGACGCGGGTGGCTGATATCTCCACCGAGGCTGCAACCCGCGCGGCGCGCAAAAAGGCCATCCCCCAGGAGCTGGCGCAGGCCGAACTGCAGCTCAGTCAAAGCGGTTTGCCAACGGCTCCCCTGGCGAGCGCGTCAGAGGAGGACAAGCTACGCTATCAGCTGCTGCAGTTCAGCCAAAAACGCTGGCAGACCCGCATCGCCGAGCTATCGGCGGAACAGCGGTATTACAGCGCCAGCGAGGAACTCTTTGCCCTTCAGGAGCAGGATGCAACATTGCGGGCGACCCGGCTCGATAAAGAATACGCCTTCTGGACGGCCCGTCAGGAAAAACTGCGGGCACGCGAAGCCGACAAGCTGAAGGAACTCGCAAAAAAACAGGTCGAAAAAGTGGGGCACATTGAGCCGCTGGCGGTCATCGCGCGTCGAACGACAGAACTCATCGAACTGCAGTCACAGGTGATGGCACGGAGCTCGGCGGCGCAAAGGAGCGAGGCCAAAATGAGGGCGAGCCGCAAGGAAATCGAACTGCAGAGGACCAATGCCCAGGAGCGTATCAGGCTACACGAATCAACCGGTATCAGGATCGATACGGCGACCGGTGCCTTGCTGCGCAGGCAACGTAACGAGCTGCCAACGAAGAAGAGTCTGCAGAAGATGTTGGAAACCAACATCCAGACGCTGACGCAGGTGCAGCTCCAGTTGCTTGAACTTAAGAACGAGCTTGGCCAGTTACCCATTGACCATAAAAAGCAGGCGGCGGCGCTCTATCAATCGATCGAACCCAACGACGGACTGGATGAAAAATTCATCATCACCTTGCTCGATGACCGGCGGTCGGCACTCAAGGAAGTGCAAAAGCTGGACAAGGACTACGTACAGGTTTTGAAATCGCTCAACCAGACAACCCAGGAGGCGATCCGGGAGGTTGGGGTTTACAGTCAATATCTCGATAAACGCTTGTTGTGGATTCCCAGTGCGGAAAACTTTTCGGCCAGGGATTTTCCAACGGAAGTGACGGCGACCAAAGAATTCATCAGCAACGACATCCCGGGCTGGTGGTCGAACCTACGGGTGGACTTCAGTAAACGTCCGGTGCTCTGGGTGCTCTTTTTCCCGTTATGGATGTGGCTTGTTGCCAGGCGGTCCTTTTACAAAAGGCACCTGTTGGAGGCGGCGGCGACGATCCGCAATGGCAACAACACCAGCATCGCGCCCACGTTCAAGGCGGTGGGCATCACCTTGCTGCTGGCCCTGCCGCTGCCTCTGCTGCTGGCCTTTTTGGCCTGGCGGGTGGATAGCCCGGGCTCGATGGCCTACAGTCTGATGATGTGCGCCTGTTTCTTCGCCCTGTTTGGCAGCTACCGCATCCTGGCTCACCCGGAGGGGGTGCTGCACCGGCATTTCAAGATCAGCGGTAAAAAAGTAGCACGTCAGTACCGGCATCTGACCTGGTTTGTTTACCTGATGCCGGCGCTGTTGTTTGTGGCGTATGCCTTGCCGCGCTCATCCCAGGTTCCGCAAGCGGGTCGGCTTGCGTTCCTCGCCTGTATGCTGGTTGTTTTTGTCTTTTTACTCATTTTGCTCCGTCCCCTGCTGCATCAGCATGAGAAGTCGTCGTCTTCTCGCTGGACCCAGACGTGGCAGTACGGCTTTTACCTATCCATCCCGATCGCCCTGGCTGTCGGTTCGTGTTTCGGTTATTTAACCTCGGTCCAAACGATCTTGCTGTGCCTGATCGCGACGCTCGGGGTGGCGCTGCTGGTCACCTTCGTGGTGCGGTTTTTACTGCGTTGGATTCTGGTTTCGCGTCGACACATGGTGCGCGAGCAGGCGAACGTGAAGTATAAGGCGATGCTCGCCAAGGAGAAGGATGCCGAGGAAACGGGTAACGAGCCGCCGTCGCCCAGCTGGGAGGAGCTGGAAACAAACGCGCTGCGCCCTGTCGCGGTCGAGGCCCAGACCAAGCGGCTGGTCAAGGTGGGGGCGACGGTGATCATGGCCTTTGCCTTTTTCGGCATCTGGTCGCCTGTGCTGCCTGCGTTTTCCATCTTGGATGATATCAAGGTCTGGGGTGAAAAACCAGCTTCCCAGGAGGAGGCCGGTCATGGGAAATCGCTGGTAAATACCCTGACCGGCGGAGGCGCGGAGGCCGATACCGGCAAAGACAGTGCCACCACTACCCAGGCAGAGCCCCAGGCGGAACCCGCCCATGCCGAACCTGAATCCAAGGGAGTAAGCTTGAAGGATGTCCTGATGACCTTGCTGATCATCGGCCTGATGTTTGTGGCCGCCCGGAACCTGCCGGGACTGCTGGAGCTCTGTGTCCTGCGCCGCTTGGAATTACAAGCGGGAGGAAACTACGCCATCACAACGGTGCTGAGGTATGTCATCGTCGTGGTGGGATTGCTTCTGGCCTTTGGCCGGATCGGTATCAACTGGTCGAGTGTGCAATGGCTGGCGGCGGCGGTCACCCTGGGCATTGGTTTTGGTTTGCAGGAAATTTTTGCCAACTTCGTGGCGGGGATCATCCTGTTGTTTGAACGTCCCATCCGACTGGGTGACGTTGTTACCGTCGGCGAGGTATCGGGCCGGGTCACCCAGATCAAGATCCGCGCCACAACCATTCTCCAGTTCAACAACAAGGAGCTTCTGGTGCCTAACAAGGAATTCATCACCGGCCAGCTGGTGAACTGGACGCTACGCGACAGCCTGCTCCGCTTTGAGCTTCCCGTTGGCATCGCCTACGGCTCCGACACCGCGCTGGCGACCCGGGTGCTGCTGGAGATTGCCGACAACAATGCCGACGTCCTGGACACGCCTTCGCCCGAGGTCTTATTCGTCGCCTTTGGTAACAGCACGCTGGATTTCATCCTGCGCGGGTACGTCGCCAGCCCGGAAAAGCTGATCCAGGCCCAGAGCTCCCTGCATTATCAAATCGACGAGGGATTCCGTCGGGCCGGTATCGAAATCGCCTTCCCACAAACCGACATTCACATCAAATCGATGCCGCTTGTCGGCAGTGTGGAGGAGAAGAAGTAAGAAAAAGTAAGCTGGCGCCGGTGGTTTCTATCGTCCGGCGGCATGCGGCCAGTTTTCTGACCGCTCCGACAGCAGGACACCCGGATGACCGTCTGGCTTTTCAAAAATAACCAGGGTCATGAACCCGGCTGGCTTCAGGCCGGGGTTGACACAAAGGGCGGTGGCGAGCGCGTCGGTTTGGGTGCAGGTTTCCCCGATGACCGTGGCAGACCTCCGCGTTGTCAGGCCGAGCCCGGTTGCGGGATCAACGATATGGGAGTAGCGCTGGCCGTTGATGGTGATCGACTGATGGAGGTCCCCGGAGGTCGATATCGCACAGTTGGAAAGGGTCAGGGTGTGCGGGCTTAGCCGGTGGTTTGCGTCGAGGGTGCTGAGGGTGACCTCCCAACCGTCCCGACCGGGTGGAGGGTCCCCCAAACGAACCTCCCCCCCTGCGGTGATCGAAGCCTGGGAAATGTGATGCGCCATCAGAATCCGCAGCATGCCGTCGGCGGCATACCCCTTGGCAATACCACCGAGGTCAAAGCGCATGTTAGAAATGGTTTTTGTGACAGCCTGGTTGGTCGGGTCGAGTTGATACTTCTGCCAACCGGAACTTGCTTTGGCCTGATTGATTTTTCCTGCCGTGGGAAGTTGCATTTTCCTTCGTGCCATCCGCCAGTTGTAGGAATGGTGACCGAGGGTGGGATCGTATGCGCCGTTAGTGGCCGCAGCCACATCGCGTGCTTTTGCCAGCACATCGTAGAGCAGAGGGCTGACGGGAATTGTTTTGTTAGCTGGTGAGTCATTGAGCTGCATCAACTCGCTGGTGACATCGTAGTCAGAGCAGGCGGTGTTCACCTGGTCCGCGTAGCGGAAAGCGGCCATGGCTGCCTCGTCGGCCATGGTTTTGCTTTGCGCGTAGAGCGTGATCTGGAAGCGGGTTCCCATCATCGCCTGATGATAGGTGTATCGCTCCAAGGGCAAGGACGCCGGCTTTTCCTGTCGCGCACACCGTGCCAGAAGCACAGTCAGGGCGATGGCCGACAAGAACCATGGGAGTGTTGACCGCATGGTAGTGACTGATTACGGGTTGACGGTGCCAAAGATCCGGTCGCCGGCATCACCGAGCCCGGGGATGATGTAGCCGTGGTTGTTGAGCCGTTTGTCGAGTGCCGCATAATACACGGGGACGTCGGGATGGCGGGTGTTGATTGTCTGCAAACCTTCAGGCGCGGCCACGAGGCAGGCGAGACTGAGGTGCCGGGCACCGTGTTTTTTCAGCTCCGAAATAGCAGCGCCGGCAGAGCCGCCGGTGGCGAGCATGGGATCGAGCACCAGGACATCGGCATCCCTGAGACAGGCCGGGGCATTGAAATAATAACTTTTGGGTTCAAGGGTATCCTCATTGCGTGCCATACCGATATGTGCCACGGAGGCTTCCGGCAACAACCTCAAAAACCCCTCCAGCATACCCAGTCCGGCACGAAGGATCGGCACCAGGACAATTTCCCGTTCGAGTTTTCTACCCGTCGTGATGGCCAGGGGCGTTTCCACTTCCACCGGCAGCGTCAACAGGTTGGCGGTGACGGCGGGCACCATCAGCTGGGCGATTTCCTGCACGTATCGGCGGAAGTCCGACGTTGTACAATCACGCTGCCGCAGCCGGGTCATGCGGTCGTCGATCACGGGGTGTTGGATAGGATGGTTCACGGTGCGGACAGCATGCCGTTTCCGCAGCCCGGAGACAAGGGGGAAGTCTTTCCCGTCGCATCCGGCACAGTTCCGCGCGCGATGCATTTTTGTAGCAACCAGGTGATTGACAAACACCTTGAATACAATTCCTAGAGAGGATCGTTGATCATGCGCAGTGCCACGGGGTTTCCTTTGGCCTTGGCCGGGGAGGGCAGCGCCAGGATGATGAGACGGGAATTTTTCTGCAGCTTGTAACTGCTGTTAGAAACGGTGACCGTCTTGCCGTTGACGGAGGTGTCGATCCGATACCGGACCGGGCCATCAACCACAGGGAGGCGGGTGGATTTATGGGAATTGGGTCGTAATACGAGGGGCCTTTTCGTAAAATAGACGGCGAGCGGCAGTTTGGTATAGTTGACCACCACCGCCGAATTCGCGGGCATCCTGGCGGGTGACATATCAATGACCTCGGTCACTGGTGAAGACCAGCCAGCGGAACCCGGATTGGCACGAATGAAAATCAGCGGGTCCAGTGCCTCCCCCAGTTCGCAGGACACATCGCAGTTTGCACCCGCCTTCTGCACCAAGGGTCGCCGGAGTGTCAGCGGAAGGGTGGCGGGGCCTTTGTAGTTTTTGATTCTAACAAGCTCATTGGGCCAAGCGGAAAACGAGGTCTGCGTCTCGACCCCCGGTTTCCCCTTGGGCGCGTGCGCGGCATTGGCAAAGGCAAAGGAGGTGGGCGGCAATTGACTCACCGGGGGATCCACCTCGATGTAGACATTCCCGCTCTTTTCAAAGACCGGTAATGGCCTGGTTCCGGCAATCATGACCCGCAGTGTGCGCACAGGTTGTTCTTCCTCGTCCTGGGCGCAGAGGGTCTTGGGTGTCAGCCATAGAGCGATGAAAATAAAAGCGGTATGTATTACGGTCGAGCGGAGCATTAGATTTCGTCAGGATTAAGCCAGCGGAACGATACGATCTTAAATTTCCTGCCGAGCGCGGCAAGCGGATTTGTTGTGATATCGGGGTCCGGGTCGAGTCCGGCATCATCGGGTGCAATGGCATCCTGGGTGCGCTGGACAATCGCCTCACAGTAGGCTCTGGCGAGAACCTTGCCGCCGTTACCGAGTGCCTCGCCGTAGCTGCGGATCACAAAGGTATCACCGCGTGCACTGATCACCGGTCCGACCTTCTGGAGGATGTCTGCCTGGCTGAGGTAGGAGGGGGCACCGACGAGTTTGCTGTCGGCCCAGTGGTTGTGGTCAGGCTTGGGACCGAATCCCGAGCCTCCGTTTTTCACGGGAAAGCTGAGTTCTGGGTAGCTGGTACCGTATTGCACCTGCCTCTCCCAGGTACCCATGCTGTATTCCGTTTTATCAATTTTAAAATCGCCGAGGTGTTTGTTGTTGATGGACGTGCGGTCGATGGCTGCCTGCAGAGTACCGTTGAGGCCGGTTCGGGTGATGGGTGTCTCGCTGTTACTGCGTTCCGGTGGGTCGACCAGTCGACGATTGACAAAATCCGCGATCGAGACGAACGGGCCGCGGCGCTTGACCTCCCTGACCACCTCCCGGGCGAGTTCGTTGATCTGGATATCCGTCAGCTGTCGGTATCCTTTCCACATGCTTTCATCTTTTTCATCAGCATTGGTGTACTTGATGTCATAGGGGTTGCGGAGGCGGGAATAAATGTCGTTGGCCCTGAGTTTCGTGCCATCGTTCAGGGTGATTTCCATGGCGGGGTTGGAGCGGAAAGAAGCGAGCAAGGCAGCCCAGGCGGTTTCGCTGGTTGAGTTGATGTTAAAGCCTCCCTTGATGGTGAAGTGGCGGGCGGCACGATGGAAATCCCTGAGCTCCGACAGCTCGGGGCTGCCCACGTCGCTGGCGAGGACGAGGCGCGGGTTCGCCAGCGGGTCACCAGGGCTGTAGCCGCTGGTGCCGGGCAGGGTGGAAAGAAAATACCGATCCCAGAGTGCGTGGTTGGTCTCGTAGGAGATATCATAGAGGTAGGCGTCATCCGCTAGAGACGGGTTGACGTTCACCTGCCGAACCCGCTTCCAATCCCTCTGGCTGTGAATCCCAATATATTGCCACTCCGAGCTGGAAAAATAGTTGGTTGTCACGTTACGTTCCACCCGTGGATCTGCCATGCCATTGCCAAAGACGTAGGTGGGGTGCCAAGGGAAAACCGACAGCGGTGCGTGCTGCAGGGAACCCAGTGAAACCAGCGGTGATTCCTCGGTGGGGATATCCAACATGGGGAAGGTCTGGCCGTTGTAGTCGGCGGGTCGACCGAAGGGGGATACGCGGTTTTTTCCCGACACGGGCACGGGGTACAGGGTGGTGTCCCGCCAGTCCCAGCCGTAAGGGTCATCGAGAGTGATGCCGTGGGTGTAACGGCCGCCGGCTGCGGAGGCCCGGAAACATACCTCAACGGGACTGCGCATGTGCCAGGGGGCCCGCATGTTGTGGTTGGCAATGGTATTGTAACCGAGGTAGGGCGTGTTGTATGGGCCAGCTCGGACCGACTGGTTTTCAATCGTATCGTTGAGCCACTGGACACGGTGCCCCCATTTAAAGCGATAATGCGCCGTGACGGGGTACTGGTCAATCCTGCGCAGGGGATCGGATGAGCTCGGGGGAATACTGACATACCAAGGCGCGTCCGAGCCGGAGGAGCCGTCCTCTGTCTGGGATATCGTCTGCAGAGGGGCGAAGCTGCCCATGTCCGTGGTGACATCGGATGCTCTGTTATTGCTGCCCTTGTGAAGAAAGAGTTGGTAGAAAAACAGCTTGTAACCAATGTAGTTATTGCCGTCACCCTGGGCATACACCTGGTAAGCCACATCGTTTATCTTGGCGTCTGGGATTAGGACCGTTGTGGGTGGCTTGAGGTAGAAGTTGCCTTGGAAGGGTGCCGGTTGACTGCAGGAGAGTTGGAAGTTGTCGAGATTGTTCGACAAAGCGCTGTATGGGTCCCCCCAGAACCGGTTCCCGTATGGTGAGTTTCCAGCATCCGCAGTGAACAGGAGAGCCTCGCCGGGCTCGAAGGCGGTCGATTGGATGGAAAAACTAGGACGCGGCGGCGGGTTGGTTGAATTGAACCCCTGTTGGTATGGATTCATATAACCGATATTCCTTGAGGGCTCTCCCGGTATCAACAGGCGGACCTGAAAGGTGTGCGGCATACTGATATTCACGGCATACTTGGCAGCCTCGATTTTGATATTATACGGGTTCCATAACACCACACGGGGGAAGTAGTGGATATTGATCCGGTATGTGCCTATCCCTCCACTGGAGGCACCTATCTTTTACAGTGACGCGCCGTACGAAATGCCCGCGTCGATCATGATCGGGTGAATGGCGGGGGTGTCTTGCTTGGCAAGGTTGATTGCGTTGCAGGGGTAGTTGAAGTTCGTGTTCCACCCCCAGGTAAAGCCTCCGTTGATACCTTTCGGGGCCATGGGCGTTATCCCGCGCGAGGCGGTGGAGCCGGTCACGGCGGTGGCCCATTTTTGGATCAAACCGAACTTGGGGGAAATATCCTTGAGGTTGGTGGCATCCAGGATCGGGGTATCAGCTGTCAGCCCCTTATGGGTCAGCAGGTCGGGTGCGCTTCCCTGATTGATAAAGGAGGTCAAATCCTTGCGCAGCCCGCCATTCTGCGTGTCCACGAGCAGTGAGCGGGATGAAAAAGTGAAGTCGTGGAAGTACTTGCGCCGTGCCGTTTGGGCAGCCGCAACCGGCATCAGACCGGAGAGGTCCGCGTTGCTGCGGGTAATGAGCTTGGGAATGGTTTCAGCATCGAGCGTTTCGTAGCCACCGTATTCGGAGACAATACTCGGACTGTTCTGGGCGGGTATGTTAGAGTTCACCAGGTTGGCGGCATCAGGCTCCGCGAGATCAAAGCGGGATTTGAGGTTTTCATCGCCCACCCACCAGGCCAGGTTGCCGGCGTGGTTGCCGTTGCGGATCACATTGATCTTGCCGGCGTGGACTTGTTCGGTCGTCTGCGCCACGGAATTGTCGCCAACGAGGGTGATACGCTGGTTACTGGCAAGGGGAAGTGTGGGGTCCACCGTGGATGCTGCCCCGGGATGGCTGACCAGCCAGTCGAGCACCTCGGCTTCAGGCTGGTAGGTGCCATCGGCCCGCCTGTCTTTCAAGGAACTTGCAAATGAGCCTGTGGTTTCCTTGCTGCGGTAGATCAATGGTTGGGAAATTGCCACGGACTCCGCCTTTAACCCGTCGGTCCGCCATACCCCGAGCCAGTGTCTGTTAGCCAGAGTGGTGGCTCCGTCAGGGTCCTCCAGGATAGATGCCTCAGCTGTGACCCGTCGGTCTGCGCCCGCGTGTTTTTGCAATTCACCGATGGCGAGCATCAGTGCCATACGTGCGTTGGCTCGCGCGATGGCTTGTTGGTCGTCACCACCAGACGAGCGCGCTTCGATAGCCGACAGGGTGAGCATCGCCAAGGCGATCATCACCAGAAGCACCATCACGGAGATGGTGGCGATCAACGCAAAGCCTCGTGCAGATTTGTGGGAGTTAATCATGGTGCCTGAAATGAAAACGGTAGATGCAATGTATCTACTAGATACGCAACTACCATAATTGCTTTTGAAACCTGCGCAAGCTAAAAATATACACGGTGGTTTCCCGGGGGGGCCGACAAGCGGGTATACTATATATGTCGGCCAGGGGGCAATCCTGACATTATTTGTCAAAAAAATGGGCTGGCCCAGCACCTCACGCCTCTTCGAGCTTGGCGAGTCGGTCGGTGATCCATTTGACCCGCTTCTGCCCCTTCGGCACGACGCTTAAGAGGTGTTTCAAGGCCCTGTCCGTGGCTTCGTCGTCCGCGAGGTTCGAGGAAAATGTGCGGGTGAACTCGATATCGGATGGAAGCAGGACATCGCTATTGGCCAGGGCGCAGGCGCGGGCGATGGTGTTTTCCAGCTCCCTGACGTTGCCGGGCCAGCTGTGGTTCTTGAGGTGGTCCATGGCCTCGGCGCTGAGCCGGAGTGGCGGGATGCCGTTGCGTTTGACGGTGAGGCGCAGGAAATAATCGGCTAACAGCGGGATGTCATCGGTCCGTGCCCGCAATGGCGGCAAATGAATCTCGACAACGTTGAGCCGGTAAAACAGATCCTCGCGGAAATTTCCCTTCGCTACCTCTTCGGACAGGTTTTTGTTAGTGGCGGCGACGATCCGGACATCGGATTTCTGCAAGTCCTGCCCGCCGACGCGGGTGAAGGTGCCGTCCTGGAGCACGCGCAGCAGCTTGACCTGGACGGGTGTGGGCATGTCGCCTATTTCATCGAGAAAGAGGGTGCCGCCGTCGCATTGCTCAAAGAGTCCGGCGCGCCGGTTGATGGCGCCGGTGAAGGCACCTTTTTCGTGACCGAAGAGTTCGCTCTCCAGCAGGTTTTCGGGGATGGCGCCGCAGTTGATGGCGATGACCTTGTTTTTGGCCCGGGGTGAGTATTCGTGCACCGCGTTGGCAACGAGCTCCTTTCCTGTGCCGCTCTCACCCGAGACCAGCACCGGGGCATCCGTGCGTGCGACGCGGCCGACAATTTTAAAGACGTCCTGCAGGGCGCGCGAGTTACCGATGATCTTGACCTTGCCATCGGCATTGGGTGCCGAGGTGTTGGTCGCTCCCGCCGTCCGGCGTTGTTCGAGGGCTTGCAACGCGCTTTCAACGACGGGCCGCAACTCGAAGGTGAGGGATTCCTTTTTCAGGATATCCAGCGCCCCCTGCTGGGTGGCTTCAATCACCTGGGCGGTGGTGGGAAAACCGTCCGTCAGGATGACCAGCACGCCAGGGTGGGCGGCGCGGATCCGGCGCAGCAGCACCAGGCCATCGAAGGGTTGTAACGACAGGTCGGCGATGACCAGGTCCACGGCGGTGGTGTCACAAACCTTGGCCGCCTTTTCCGCATGGTCGCAGCGCAGAATACGCAGGCCCCTGGCAGCAAGGTGCTTGGTCGCCCATTCCAGATAATCAATATCGGAATCGACCAGAAGAATCGTTTGGTCTGCGGTGTTGGTAGGCACGGGGAAATGGATGATGTCAGACCGTGCCAAAGCGTCGATGACGCCGGGCGTATTCCTCGACGGCTTCACGCAGATCGGCATTACGGAAATCGGGCCAGTTTTTCTGACTGATGACAATTTCCGCATAAGATATCTGCCAGAGAAGGAAGTTAGAGATACGGAGTTCTCCGGACGTGCGGATGAGAAGGTCAGGGTCTGGGAATTCGGAGGTATAGAGATGCTTGGCGAAAAGCTCTTTGGTGATATCGGCAGGATCAATCTCGCCCTTGGCGGCCTTGGTGGCAAGGGTCCGCGCGGCATGGGTGATTTCCTCCCGCGAGCCATAGGAAAGCGCCAGGATCAGGTTGAGGCCGGTGTTGTTTTTGGTGTGCTCGATGGCGTTTTCAATCTGCTTGCGGCACTTGGCGGGCAGCTTGTCGTGTCGGCCGATGGTGTGGAAGCGGACATTCTGTTTGAGTAACTCGGGAAGCTTTTCGCGTAGAAACCGCTCCAAGAGCTTCATCAGCGCATCGACCTCCTTTTTGGGTCGACTCCAGTTTTCTGAGGAAAAGGCGTACAGGGTCAGGTAATCGACGCCGAGCTGACGGCAGGTTTCCACGGCTTCACGGACGGCTTCCGCGCCTGCGCGATGACCCTCGGCCCGGGGAAGACCCCGCGCGTTTGCCCAGCGTCCATTGCCATCCATGATGATGGCAATATGACTTGGTCTGTCATTGGTAGCTTGCATGCCTGAGATAAATTACAGCGACATTCTGTAGCCACTTTGGCGAGGGTGCAAGTCCAGAGGGTGGCAGCGATTTGATTTGTCAGGAAAAAATTCTGCGCCGTTTCGGTGGTTTGATCATCGAGGCAATGATCAGTCCGGCAATGGTCCATGCGATCAACGGGTCGAGCACCTGGGCAAGGGTATGGGTATCAGGGAGTTCAAACCAGTTCCAGGTCGGCAGGGCTACGGTGGTACCGGCAAACAGGCCCATGGCCGGTCCGACGCTGGCCCGGGAGATGTAGCGGGTGGCGCGTATCCTATGAATGGCGATTGTGATAATCAACGCCCCTGCGAGCTGGATGCAGAACGAGCCGATCAGGGCCGTGGTTTCACTCCAAGGGGCGGCCAGCTTACCCGGCCGAACGACGGCATAGACAAAGGGGCCGTCGGTGATGGCTTTGGGGTCGGGTTTGCCATCCACCTGTTTGGGCAGGACATAGAGGCCGTGGGCGGGCGCGTTTTCCGTGATCACTTTGGCGACGGCGGCATCGTCCTTGAAGTCAGCCATCTGGTGCCAGGGCAGTAAAACCCAGGAAACAAAACCCCAGGCAAAGGCAGCAACGGCGCCGGCGAGTGTAGCGGTGAGAATACGTTTCATTGGTTTAATTCCACTCTGTCGCTTCAAGTTTGAAGTTTCAAGTTTGAAGTGAATGGGTTATGCCATGGGCCATGCTCAACGTTGTTCTGGTGGCTCCTGAAATCCCGCATAATACCGGGGCGGCGGGACGTCTGTGCCTGGCCACGGGCACCAGGCTGCATCTGGTCAAACCTCTCGGGTTTTCGCTCGACGACCGGCAGGTCAAACGGGTTGGGCTCGACTACTGGAAGGATGTCGATGTGGTGGTGTGGGAAAACTGGGCCGCGTTTACCGACTCGGTGGAGGCAGGCGCCGGGGTCTATTTCCTGACCACCAAAACCACCCAGCCGCACTGGCAGGTGAGGTTTGAGGACGGCGACTACCTTGTATTTGGTTCGGAAACCAAGGGGCTGCCGGAGAGTCTGTTAGCACGGCATCCCGACCAGTGTCTGACCATCCCGATGAAACAAGGCTCGACTCGAAGCTTGAACCTATCCACATCCGTCGGCATCGTGCTTTATGAAGCTGTTAGGCAGCTGGCGGTGTGATGCCCAGTTAATCGCCTGGCGCAACCATTTTTTCAAACACAGGCTTCTTGGAAGCCTCATCGCTACCGAAAAACGAGCCGACGTCCTTGGAGGTGATAAAGATGAACAGGCCGAAGATCATCAGCACAAAAGCCGTCTGGACGAACTCCAGGACCCTCGGTTGCACAGGGCGGCGGGCGATGATTTCCAGGATGGAAAGCGTGATATGTCCACCGTCGAGGACCGGGAACGGCAGCATGTTGAGGATGGCGAGGTTGATGTTGAACAGCACGGTAAAGCTGAGGGCGAGCTTCCAGCCATCCGGAGAGGTCAACATCTGGTAATAGCCTTTGCCGATCCCAATGGGGCCGGCGAGGTGTTGGACGCCGACATCCGAATCACTTGAAATCACCTTGGTGATGGTGGTGTACATGATACCCGCGCTGTGTTTGATCTGCTCGGTCGGCGTGGGGTATTCGATGGTGGATGTCACCAGGGTGGGGTCGGGGCCGGGGAGGATACCAAAGCTCGCTTTGGCATCTTTCGGCGACACCGGTTGGCGGGCGGTGAGGGTAAAGGTCATCTCCTTGCCCTTTCTCAGAACGACAACTGTGGTGGGCTCCCCCGAGAGTTCGGCATCGACGACGTGCTGGTAGGTGAGGGCTTTTTTGCCGTTGACGGTTAGAATCTCATCCTCCTTCTGGATGCCGGCCTCGGCGGCGGGGCTGTTTTCTATGACCTCGCCGACGAGTGTGCGGAAGCCCATCATGATGCCAACCTGGCGCATCGCACGCCGCTCCCACCACTTGGTGGGCGGGATGTGGTAACCTGATTTGACAACGATAGGCTCCGGGGAGCCTGCGCGCTCGACGGTGAACTCGATGGTTTTCCCCTCGCTGAGCATGATGTTTTCACTGACGCCGGTATCGGTGTCACCACGCCAGCGGTCGACGGGGACGCCGTTGACCGCGATGATTTTGTCACCCTCCTGGAAGGCGGGTTTTGCCTCGGCGGCGGGTTTGTCTTTATCGATATAACCCACCGTGGTGCTGTTGAGCTTGTAGCTGGGCTTGCCAACCCCCCAGACCGCAAAAGCGGTGAGGACGGCGAGCAGAAAGGAGAACAGCGGGCCGGCGAAGGCGACGATGATCTTATCGATGGGTTTCGCCGGGGGCAGCGGCTTGTCGGTCATGTTGTCGCCCTCGATTTTTTCCATGGTGACCATCTGGGGCAGGGCGACAAAGCCGCCGAACGGGATCCAGCCGAGGCCGTATTGCACCCCGTTGTAGGTTTTTTTCCAGATCGGCTTGCCGAACCAGATTTGGAAACGTTCCACCTCGAGCCCCCTCCAGCGGGCGGCGAGGAAGTGTCCGAGTTCGTGAACAAAGATGATGACGTTGAAAATAACGATGACAACGAAGATAACAAAGAGGGGCATTAAAAAAGACATGTCTCGGTAGGTAGGGGTAAGGGTGGCTGCGGGGGTGGCTGTGCGTGTTCTTAGAGTGGTGGGCAATGTAATGGAAAACCAGCCACTGGCAAGCTCGGGATTGTTGATCCGCCGGATGGCAGAATTCCGGGTTGCAAAATCGGCCGGATGGGTTAATCGACCTGTGTATGAAAAAAACCTTCTATTTGATTCCTCTGGCCGCCGGAACTCTTGCAATGAGCTCATGCAACACCTTTATCGGTATGGGTAAGGACATCCAGAGCCTCGGTTCGGGTATGCAGAACACAGCTTACAAGAAGTCCGCCACGGCACCACCACCGGTGCAGGAAGCGGTCCCGGCACCGCAGCCGGCCCAGTAGTTTCCGGACCGTCTGGCATTATGGCCGCTCGATGACCTGCAATCCGGCAAGGCGGAATTGTTTGACTTTTCCAAATGCCGGAGGTGCGTACTCGAAATAGAGGCTCGCTGCGGTCAGGTTGGCAAAATAGACGTACTGCCCGGGCTTGCCGGTGTTGGAGCACAGCAGCTTTCTATCGTCGTACTGCTGCCGGGTGTACGACCGGACTTGTCCGGGATACGCATTTCCGCCCACCTTCACGGCACTTGCCAGGTCGGAGGCAATCAGGGATTTTTTCTCCGCGGACTCCCACAGGTCAACCCGGCTGACCGGCTGCTGGGCACCGTCCTGCTGGAGCTCGTCAAGGGCGTATTCGAGGTAGATGACGAGGTCGTAGCGGCGGAAGCCGGCCTGATCAAGGCCCTTGAGGGTGAACGCCACATCCTCACCCTCCAGACAACTGCTCATCAGCAGCAGGGTGCCCGGCGCATCGGCTTGGGGGTTGTTCCTGTCGTTGGTGAGTTCGTTGGCCTGCCAGCTCAGCTCCAGTCCGGCTGCGGGTTGGCCGCTGGCCAGGTGCAGGTTGGTGGCGCTGCCCTTGAGTGTGTCGTCCTGCGGGGCGCGTGTCTGGGAGTGGCTGAGGTTGTTCCACTGCGCCTGCTGCAGCGCCGGCACCCCGGCTTGGCGGTCCCGTGGAATGGCATAGCTGCCGTCGGTGTAGAAATTCACCCCCAGCTGCTTGAGACTCGGGTCGATGGGTGCGATTGAGGCGGGAAACGGGTTGCGCGTCAGCCCCAGTGACCGGAGGGCGGGGGTGTAGACTTCCCGGACGTAGCCTTCATATCGGTATTTGAAAACCTTGAGGTTCTTCTCGACCTCGGGAGCCGATTGTTTGGCACCGTAATCCCGGGCCGAGCCCTGAAGCCGGGCGAGGTAGAGCTCCTTGTCGCGGCGCAGGCGATCGCGCCGCGCCTTCCTGTCGTTTTCCTGGTCCTCGGCCTTGAGCGGCGGCTTGGCTTGCGCGGAATCGTCACCCGCAGAGTCGTCATTTTTTCCACATCCTGATAGAAACGACAGGACAAGGGCGGCGACCAGCCAGTTTGAGAAGAGATACAATCGCATGGAACTATTTGGTAATGATTTCCTCGGCGCAGATGATCACCGAGAGGTCCGACTCGCCGGGGCCGTTTTGCTGGCGCACCAGGATTTTGTTAAACCCGCGGTGAAAACGGACCTTCTTGAAACTTTCGTTCAGTGCCCAGTCCGACATCGTGTCCTCCTCGATGGCCACCTGGTCGTTCACCCAGACCTTGGCGGTGTCGTCGGCGGCGATGGCCAGCACCATGTCGGTATCCTCCTCGAAGTAGAGCTCGGTGTAGAGGAAATAGGCGGAGTCGCGCCACTGCGGGTCCATGGCCATGAGCACGCTGTCGAACTGCTTGAACTTCCAGGTGAGCGGTTTGCCGTCCTGGCCGATGCCGTAGTTGGCCTCCAGGTCGATTTCCCGTTCCGGGGGGAAGGAGACGCGGTAATCGACCCGGCCGTCGGCCCAGGGTGCCTTCCACGGGCCGATGAGATACCAGGAGTCGATGTAGAACCACCCCTTGCGCAGGCTTTCCTTGGAAAAGCGGCGGGCCGGCAGGATTTGGCGAAGTTGATCGTGGGAAAAATGATACTTGGACGCGGCCAGGGCCTCTTTCCATTTCATGCCGGTCTGGTCGAACGTGCCTCCCGATTCAAGCCGCAGCGGATCGTCCGGGCCGCTCTTGATTTTGTTGCCGTAACCTTCACCCCTCTTGCTTAGGCCTGTTCCCTGACCCCGGCCCTGACCGCCTTGCCCTGATCCCATGGCGGCGGCGAGAGCGGCGGCGCGCATGTTAGGATCGGTGAGCCGCTGGTGCCGGTTGATGCTCCGCGCCGCCTGCTGGATGCCCTTCATGGCGTCCTTGGTGAAATTGGCAAAGTCGTCCAGCGATTCCCCCTCGGGGTTTTCCGCCGAGTTTTTTGAGTCGGGCGACTTCGGGGTGGAGGGTGTTTTGCCGTCGAGTTTGTTTTTCTGATAGTCCGGGTTTTTCTGGCTGGCCAGCGAGTCGTTGAACGAGAGGTCATCCTTCTTGGCTTTTTCGGCAGCCTTGATGTCGGCATACAGGTCGTTGGCCTGCGCCGCGAGGTCCTGGGCGAGGTCGTGCAGCTCCTTCACAGTCAGTTCGGATAGCGGCCGGGGCTCCGAGCGCATCGGGTTGGTCTCACTGTCGGCCAGGCCTTCGGTCATCTCCCTCAGGTCGTTCTCCGCGAGTTTTTTCAAGTCGTCGGCGACGTCCTTGGCGGCGGCGGACGCCTGCTCCGAGTCCTCCTTGGGCTCACCCTCGGCGGCATTTTTCGACGCTTCGTCCAGTCGTTTGGAAATGTCGTCCGCCTTGTTGGCCAATTCCTTCAGCTTGTCCTCGTTGGCGGGTTTGCCCCCGGGGTCCTTGGGGGATTTTTCCTCCGCCGTCTTCTTCAGCTCCTCCTCGATCTCCCTGGCCAGTTCGCTCGCCTCCCTGTCGAGGTCATCGACCTCTTTCCTGTCGTCCTTGTTATTGAAGGTGTGGGCCTTTTCCTTGACGATCCTGGCGATCTCATTGATGCGGTCGATCATGTCCTGCTTCGGGTCGCGGAGCTTGTTAAGTTCCTCCATCCGCTCCCGCTCCATGCGCTCCATCTCGGCGACCTGGCGCTTCATCCGCTCAATCTCCCTGAGCATACGCTTGCGCAGTTGGTCTTTCTTTTTCTTCACCACCTGGTCCTTCAGCTCCTTGGGCATCGGGCGGCGTTTTTTCTCGGTGACTTTCTTCTTCTTTTTCGCTTTGTCCGCCTTGCTCTCGTCCGATTGCGTCTGCTTCGATACTTTCAGCATGCTGCTGAGCAGGTCGGGATAAATGCTCAGGGTGATGGCGGCGGAGCCGACAAGCAGCAGGCAGAGAAACACGGCAAGCCGACGGCGGCGTGCGTAAATGGCCTCGAGGGCGCGGTCGATGGAATCGAGTATCATAATTCAGTTAGCCTTACTTGTTAGCGGTTGTAAAATTCATCGTAGGTCCTGACAGCAAGATTGTGAAATCCGACAAACTGGCAGAGGTCGAGCACCTCCACAACGCGGAAGGCGGGGCAGTCTGTGTCGGCGTCCAGTCGAATCTGGTGGTCCGGGCCGTTGGTGACGTAGAGGTCCTTCAGGGTGATACGGAGTTCGTTGAGATCGGAGGGCGCACCGTTGACGTGGACTTCCCCGACGGCGTTCAGGCCGATGACCGTGTTTTTATCATCGGCGGGAAGCTCCAGCGCGGAGGTGGAGCTGGGCAGGTTGATGGCGATGTCCCGGTTGTCTTTTTTTAACATGGTGGTTAGCAAAAAGAAAATCAACAGCAGGAAAACGCAATCAATGAGTGGTGACAAGGAGACCTCAAAGCCCTCATCGTCTTGGTCGGATAGTCGCATGGTAATGGATGGGGATGGAGGTTACTGGCCTTGCATGCGCATTCTCCTGGACGACTGTTCGTCGAGGAGGCGGAGGCTGACGTTGGTGAAATTGTTTTCCTGGAAAAGGTCCAGCAGCTCCACGATCAGGGCGAAACGCGTGTCGCGGGGAACATCCAGCCTGAGGGGGTCGCTTGACGGCTGGGACGCGCTGAGCTTGCCCAGGTACTCGGGCAGTTTTTCCTGGATCGGGTGATAGGTCACGCGCCCGATGTCGGTCTGGCGGCTACCCAGGGTGTAGAATCGACCACTGGGGCCCATGGCGATCACCTGGATCTCGGGAGTCGCCTCCTTGGCGGAACTCAGGTTCATGTCCGGCATGCTGATGGGGATTTGCTTCTCCTTTTTCTTCAGCATGGTGGTGGCCAGAAAGAAGATCAGCAGCAGAAACACGCAGTCGATCAGCGGGGACATGCTGACCTCTGGCTCTTCCTCCCGGAGGCTTTTACGGCGGCGATGGCGGCGTCTCATCGGATCTTGTTGTTAGAAGAATCAGACGGATGCGGTGGATTCGTCCGTCAGCTCCTTGACGGGCTGTTCCGGCTCGGTGTCCTTGGTAAACCCGCTGGTCTGGAAGAACCAGGTGCTGGCAAGCGATTCAACGGCCTCCTCCAGGTCCTCGGAGTAGCGGTTCAGCCGGGTGCGCAGGTAGTGATAGATGACAAGGGTGGGGATGGCGATGACCAGGCCCATGGCGGTGGTGATCAGTGCCTTGCCGATGGAGTCGGCCAGCACAACGGAGGCCTCGGAGCTGTCCTCGATCAGGGCAAACTTGGCGAAGGCCTCGATCATTCCGATCATGGTGCCGAGCAGTCCGAGCAGCGGGGCGAGCGAGGCGATAATGCCGATGGGTGCGAGCTTGCGGCGGTGTTTGTCGATTTCACGCGCGCCGATGTCGGCGGCGCCTGCCATGTAGAGTTCGGGATCGTTGCCGCGGTGGTTGACGATGTAGGTGACCACCTTGGAAAGCACCGACGGTGACTTGGCGCAGCGGTCGCGGATTTCGCCGAAGTAGTGGCCTTTTCCAAGCGGGGCGATCTCCTTCATCAGGGGTTTGGAAACGATCAGGTTGGCGCGCAGGTTCAACAGTCGCTCGATGGTGAAACCCACGGCGGCAATGGCGAGAACAATCAGCGCAATGCCTGTTAGACCACCTTTCTGGAGTTCATCCATCCAGTTGATTTCCACACTGATCGGGGCCTCCGCATCAGACGCGTGGGCATAAAGCGAGGTGAGCAGCAGCAAAGTGGCGGGGACGAGAGAGGTGCGGACGTGTTTCATAGATGGTGTTTGTAGGCTGGTTGTGTGAAGGATATCGGATATGATATACCACTTTATGGGCAGGTAAGTTTCATCGTGCGAGACGATAAATCGGGCTTGGTCTTATTCCATATTCCAGAGTCAGGTATTGGCATATTCGGTCGGCAATTTTATCGGATAAGGTTGATTTGGACGGGTGCTTTCTCATCATAGGGTCTGGAAACGACCGTCTTGCCGCCGGCTTTCACAAGGATGTGTTTTCCCGCCCCCTTGGCGGTGACCTTGATGTCGATGGATGTGCCGAATGCATCGATGTTACGCAGCTCCATCGATGGCCAGCCTTCCGGCAAACGCGGCTGGCAGGTGAACGAGCGCAATCCCGTGGGGTGAAACCCAAACATGCCCTCGACCACCAGGCGGATGTAGAGGCCGCTCTCGGCGGAAAGGTGGCGCTGGTTGCCCTCGGGGTATGCCTCCACCGCATACGGGACATGGTCGCCTAACAATCGTCGCGTGGAATATTTTTTGAGATACTCGATCCCCTTGGCCGTTTCACCCGTCGCGAACACGCCGCGCAAGCCGTAGAGCGTGGAGCGGTCCCAGAAGGTGTTTTTACCCGCTTCCGTGGCAAGACCGTCATCCGTCCAGAGTCGTTCGGAAAAGAGCGCCTTGATCGTTCCCTCCCTGCGGTCGTTGATGCCAACTGTTAGGGGGATGCAAATCCAGGCGCGCAGCACCTCGTTGCCCTCGTAGTAGCGGTAGGTCTCGAAACCCTCCACGTTGGCGCCGAAGTGGGATTCGATCGCCTTGCGCAGTGCCTCGGCCTCCTGCTGATATCGTTTGATTTGCGTTTCAGGTTTACCGAGATCACGACCCAGCGCGGCGGCGGACACTAGGGCGTCATAGGCGAGGCTGGAGGTGCAGAGATTGGCCTTGCCGGCGGGGAAACGATGCTCCAGCTCATCACAATCGGACTCCACGACACCGTTCGCATTGGTTTTCCTGCGGCAGAATTCCAGGCACCACTCGATCAGCGGCCAGAGTTTCTCCGCGGTGTCTTTGTCACCTTTGGCAAGGGCGTATCGCGTGGCTCCGTAGGCGATCATCGCCGCGTCACCACGGTCCCCCACCCCGTTCCAGATGGAGTCACCCTCGGCGACGATCGACGACGGAATCGGTTTCCACTCGTCATTCATGAAGCGGGCAAAATGCCGGAACGCGTTCTCGGCCGACTCCCGTCCGTCGGGGTCGCCCAGGTAGGCAAAGAGCGGGTTCACATACTCCGCCTGGTCGTTGGCCCAGATGGCGGCGTAGTAGCGACCGCCGCCGGGGCCGTGCATCAGGCCGCCCTTGGTTTTGTAAATGCTTTCCGCGGCGCGGATTTTTGCAAAGGCGTAGGTGCGGTTCAACACAGGATCGGGACACTCGAACTCCAACCTGCGATCCAGGCCGGCGATGTAGTCGGCTCGCGTTTGCAGCTCCTCCGCCGCGTCAAGCCGGAGCGGCTGGGCGGATGCGCGGCGGGCACTGTGGACGACGGAAAAATGCAACGACTTTCCCGGTGCCAGCTTCACCTCGGTGTCGCCGGTCGATTCGCTGGTCATCACATAGGCGCCGTCCACCCCCTTGTCGGCTTCGGTGCGGTGTTCATTTTTGAAACCCTTGAGGGAAACCTGCCGCGCAGTGTCCCCGACATTCTCCATGGTAAAGCGCTCAACGGCGGCTGGTTTCTGCATACATGGAAACAGGACGCGTGTGAGTACAAGACCATCGCCCACCTCGCTGCGGATACCCATCAGCCCGCGGTGGGTGACGCTGATCGGTCGCTCCCTCCCCAGCGGCTGCCCGTCCACCCGGATCTCCGGAAGCAGGGCACCCTCGAAGTCGCGGGCCAGATTCCCGTGGGTGTCGTTGGGCAGGATGCGTAACATCGGCCAGACCAGGTGACGGCCCAGCTTCAGGCTGCCGTCGGGTTCGATGCCATAACGGACGATCATGGAGATGTAGCGGCCACTCATTTCGATGTGATCGTGGTGTCCGAGAGCGAGGGGGTCGTTCTTGATCGTCCAGCGGATGGAGCCGTCGCCCTCGATCGTCCACCGCGTTTTGGACAGGTATGCGGCGGGTTTTTCACCGTCGTAGCTGATGCGGGCGTCCGCCCAGTCGGCGTGGTCGGCGGTGATGCCGTCACCTCCCCCGTCGATGACGAGGGTGAGAAATTTTTTACCCGTTAGATCGACATCGACGGTTTTGGATTGGAACAACCTCAACACCCCGCTGTCAAAAAGCATCTCGCCATCGGCGATCACCGTGAAGCGTACGGTGGCGCTGAGGTTGGCTTCATCGTCCACCCCGACGACGGCATGAAACCCGCGGGCCTTGCCGTCGAGCTTAATCACCATGCGGCTATCGGCATGGGTGCCGACGCCGCGCAGATGGATTTTTTTATTGATGCTGATGGGTCTGCCGTCCAGGGATTTTTTCGCCTGTGGTTTTGCGTACCCGGAACTCATGGCGGACAGGTCGAGTTCGTCGAGCCAGACGTCTTTTGCGTTAATCGTGGTCATTCCGGAGAGGATTGCAGCTAATGTTAGGGTGCTCAGGTATTTGTTCACTTCGTGTCGTTAGTTTTGGGTTCAGATCATATTAAAGTGGATGGCATGGGTCAAAAAATTCCCGTGTGCCCGGTCGGCGCGTGTTCCCCTCACGGGTCGGTACGGACCGGCTCCTTGCGCGGCGGCATGTCCTTGTAAACCTTGAGCAGGGGCTGCCTGGTTTCGGCGTGGACGTAGCTTACGATGAACAAGCGGGTTCTCAGGGTAAAACGCACCTTGGTCTCCGCCACGGTCCGCCAGTGGCCCTGGTTGGAAAGCATTTTAAACACCACCGGCGCCATGTTGAGTTCGGTGCGTTTTGTCACATCGCCAACCTGCGCATACTTACCCGGGCTTATTTTCCGCACATGCTCGCCGAGCTGGAAGGCCACCTCCGTGCCACTCATGTTCAACACCCGGGAAGAGCCCAGCGGGAACGATTTCAAATCATCATTCAGCACCCTCACATCGTAGAGCAACCCGTTTTTTTTCCCGCTCGGAACGAAGTAAAACAGCACCTCCTTCAGCTCGTCCGCCACCCTGGCACGCGCCACCACCACCTTCTTCGGCTCGCCCCCGGCATCCAGACCCTCCTTTTTGTAAAACACTGCCTCTCCGTCGAGCAGGGTACACGGGAAGCTGTTGCTGAACGCCTCCACCGGCATCAGGATCTGATACGCGTCCTTCTCGCCGAGTACGTGGATGTCCGGGCTGTCGGCGACACGCTCAAAACACAGCGTGCGCGCCTTCACCAACCGCTCCGTCTGCGCCGCGACCGGCAGACAGCCGACCATCGCCAAGGCTCCGATCATTATTCTTAAAGTAAAATGGTTCATGATTTTAATGTGGTTCGTTGTTTTTCACAGCACTACACCCCGCCCCGGGTGAGCCAGCGGAAGCTCACCATGCGCAGGCGGCGGCCGTGGATTTTGTTGGCCGGGCTGGTCAGTGCGGCTGTGCCCGTTTCGTTCGCATCGGCGCTGTCGAGGTAGTCGGGCACCCGCTGGACCACCGCCTCGCACCAGGCGCGCGCGAGCACTTTGCCGACGGCATCCACAGACTCTCCGTAGGCCCGCACGGTAAATGTGTTAGACCTCACCGTGGCCGTGTTTCCCAGGAGATTCATCAGATGCCCCTGGCTGACACCACCGGGCGCGGCCTGGGTGGAGTGGCCTTCCGCGGCCTTCACATTGGCGTATTCGTAACCACTCACATCAATGCCGCCCGCGCCGATTCTCACGCCGTCGCCACTCAGCGCGGCGTTGATATCGGTCCTGTCGATCGCCGCTTGCAGCGCGCCGGACAAGGTCAGTTCGTCCGGCCCACTGAGCCTCCGGTTGACAAACTCCGCCAGCGACAAAAACGGTCCGCGTTTACGCACCTCGCTGACAATCTCCGTCGCCAGTTCATCAAGCTCATCCTCGTCGAGCTCGCGGTAGCCGTTCCAGTGGCGGTGGCGTGCAAGCAGGGGGTCGTCGTCGGCCTCACCCAGGCTGTTAGGAAGCCGGAAGCGGCTCACCGGGTTGGTGGCGGCGGATTTTGCGACCAGGGAATTCGTCAGTGCATCATAAACGGGAAAGTCGCTGTGGTGCAGCCCCCCCAACACCGCCTTCCACGCCTCCTTGGAAACCGAGTTCACGTTCCACTCACCCCGCAGCATCTGGTAGGCGGCTATTTTTTTGTATCCGTCTGCCGCATGCACATCCGCCGAAATATCCGTGGTCGATTTTCCACCCGTCCAGGCGCTGAAGCGGGTGTCCAGCAGCGGTTTGTCGCCGTTGAGGAAACCCTCCAACACCTCGGCGGTCGTTCTTGCGTTGGCGGGATCAAACATCCCGCCCGCATACTCCGACACCGTCGAGCAGTAAAACCGGTCGAAGAGGTGGTGGTTGAGCAGGTAGCTGTGGTCGAGCATCTCGCCGCTATGGGCAGCCCCGGCAGGCAGCAGCGGATGCGCCTGCGAGTTCGCCACCGGGTAATCGAACTTCGGCAGGTAGCCGGACGCGTTCAGGTTCGCATTCTGCAAACCGGCGACCGACTGCACAGGCGCCACCGGCAGCTCGCTGTGGACGCCGAAATTCAGCCCCGCGTTGGCGGTGTGTCCGGTGATGAACCTGCCCTGGTTCTCCGCGTTGACCTGCACCTGGTTGATGGTGTTTCCCGGCATCGGCTCCAGGTTCAGCTCATAAAAATGATGGGAGCCGTGCTCGTCTTTCAACGCGGCGGAATTGATATCGCTGAGCGGATTTCCAAAGCACCACGCCTTGGTGGCGTAGCGCCCCTCGCCACCTCCCGCGGTCCCACCGAAGGAGGTTTTGCCGTAGGCGCTGAATACGCAGAAGGCGCGGGCGGCGGCGTAGTTGGCAAGCAGCTCGTTGTTGCTTTCATACATCGCCGAGCAGGTCAGCGGAGGCTCGCCAGGCTGCGGGTAAATATACGCCTTGCCGGCGGGGGCGGGCAACATGGCCGTCAGCTTGGCTTCGCTGTCGAAATCCATCTCCACCGCACCGATGCGGCTGGGTTCTCCGGTGGCTGGATCGGCGGTCGAGACAACCACCATAAACCGATCCTCTGCATTTTTCAGCGCGGCGGGTTTGTACTCCACCTTCACCTCGTCATCCCAACGCAGACCGATGACACCATGGCTGTTACTCCACGAGGGATCGTGCGAATACTCCGCGACGCGCGCAGGGGTGGAGTCACTGACAGGAAACAGGTAATCCGTTTCAAACCCGATACCCTCGCCCGCCCAGCCGGGCACCGCCTTGATGTCGAGCGTGATTTTATTGTAGTCGCCATTGACATCGAAGTAATACGTCCCGTTGCCACCGCGCCCCTGGGCCAGCTCGCTTTGCCATGAGTAGTTCGGTTCAAAAAACGAGGAAAACACCCGGACCTCCCCCGGCAGCAGGGTGACGGGTTTCGGCGTGTCCCGCGAGCTGCGTCCATCCAGACTCATCAGGAACGACTTGGTGTGACTGCTGGTATTGCCGACGATGGGGTGGTATCCGTTCGACTGCGGCTGCCCGTTGCGGTAAAACCTGAAGGCGACCGGCACATTCTGGAAATCAACCCGCAAGCGGTCGAACTTCATCGCCACGTTGTACGGGTTGTACAAGGTGACCACCGGGGAGTAGACGATGTGCAGCATGTAGTCGCGGTTGGGATCGCCGGTCTGCCTGCGGAGCTTGTCCTCCGGGTGTTTCCTTCCCCACTCGTTGTGGGCGTCCCGCGTCACCAGACTGTAGATCATCTGGATCTTGGCGATGACAGGCATCAGCACTGCGCCCTCGGCCGACTCCTTCGCCACCTCGACAGGTGCTGCGCCGGGCGTCGGGCCGTGGAAATTCGACCGGTTATAACGCGCCTCAAGATGAGGCACCCAGACGGTTTTATCAATCTGCCCGGTCGCCAGGTTGTAGATTTTCCCCTGCACATGGTAACCCGGCACAGCGTCGTAGCCGGCGGGCGCGCTGACGTCGATCTCGGGTAGAAAGTCGCCACTGGCCGCACCCGGCACCCTGCGCACCCGCTTGTAGAGCGAGGCGTAGTCAAATATCTGCTGCCAATACGGGCACGACGCCTGCATCGGCCCGGGCGGAGTGGCGGCGGGGTTGGGGCCGGTGTAAATCCTCTGCCCGGCGAACTCGGTCGGTAGCGTCGCACCGCCTGTCATCAGGCTCAGGTCCTCGCGCAATCCACCGTCCACCACATTGCTCATCACGCCCTGCGACCATACTGTTAGATCGTGACTAAACCTTCCCATGTCCACGGGAGACGCCGCGCCGCTGATGTTAGGGTCTAAATCGATCTCGCCGACGGTGATCATTTTCCCCGGTCGGGCCGTCGCCGGATCAGGGTTATAGTCGGGATTTATTTTCTCCAGCGCGGCGCGCCCGGCCGAACCCAGCACCGCGCTTCTCTCCGCCAGCGACGCGTCTGCCGGGGATTTGACAAGAGGCAGGTCCACCCGCGCCTTCACCCCCTCGTCCATCACCACCCACGCCATGTTGCCTGCATGGGCACCCGCGACCGGGACCTTGCCCGCGTTCACGTGATCTTCAGTTGCCCCCTCCGCGCCCAAGGTGCCCGCACCCAACATCCCGACCGGGTTGGTTATCGTGCCATCGACGGCAAAGGACGGCGTGCTGACCGCCGCATCATCCGCATTCGACACCAACCAGCGCCTGAACCTGCCGTTTTTCTCCGCATCGTAATCCGCCGGCGGATTGAACGGGTCCGGCCTCCAGGAGTCCCACACCCCGGCCATGTGTCGGTGGACGGCATCCGCGTCTGTGATCCACCCGGTCGCCGTCACCCGCTGGTCCGGCCCCGCCTGTTTCTGCAGCTCGCCGATGGCGATCATCAGCGCCATACGTGCGTTCGCCTGCGCCTGCTGCATGGCATTTGACTGGCGGGATGCCCGCATCTCCACCGTGCCCAGGCCTAGCATCGCTAGCGCCACCAGCACCAGCAGGACCATGACCGAGATGGTCGCAACCAAGGCAAAACCTCGCGGGCCGCTGGACCGACACACCGGGTCGGCACGCCACGCACAAACGGGCAGCTCGACGTTGTCGGTGGAAACGAAGCACATTACTCAGATCATGTTAGACATTTACTTCAGCGGTCAAAAATCAACGTCCACAGCCAGGATTACCTTGTTCCATAACAAAAAACCCGCCGCCGCAGATCACGGGGCGGGCTTGGAAATCTTCCTCGCGGAATTACTTGCGACGGCGCAAGATCAGGGCAAGACCACCCAGACCGAGAAGCGCGGCGGATGACGGTTCGGGCACTGCGACAGTGAAGGTCACGAAGTCCCCATTCGTCGTCGCAACAAGCGTTCCCGCACCATAAACAGCCACGTCAATGGGCACGACCTCATTGGTGTTGTATGAGGTAAATTTACCGGTGCCGCTGTTGTAAGTTCCCGCCGCCTTGAAGGAGGAGCCCTGCTCGATGTTAAGAGTACCGCTCATGCCTGTCCAACTGCCGGGGTTTTTCGCATAAATCCTGACGTTGAGCCCGTTGAACTCAACTGTTGCTCCGCCTGTGACGTTAACAATCCCGTGCTGGTTGTCGCCATTGGTGAAGCGAATACCCCGAGTATCGGAAATGGTTCCAATAAGGGTGCCGGGGCCGGAGATGGTCAGTGTTTCACCATCCAAGAAGATGCCGCCTAGAGAAGTGTCTCCAAAAGTAACGGTCACTCCCGAGTTAATCGTCCAGGTGGTTGATGTATCCCCGCCGGTGCCCACGAAATACTCATCGTTCAAAGACTGGGTAGTACTGAAAACCTGGGTACCCAGGTCGAGGGTGGCGGCATGGGCGGCTCCCAGAGTCAAGGCCAGCGCGGCGGCGGCCATGGTAAGTTTGTTTAGTTTGTTTTGCATGGTTTGATGGATGGGGGTTTGAGTTGGTGATGAATTTTAATGAATCCGTTGGCTCACAAGCCATACTTGACTAATTCGATAGTCACCAATCTAGATTAAGCCCCTCTTGGTGTCAAATATATCCGCAGGGGGTCGCCTTTTTTCTCGGGGTCTGTGCGGATTCTTGAAAAATTGCTCGGTAATACGTCAATCCATCCACTCCGGTCACAGAGCATCCATGACGTGGACGGCCTGTTCCTGGTCGATTGCTTTGACAAACCTGCAAACCGGTTTACTTAAACGTTGCTTAAAACAACGTCCTTCACCGGAGTCCATGGGACGCCTAACAGGTCGGCGCACGCCAAACGCATCACCGGGTCCTCACGCGGGAGATGGTGATGCGGAATGTCAGGTCGCCGCGCTTGATGAGCAGCTCGGTGTCCTGCACCGAGGCGGAGGCGGCGAGTCTGGACAGAAAATCGCTGCTGCTTTGCACCCGCCTGCCGTTGATGGCGAGGATGTGATCGCCGATCATCAGCTGCCCCTTCAGTTTGCTCTCGGCACTGACCCTGGAAATGATGATCCCCTGCACGCCGGCGGTGAGTTCCGTGGGGGTGGCGTCGCGGACATAGATACCGATGGTGGACAGCACGGTGCGGGCGTCGAGGCGGGGGTCGATGCCGTTTTCCTCGGCGCTGAGGATTTCCTTGTTGAAGTCATCGGCCTCGCCGATTTTCGCGGTCAGGGTGTGTTTGGCCCCCTCGCGCCAGATTTCCAGGGTGACGTCCGAGCCGACCTTGCTCTGCTGGATCAGGGCGATCAGGCGGCGCATGCTGTTGACCTTTTCGCCCTTGTAACGGATGATGATATCGTCCTTGCGCAGACCGGCCTTGATGGCGGGGGAATCGGGGACGAGGCCTACGATGCGGACCCCGTCGCGTTCCTGGTAATTGAATTTACTGCGGGCGTAGGGATCGAGGTCCTGCATGGCCATGCCCAGGAAACCGCGGACCGGACGACCGCGGGCGAGGATGTCCTGCATGGTTTTCAGGGCGGCATTGGAGGGCACGGCAAAACCGATCCCCTGGAAGCCGGGGTTCTTTTTGTCGGTGGAGTAAATACGGGAGTTGATGCCCACGATTTCCCCGCGGATGTTGACCAGCGGCCCGCCGGAGTTACCCGGGTTGATCGGCGCGGAGGTCTGGAGAAGATCCACCTGGCTATCTGAAAACGGTCGCTTTTTCGCCGAGATTTTGCCATCGGTGACCGAGGTGCCGAGTCCGAAGGGGCTACCGATGGCAAACACCGTGTTGCCGACCTCGACCTTGGACGAGTCTCCGAACTTGAGGGGTTGGAACGGGCCTTTGTCATCGATTTTAAGCACGGCGATATCAACGGTCGAGTCGGCGCCGATGACCTTGGCGGAGTGGACGGTGCCATCATGCAGGGTGAGGCGAATGCGCGGGTTTCCCTGGATGACGTGGTGGTTGGTCAGGACGTGGCCCTCTTTGGTGACGATGACGCCGGAGCCCTGGCCCTGGACGGCGCGGGGCTGCACCCAGGTGCGCCCCCAGAAGTCGCGGAACCGTTCTTGTCGGATACCGGAGGTATCGATGCTGACGACGGAGGGGACCACGGCGCGGACGAGTGCCGCGCTTTCGCTGTTGATGGCGGCAAGGATTTCGACGTCCTTGAGGTTGACGGACGGTTTGTCCCTGAGTGTGTAGGTCTCGCTCTCAAAACCGTTGCTGGAACTACGCCCTGTCAGGATGTCTTTCCAGCTGTCGCCGTTCTGCAGTTTGCGGATGACAAAGACGGCGAGGAAGGCCATGCAAAAAACGGCCAGCAAGACAAGAAAGCGTCGGAATCCGTCATTCATGGTATTTTATTCTAAGGGTGAGGGGGGGGGACAGACACTCCCTCGGACCGGCCGGGGGAGTGTTGGCTGTTGGCAATGACTAGCTGTTCATTTCCTCGACAATCTTGGGATCGCCGAGAATCTTGCCACGGGCAGCGCTTGCCTTGCCAAACAGGCTGCGGATACGCTTGGCGTAGGCTTCTTTCTCCTCGCCTTCCTTTTGTCCGGCCTGGAGGGCTTTGCACAGGGTGGTTGCGGCGGTGTGATAGGCCTCCATGCGTTTGTCGATCTTGTCCTTGATTTTATCGAGATGGGCAACGGACTCCTTCGCCGTTGCTTTGGTTTCCTCGCCGAGGCCACCGTATCCGAAGGCTGACATCTCCTGGTCAATTTCATCCAGGGTTCCCCGCAGTGAGAGGGTATTGGTAACCTTCCCCTGGGCAACCTCAAGCAGCACCTTGGCGGAGAGGTGGTTGGGTGCGTTTTCGAGGACTTTTTTCAGTTGTTCCTGCACCTTGGCGTCCTTGAGAACGGACAGGCCGCTTTCCTGCACCAGGTCTGCCACGATCTGATAGGTTTCCATGGCGGTGACGATCTCACTGGATTTCTCAACGCGGGAGAGCTTGTAGGCGTCATCGAAATTCTTCTGGGTGAAGACGTTGATCTTGAGCAGGGGGGCGGGACCGTCGAGCAGGTAGGAGTCGTACACCCCCTTGGCGTTGCCGTGCGGGATACCGACGATTTTGCAGTCCTTGTTGATGGCTCCGCGGATCTTGCCGGCAACACCGCCGATGACACCGGAATCCCCGTCGGAGGTGATGGTGCCGGTGACAGCGTAGGCCGGATCAATCTCATCCCCCGTGAACAGGGAGTCAACGGCGAGGGCAAAGGCGGTGCCGGCGGACGGGCCGTCAACGAGCCCTTTATCGCCCAGGGTGATATCGACCACGACACCCGAGGGGCGTTTGTCTTTATCATAACGCACCCGGAAGAACTTGATGACCTCCTCAATGGAGCCGGCCATCATGGGCCCTACTTTCTGGTCGAATTTAAACAGAATCCCTTCCTGTCCCTCTTCCTCAAGCGCGGTGAGGCGGATGGGAAGCGCGGAGCCGGCATGTTTGCCGCTGGCGAGTTTACTCACCGAGAGGCCGATGATCTTGGTTTGTTTACGGGCGAATTTCTTGGCGGTGCCGCCGGGCATTTCACGTTCCACCTCCGTGAATTCCTGCGGGCCACCGGACCAGGGGTTGTTGTTGTGGTGGACGGCGGCCTTCAGCAGCCCCTTCCAGTTGGCTTTAAACCCGGCCTTGCTCAGCTCGCCCTGGATTTCCTTCAGTTTATCGGCTTTTTCACCGTCGGGGTCGAATTGAAGCGCGATGTCGACGCAGTAGGCGGCGCAGGTCTGGTTGTCCTTGTTGTCTTTTTTGCGGACCAGGGAGCGGATGCCGGAGTAGAGTCGGCTTGCGGTGCGTTTTTTCTCAGCACCATCCTCTTCAATGGTGTCGCCGCTGGATTTCAGCTGTTCGAGGCAGTCCTTGACCTTGATGCTGTCCTGGTCGAGACGGCCGGCAATGGCGAGGGCATACGAGCGGGTGTCATACTCGACCTTGTGGTCTTCTTCGTTGAAATCGCGGGCCACGCTGACGAGGGCGCCAACAAGACCGGCGCGATCGAATTTATTGAGCTGGATCTCCTTGGGGTTGAAGATCTTTTTTTCCATGTCGGGCGGGCGATAGGCAGCGGCAACAGGGAAGGACGAAATGATCAGACCAATGGCGGCCATAAACAGGCAGCATTGTACGAGAACGTGAGGGCGGCGGGTCTTGGTGCGGGTCATGGTGGGTGGATTATTCCTATTGATGATACTTTATGCAAAGCGAAAATCCGCGGCGAAGGGTTCTTTTTTGATAGCGGAATCTGGTGATGGTTGGGGTCAGGAGCACCTCAAGCGGAGGTGGACTGGATGCTCGGACGGTTATTTTTTCTCTGCTTTGAGCGGTGTAGGAAACCCTGCCGCCACCATGGCGCGACTGTGCAGCGCCTCGCACGATCTAACCATGTCGTAATAGAGCGCGCGGGCTTTTTTATAATCATTGCTTTTAACATCGACCGCCCTGCGGGCAATGGTTTGAAGTCGGCGGAAGTCGTTTGCCATGTCCAAGGCGTCTTTGTAGAGGCTGTCGTGGGAGCGATCCACCAGGCGCTCGATTTTATCAAGCTTCGCACGGGCGGCCTCATGGGCGGCTTTGCATGTGGAGGAGCTTATCTTATCGACGCTGATGCTGTCGGTGAGCACTCTGTACATCTGTTGGACGATGGGAATCAGCTCGTGGGCGAGTGCCTCTTCCGACAAGCGCATGGGCCGTTTACCGCTTCCTTGCAGCGACAGGATTTTGGCGGAGATGTGGTTAGGGGCGAGTTCGGCGATCTCGGCGAGACGCTGCCTCACCACGCGGTTGACGGCGAGCTTGGTCACGTCGGTTTTCCTGGCATGGTTCTGGATGGAATCAAATATTTTTTCTGCTTTTTCCAGATCGGACTCACTGTGTTTGGCGGCGACTTTGAGTGCGTCATCGAGGTTGGTGGCGGAAAAGACTTCCCAGCGTGTAAAGAAACCGGGTTCATCGTAGACGAGCACCTGAATCATCAGTTTGGCGCTTTCGGGTGAGACGATCAGCCTGCCACCGGCTTTGGATTCGCGCAGGGCGGTGAGCATTTCCCAGAAGTTCTCAGGTTGGCTGAGTCTTCCTTTTTCGTCGATGAGGGCACAGACGTGGATGTCCTCCCTGAGCGGCGTATTCCTGATGGATGCTTCAAACATCAGGGCCAGCGGGGTGGCGAGGCTGAGTCCGTTGCTCGTTCGGTAGCTGCCATTGGAAATGGTGACCTTGCTTCGATAGTGGGGGAGGCTGGAGTGACGGCTGACGAACAGGGTATAGAGCAGTTTGCCCAGGTTTTGATGCATCGAGTTGTCATCGTGGCTTTTGTTGGCAATCTCCTTGATCGAAAGGCGGTCCTTGTCATCCGGCTTGCACGGGGAAAGCTGTAACCGGACAGTGGCTATCCTGCTGAAGTAGTTGGTGCGGTACAAATCCTTGCCAGGCTCCTTGGGGTCGCGGTACTTTATTTTCGTCTGTAGGGCAAAGGGCGCTGAGACGGTCTGCTCCTTGAGGTGGAAATCGGACCCGGCCTTCGGTGGCTTGGGCTTGTCGTCCGGGTCATGCCCACCGTTTCCCACATCCGGGGACGAGCGATCGGGGTTGGCTGTGCGGTCATCCTTGGGTGGCCTGGGGAGTTTCCCGGAGGACACATAGCGATCCACGTCCGGGACAATACCCGACCAGTTCGCCAAGTCGGTATTGCCTGCCGTCTCCGCCTTCAGGGTTTTGGTGGCATCGGTGATGTAGGCGGAGAGCTGGTTGGCATCCTGTCCGGCTTCGGGGTTGGCTAGCCAGCGACTGAAAAAGCGCAGCCGTGCCTTGGCCGTGTTCATACTCGACTCACCGGATGGCTGCAGGTGTTTTTTGCCAGCGAGGGCATCATTGGTCTCACGGGCGTCCTGGCTGGCGGGGTCGAGCCTGATCGCAAGCGCCAGGAGTTGTGCTGTGGCCCGCTGCTCAGCGGGTGAGGCGTCATGCTCGCGACGGGCTATCACCACAAGATGTTTCGACAACTCCCTCATGCTGTCGACCTGGAGTGGTATTTTTTCGAGTTTGAAGATCTCCTTCGAATCATCGGGCTTGATATATGCGGCGGCATGACCCGAGCCGGGCAACAAGACCATGGCGAGGGATACACAGATGAGCCGAAGGTAAAATTGAGCCGTCATAACTTGTGTCAACGTAGGTGAACGCCAATCTTTTTCAAGACCCAATGAGCCGGAATGCAATCTTCGATGCCGCCTCATCATTTTGTGCGTGAAGTCAGGACGGAGCTGTGGTTTTCATAGGGCATGTCCACTGCAGCCGAGCCACTGATCCAATACCTTCGTCAACTGGAGTCACAGGGGCAGACGCATGTCAGTATTGATGATGAGTCACGTAAAATCCTGCGTGCGTTCTACATCCGGGCGCGCGCTGGCACCCCTGCAAAACAAGCCCGCGCACCCAAGGGCTCCAAGCCTGCCGTCGCGCGACCCACTGACGAGCCGACGTCGACCCGAGCGCAAGTCCCGGCGCTGGTGGTCACAGGAAACACACCGGCTGAAAAAATTGACTCGCTCAAGCGACAGGTCACCAGGTGGGCACCCGTGCTGGCCCAAAAAGACCTGCGCAAAACGATGGTGTTCTCCGTCGGCAACCCGTCGGCGGATGTCATGCTTGTCGGCGAGGCACCCGGTTACGATGAAGAGCGCTTGGGCGAACCCTTTGTCGGCAAAGCCGGTCAAAAACTCGACGGTATCCTCAAGGCCATGGGTATCGACCGCAGGAGTGTCTATATTTCCAACATTGTCAAATTCCGTCCGGCGATGCCCAACCAGACAACAAATAACCGCAAGCCGACCAAGGAGGAAATGGATGCCTGTTTGCCATTTATTCATGAGGAGGTCAAGGTGGTGGCACCCAAGGTGATCATCGCGCTTGGCGGCACCGCAGCGCAGGCGTTGTTGAATTGTGATCAACCGGTTGGCAGCATGCGCGGATGTTTTCACGATTACGCCGGGATTCCGCTCCGGGTCACTTACCATCCCTCCTACATCCTGCATAATGAGGCGACCTCAGAGAAACGCAAGCTCTGGGAAGACATGCTGGCTGTGATGGATCTACTGCGGATGCCAATCAGTGAGAAACAACGTGGTTATTTTCTAACAAATTAAACAAGATGCAGCTACTCGTTATCACGGTGGGCGGGACGATCGACAAGGTCTACTTCGATGCCACCTCGGAATACGAAGTCGGGGAGCCCACGGTCCCCCATATCTATCAAAGTGCCGGTGTGAGCCTGGAGTATGAGATGGTGTCCCTGATGAGAAAGGACAGCCTGGAAATGGATGATGCCGACCGCGCGCGCGTGCGCGAGGCCTGTGAACGGGCAACACAAAACAACATCCTCATCACCCACGGCACCGATACCATGACGGTCACCGCCGAGGCACTGGCAGGCATCGAAGGAAAAACCATTGTGCTTACCGGTGCCATGGCTCCGTCAAGATTCCGCGAAACCGACGCCGTATTCAACATCGGCTGTGCCACCGGTGCCGTCCAGGCCATGCCGCCCGGCGTCTATATCGCCATGAACGGCCGGATTTTCCCCGCTGGGAAGGTGAGGAAAAACCGCGATGCCCGCTGTTTCGAATCAACCGATTAGATGGCGGGCCACCACAGCTGGAGTCTGGTCACGGACGGCGTGATCTGAAAAGTCGGTGAATCCATGCTTGCACCGAACCGCTCACTTCATAACGTCCGGTCATGCCAACAAGCCATCCATTTCTCGCTGAAGATTACCACATCCGCTGGTCCACACTGACCCCCGACCACGTTGAGGCCGATATCGACGAAGGCCTTCGACTGGCCGAAGAGAAGCTCGATATACTCCGTAAGCTCCATGTCGATGAGCTCACTTACGAAAATACCTTTGCCGCCCTCGAGGTCGCATCCGAGCCGCTCGACCGCGCATGGGGACGGCTGAACCACCTCGATTCGGTCTGCAATAACGAGGCGCAACGCGTCGCCCTCAATGCCGTGCTGCCCAGGGTCACCGCCTTCTACTCAGCCATCCCGCTCGATGATGCCATTTGGGCCAAACTGAAAGCCTTCTCAGAGTCCGCGGCCGCCAAGTCACTGGACGCTACCCAGACACGCTTTGTCGAGGAAACATGTGCCAGCTTCATCCGGTCGGGTGCCGATCTTCCCGCCGATAAAAAGGCCCGCGTCGCCGAGGTGCAGGCCCGCCTTTCCGAGATCACCCAGAAGTTCAGTGAGAATGTGTTAGACTCAACCAACGCCTGGGAACTGGTCATCGACGATGAGTCCCGCCTGGCCGGACTCCCCGATTCGGCCAAGGCTGGCGCCGCCGCCGATGCCGCCGCCAAGGGTCACGCAGGGAAGTGGCGTTTCACCCTGCAATACCCATCCATGGGGCCCGTGATGCAATACGCCGACGATGATTCCCTGCGTAAGGAAATCTGGGAAGCCAGCTGCACCGTCGGTCGCGATGGGGATTACGACAACAGCGGGATTATTTGGGAAATTCTGGCTCTCCGACAGGAAAAGGCTGAGTTGTTGGGCTATCAAAACTTCGCCGACCTGACGCTTGAGCGGCGGATGGCTGGCAATGGTGCGACCGCTGTTCAATTCACCGACGACCTACACCGCAGGATTGTCGATCAATTCAAGGAGGACAACGACGGGCTGCAGGCGTGGAAGGCCGCCCAAACCGGTGAAGAGCCCGCCCTGCTGCAACCGTGGGAAGTCGGCTACTGGGCGGAGAAACGCCGCAAGGCCGAGTACGATTTTGATGAAGAGGAACTCCGCCCCTACTTCCCTCTACCCAGCGTGATGGACGGGATGTTCGGTATTGTCAGCAAACTCTACAACATCCGTATCGAAGAACGCCAGACCGGCGGGGACATCGAGACCTGGCATCCCGAGTGCCGGTTCTATGATCTTTATGACAACGCTACCGAAGAGTTGTTAGGGTCGTTCTATGCCGACTGGCATCCGCGTGAGAGCAAACGCGGCGGTGCCTGGATGAATTCCTTTGAAACCGGGCTTCCACCCGTAGGCGACCAACCACGTGAGCCCCACCTTGGCCTGATGGTGGGCAATATGACCAAACCCATCGGCGACAAACCAGCCCTCATGGATCATCGTGAGGTTGAGACGATCTTCCACGAGTTTGGCCACCTGCTGCACCACTTGTTAGGAAACGTCACCATCAAGTCCCTCTCCGGCACCAACGTCGCCTGGGACTTCGTCGAGCTCCCTTCCCAGATCATGGAGAACTTCTGCTGGGACCGCGAAAGCCTCGACCTCTTTGCACGCCATTACGCAACCGGCGAAGCCATTCCTGAAACGCTCTATCAGAAAATGATTGCAGCTAGAAACTACCGCAGCGCCGCGGCCTACATGAACCAGCTCGCCAATGGCAAACTTGACCTGTCGCTCCACATCGACCTCCCCAAATACCAAGGCCGTGACCTGGACGAGGTGGACCGCGAAATCCTGGCCGATTACAAAATGCCACTGGCCACACCGAGCCCCACAATCGCCCGTAAATTCAGCCACCTGTTCAGCTCACCCACCGGCTACGCGGTCGGGTATTATTCCTACAAATGGGCAGAGGTGTTGGACGCCGATGCCTTCACCCGTTTCCAGAAGGAGGGCATCCTCAACCAGGAAACCGGCCAGGCATTCCGGGAGTGCATCCTCAGCAAGGGCAACTCAGCTCCCGCCGAGGAACTCTACCGCGACTTCATGGGCCGCGACCCGGACCAGACCGCCCTGCTCGAGCGCTCTGGTCTGGCATAATCACCCATGACCCGATAGAAGGTCAACGCATTCAACGGCACCCTAACAGACATGCAGCAACGAGTTCGCCATCCCGGTCTGGTCATCTGTGTCATCGTCCTCACGCTGTCACATCCGTTGTCTGTCGCTGCGGTCGCTGTGCGGCCAGACTGGTCGGGGTTCTTCAACCGGTATAAGGCCGAAGGCACGATAGTCGTATCCGATGAACGGTCTGGCTCGGCGTCGGACATGGTATTCAACGCGCATCGCGCCAAAAAACGATATTCACCTGCATCGACATTCAAGATACCACACGCTCTTTTTGCCCTGGAGGCGGGGGCCATTCGGGACGAATTCCAGACAATCAAGTGGGACGGTAAGGTAAGGGCATCCCCTGCATGGAATCATGATCAGAACCTCCGCTCATCCATGCGGCATTCCGTTGTCTGGGTGTATCAGAAATTCGCACATGAAATGGGTGAGCAGAAGGAGCGGGATTATTTGGAAAAGGCCCAATACGGAAACCAGGACCCAACAGGAAAAAACCCGTTTTGGGTCGAGGGAAACCTCCGGATCTCTGCCGTAGAACAGATAGCATTCCTCAAAAAACTCTACAGGAACAAACTCCCGTTCAGCGTTGCCAACCAACGACTGGTAAAGGATGTCATGCTGATAGAGGCGGGGCGCGATTGGATACTGCGCGGTAAGAGCGGCTGGAGCGGCACCATTGGATGGTGGGTCGGCTGGGTGGAGCATCCAGACGGACCGGTGTTTTTCGCTTTGAACATTGATACCCCCCATCGCCTTGCTGACCTGCCAAAGCGAGAAACCATTGCCCGGGCTGTCCTTTCCTCATTGGCTGCCCTCAAACCAAACACGGAACAACCCGACGGCCCCTCCCGTGAATGAGATGGGAACGATCGACATGCGGACGTTCATAGCAGGTATCGTATACCGGTTGGAGCGGCTAGCGCCAGTGTGGAGCGCAGCTCGTGTAGCGAAGGATTTGCATCCTTCGTCGGTGAGCGCTTCGATGACCCGTTCACCGACGAAGAGTATAGACTCTTCGCTACAGGAAACTACATGGTCATTTAGCCAAAAAATCATAATAATTTGTAACCACAGCAAAGAGATTGCGAATAAGATGTTACATCATGATATACACAATGACCAAAGCGCGTTCCCTGGCAGCCGCGACAACACTATTCGGATCGCTCGCCGGAGGATCACCTGCTGCTGTTTTATTAACTCCCTTTGATGGCGTGACAGGAATCACGGTCTCCTCAAACATAATAGAAGTCGGCACCCCAAGCGCGTCTCAAGGTGACAATAGTTGGTCTAGTGTTGAAGGACCAGAACTCGCCATTGACGGCCTAACTTCAACCAAGTATCTAAATTTTGCGAAGTTCAATACAGGGTTACTGATTACACCAACAATTGGTTTGACACAAATCTCATCAATTCTTCTAACCTCCGCAAACGATGCCCCATCAAGAGACCCCGCCTCCTATGTGTTAATGGGGACTATGCTTAATGGCAGTCTGACTGTTAGTGACTATGACCTTATTTCGAGTGGCTCCGTCCCCTCATTTTCAGCAAGACTCACGGAGCAAAGCATCCATGTAGATGCCACTGAATCTTACACTGCTTATCTTTTATACTTCCCGACGGTCAGTGACGAATCCAATGCAAATTCCATGCAGTTATCCGAAGTACAATTTACTGGTATTGCCATACCTGAACCCACATCCATTCTCCTTCTTGGCATTGGCTGTTTGGGCTTCGGCTTCGGACGTTCGCGCCGCTAAATGCCGAATCGGGTGGGTGGGAGGTTCTAACTCCCCCACACCACCGGCCCCGGCGATACGGGTTAACCTTCGGCTAAAAAGAGGGTGACATCCCACGTGTTGCGGCATTGCTTCGCCACGCACTTATTTTTCTAACACGATCACACACTCAAGGTGGCGTGTCTGGGGGAAGAGGTCGAAGGGCTGGACTTCCTTGAGTTGGTATCCGGCGGTTAGAAACTCCTTGAGGTCGCGCATCTGGGTGGCGGGGTTGCAGGAGACGTAGACGACTTTGCCGGGGCCGAAGGCGCACTACTACGGGACAGACCTTCTGTAAAGCCTTCGGCTTACGCGATAGGGGCGAGGGGAACGGGGAGGACGCGGGCGGCTAATCCTCCGTCACTTTCGAGCCCCACCAGTCTTTGTTAGGCTTGAAATCGGGGTCGAGGAAACGGGCGTGTTGTTTCTCAAGGGCCGGCTTCTTTTTGGTGGCGACGGCTTTGTCTTGCGCCTTTCGTTTTCCGGCGTTGAAACGTTTGTCCGGCTTCGGGATGCGGGCGCCGGTTTCCTTGAGCCAGTCGTTGAGTTCCTTGCGCATGGTCTGGGCGATCTCGGGTTGTTGGGCGGCGAGGTCGTTCTGTTCACCGATGTCTTTGGACAGGTGGTAGAGTTCATCCCGACCGTCCTCGTAGTAATGGATCAGTTTCCAATCGCCCTTTTTAATGATCGCCGATGGCTCGCCGCCCTGGTTTCCGTAGTGGGGGTAGTGCCAGAAGAGCGCGCGGTTTTTGATGCTTTTTCCCTTGAGAAGAGGAACCAGGCTGACGCCGTCGACGTGCTGTTTAGGAAGGAGGGGGAGGCCGGCCAGTTCGAGCATGGTGGGGTAGAAATCGGTGCCTGTCACCGGAGTGGAGCAGGTGGATTGGCCCCTGGTCATACCCGGGGCCTTGATGTAGTACGGCTGGCGGATGCCTCCTTCCCACTGGCGCCCCTTGCCGCCGCGCAATGGCAGGCAGGAGGTGGCAAAGGCATCACCGGAGGAAACGCCACCGTTGTCGGAGGTGAAAATCACCACGGTGCTAGCGGCGAGGCCTAGGTCGTCGAGCTGTTTGAGAACGATGCCCACCGCGTTGTCCATCGACTCCATCATACCGGCGTAGATCGGGCAGTCCTGCACCTGTCTAACAGGCATGGTGCGGTCGATGAGAAAACGGTCCCCCTTGTGTGGGTTTTGCTGTGCCTTGTCACGGTATTTTTTCCAAAGTGCGGGTGTGGTCTGGATCGGGCCGTGTACGGAGTAGAACGAAAGATAGGCAAGGAAGGGTTTGTCCTTGTTTGTTTTGATAAATGCCGCGGTTTCATTAGCGAGCCGGATCGGCAGGGACTCACCGGCGGGTCCGTCTGTTAGCTTGGGGTTTTTATACGGGGAGAAATACCCCCCTGGCGGCGAGCCGCGGTCATGGCCTCCCTGGTTGACTTGAAAACCGTGTTGTTCAGGTCCGAGCTTACCGATGTGCCACTTGCCGGCAAAGAAGGTCCGGTATCCTCCCGCCGCGAGGGCCTCGGCCAGGGTGGTATCGTTTGGGTCGAGTTCATGGCTGTATGCAGCTGGTAACACCTTGTCATTGCGGTTCCACTTTGTTCCTGACGCAGCGCCTATCCAATCGGTGACACCGTGCCGGGCCGGGTATTTGCCCGTCATGATACTTGCCCGCGACGGAGAGCAAACCTGGCAGGTGGAATAGCCCTGTGTGAAACGCATCCCGTCACGCGCAATGCTGTCGATGTTAGGTGTTTCATGAAACGTCGAGCCTTCACCGGATAGATCCATGATCCCGAGGTCATCGGCGAGGATGAACACGAAGTTGGGTTTTTGGGTTTCGGCAAAGGCAAGGACGGAGGAGAGGAGGAACAGAGTGATGGTTTTCATGAATGGCATCAATGGAAGTCGGCGGTATACTGGGACGGGGCAGTGCGGGGCGGGCGCCTACTTTTTAGGTGGCAGTGCGCCCTTGGCGAGGGTTTTTACCGCATACAGGGAAGTTCTCGCGGTGATAAACAGCGTATCAAATTCCTTGCCGCCAAAACATACGTTGGCGGGTTGTTCCAGGGTGGGGATGAGGCCGAGTTTTTTGCCTTCCTTGTCAAAGACATGCACGCCGCCCTTGGAGGTGGTGTAAATATTCCCCTTGGTGTCGATACACATGCCATCGCATCGGATCGGGATTTCAAAGGCGGGTTTTTCAGCAAGCCCGTTTTCCAACACATCAAACACCCTGATGACCCCAACCCTGCCGGTGTCTGCGATGTAGAGACGTTTTTCATCGGGGGAGAAAGCGATTCCGTTAGGCATGTCGAAGCCCTTGTAAACGACGGTGACGTTTTTCGTTCGGGGGTCCAGCCGGAACACCCACCTGCCGGGGATCTCTCCGGGTTTACCATTTAACCCGTATGAAGGATCGGTAAACCAGATCGTACCGTCGGACTTGATCGCCAGGTCATTGGGCGAGTTGAATTTTTTCCCCTCGAACTTGTCAGCCAGGACCGTGATGCCGCCGTCATTTTCGGCCCGGATGACGTTGCGCCCCGAGTGCTGGCAGCTGAGCAGTCGGCCCTGGAGGTCCAGCAGGTTGCCATTGGTCTGCGCGACCTTGCGGAATGGCTTGAGGCCGTCTTTTCCCGACCACTGCATTAACATGCTGTTAGGTATATCACTGAAAACCACTCTTTCGGTTTCCGGCAGCCAGACCGGTCCCTCTGTGAACTTCATCCCGGTGGCAAGTTGTTTGACAACGGCGTCTGGCGCGAGGATGCCAGCTGGCCGTGATTCTTGCCCCTGTGCGATCAGGACCAGAAAAGGAAGCATGCAGAACGATGTGAGGTGTTTTTTCATCAGGGTGACACCATGTGATTGGAAACCGGATCAATCAAGCCAGAAGGTGGGATCATGCTTGCTTTTTGGTGGTGACGGGTGTTGCTTGGAGTCACTGGAAAACCTCCAGACCCAATCCTAACAAATACGCTGATGAAAAAGTGTCTCCATCATATTCTAGCCATCTCCCTGCTGTCCGGGTTCACGGCATGTCAGGAGAAAAAACAGGAACAAACGCACGGTGATACAGCCACCGGAGCGACAACGGAATCCGGTCGGGAACAGGAACTGCTTACACGGGGCGGCGAAGCATCAGCTGCCCTGCTGGGCTCACTGGGCCCCAAACTGAAGGCGGCACTCCAAGCCCGGGGACCGGTGCACGCGCTTACGGTCTGCCAACAACTCGCCCAGCCATCGACGGGGGAGGTGTCCGGTAAATTCGAAGGGTTGAGTATCAGCCGGGTTTCCCTGAAAGCCCGGAACCCCGACAACGCTGCGGACGAGCTCGACCAGGAGGTGCTTCACACCTGGGAAAAACAGGTGGCCAGTGGTGCCGGGGTGCCGGCCGACGTGATACGTTACAAAGACGACAAGTCAGCGGTGTTTTATCGTGCCATCATGACCCAGGATGTATGTATGAAATGCCACGGCGATCCCGCGACCTTCTCCAGGGAGCTTGCAGACAGGCTGGCCGAGCTTTATCCCGGGGACATGGCAACGGGATATGCCACGGGTCAGCTGCGTGGCGCGTTCCGGGTCGAGTTCGAGGCCGCGGCGGAGTGACGCGCGCCTGGCCTTGTTCGCCTTATTCGCCTTTGGGGTCGGCGGCGTCCATCCTGACCAGCTTGGTGATGGTGCGCACCGGGTAGGAGGCGCCGTTTTTCGTAACATAGTCGTGGTTCCACGAAAGCCGGACCGCGTCGCCTTTTTTCAGCGCATTGATGATGACCAGGGTGTCATCCGGGACCTTGGCGTTACCCAGCTGGTCTTGCACCATGGTGAGAAAGGTGGTGGCCTTGGGGTCGCCATATTTCCCGGGTTTCTGGTAATCGAGGTACTTGGTGACCGTGAATGTCGCCACCTTGCCGCCATGGGTGCATTTGTCAGGGCAGAGGGCTGTGAGGTGGCGGCATTTTTGGAAACGGATCCCGTCGAACGTCGCCAGGGTGACGTGACTGGAAAGTAGCTTCCGCACCTCGGCGGGTTTGGTGGGGACGGGTGCCTTTTCATCGGCAAAGACGGTGAGCAGACACACAGCGAAGGCGGTAATGGTCAGGTTTATGGATTTCATGGTTACTACTATGACACATCCGACGAACATTCCTTAGCAAATACGCTGGTTTTTTACAAAAGGAGCCAAGCCGGACACCCCGCACTGACAGTTGGTGGTTGGGTTTTGCGATCAAATGACACCGAGTAACCGCACCGCCTTGTCGGCCACGATCGTATCCTGGTTATGGCCCAGCTTGGTGAGGAAACGATGTTCTTTGGCCAGCAGCATCCGCAGGCGCCTCTGCCAATCTTCCGCCGTGTCGTCATTGGGCACCTTGGCGAAGCTGAGCAACACGTCCAGTATCTCAGCCTGCACACCCACCCCGGCGATAGCCAGGATCTCCATCAGAAATGGGAAACAGGGCTCAGCGGCTGGATAAACCCCACCCGAACACAGTGCCAGCCATAAATCGTGGCTCGCCTTCATGGCACGCGCCTCTTTGCGCGATGCCAGGTTCTCGAGAATTTTCGGTACATGCTTTTTCGACGCCGGGGAGGATTGGTATTGCTCCCAGCGGACCTCGCGTAATCTCATCCACAGTGAATCTGCCACGCCCGGGGTTGTAGCAGAACGTGCGATAATTCCAAGATCATGCTTTGTGAGATGTTTTCTGGTAATTATGGATGGATTTGTAAGAATGTTTGGGCTATACGCTTATACATAACACATAACCCGAGCTATCGTGCCCGGTCCGATCCACTCAACATCACCACATTATGTCATCCCAACTCAACCGCCGTACATTCATCACCAAGCTTGGCTTCGCCGGAGCCGCGACCCTCGGGTTTCCCAGCATCGTCAGAGGACAGAACCTCAACAGCAAGTTACAAGTCGGCTTTGTCGCCACCGGAGGCAAGGCCAACGAGCACCTGAACCAGTGCCACAAACACGGGCTTCAGTGTATAGCCTTTGCGGATATTGATAAAAACGCATGGAAAAACGCGCTCAATAAAAAAGGCTGGGGCGGCGCCAAGGGGTATAGCGATTGGCGTGAGCTGTTCAAGAACCACGGCGAGGAGCTCGACGTCGTTTTTGTGGCAACTCCGGACCACTCCCACTTCGCACCCACCATGACCGCCGTTTCCATGGGTATTCACTGTTACACGGAAAAGCCACTGACATGGTCGGTCAAAGAAGCCCAGCTGCTCACCGCCGCCTACCTGGCAAACCCGAAAGTCGTTACCCAAATGGGCAACCAGGGACATGCCGGCAAGGGATGGCGCATGGTTTACGATTACGTCAAGGCCGGTGCGCTCGGTGATATCACCGAATTCCATACCTGGACAAACCGTCCCATCTGGCCGCAGGGCGGCAAACGCCCGGAAGGATCCGACCCCATTCCTCCGAATGTCGATTGGGAATCATGGATTGGACCCGCACCGATGCGTCCGTTCAAAAAAGGTGCCTATCACGCCTTTGCGTGGCGTGGTGTGACCGATTTCGGCTCCGGTGCACTCGGTGACATGGCGTGTCATACCACCGACGGCATCTACGCCATCATGGACCCCGGGTACGCCGCCACCAGCGAGCCGCTCTATATGAGTGGACCGGTCGGTGACCAGTTCCCCAGCGGCATGAGCGTCAAGGCCACCTACCGCGCGACCAAGGACCGTCCGGGATTTGCCACCTACTGGTACGAGGGTAAAAAGGCCGACGGCAGTGACAATATGCCCGCAACACCGGAGGAGCTGTTAGTCGATAAGAAGGCACTGCCCCGCACCGGAAACCTGATCATCGGCACCAAGGGCAAGATGCTGGTGCAGGGCGACTACTGGAACAGCCCACGTCTGATCCCCGAGTCATTCCGTCGTCAATTCGGTCGACCCAAACAACTCCTTGAACAGTCACCGGGTCATCACGAGGAATTCTTCATGGCCTGCCGCGGGGACAAGCCGCGCGAGTTCAGCAAGTCGAACTTTTCCTACTCAGGTCCCATGACCGCCAACATCCAGCTTGGCAACCTCAGTGCCCGGGCAGGCAAGAAACTCGAGCTCAACGAGCAGGGTGTGATCACCAACGACCCCGCCATCAACGATCTCGCCTGGCGCGAGCCACGCAAGGGATGGGGTCCCATGGTCCAGAAAATTTAGTCCTCATTTAGACTTCATCACCCGATCAGGCTGCTGCATACTCGTCACCCATGAAGCTTAACGCGGATGTTGGTGAGGGTATGGGTAATGACGAGGCCTTGTTCCGCTGGATTGACATGGCCAACATCGCCTGTGGTTACCACGCCGGTGACACCGGCCTGATGGCGCGCACGGTGGACCTCGCCGTTACCTACGGCGTCGCTGTCGGCGCGCATCCGGGTTATCGCGACCGCGAGGGTTTCGGGCGCCGGTCCGTGGCTCATCTTCCGGGGGAAATCGAGCGACTGGTGCTGGACCAGGTGGAAGCCCTGGATGCAGTGTGCCGTGAGCAAGGGACCCAGGTGCAGTATGTCAAACCGCATGGTGCCCTCTACCACGATATGATGCAGCGGATGGATGTGCTCGAGGAGATTCTGCAAGCGCTGTGCAAGCTCGCTGGAAAAATCCCCTTGATGGTGATGGCGCGGACCCAGGACGCTGCAGAGAAACTGCTGGCGCTCAAATTCGGGGTGCCGCTGCTCTTTGAAGCCTTTGCCGACAGGGCTTACACAGATGACGGGACGCTGGTGGACCGCAGCCTGGAGGGTGCTGTTTTCACGACACCCGGGCCCATGATTGCCCAGGCCCGACAAATCGCCAGCCAGGGCTCCGTGACCACGGCCAGCGGTAAGGTTCTGCCATTGCGGGCCGACTCCATCTGTGTGCACGGCGACAACGAGGCGTCCATCGCGGCGGCGAAACAAATCTACCTGTCACTCAGAACATAATGGCTGGACCCGTCAGGTTGGTGGATGTGTCTGAAACCGCGATGATGCTGTATCTGGCGGAGGTGATCGATGTCGCGTTGGCACCCGTGATTGGTCGAATCATTCACAGGATTGAGTCCGAGTGCAGCGATGTGTTGGAAATAACACCGTCCTATACGTCGATTCTCGTGGAGACATCAGCGACAGGCGACGCTTTGCAGCACACAAGGAATATATTGTTAGAAATTGCCTGTGAGGAGTTAAATCGACCGGTTTCCCAACAGCATGTTCCGTCAGGAAAACTGATCGAGCTTCCCGTCTATTACCACCCTGATGTCGGGCCGGATCTACAGCTGCTTGCCGATCATGCCATGCTTACCGTGGACGAGGTGATCGCCATTCACTCGGGCAGGGACTACACCGTCTGTGCGATTGGTTTTGCGCCCGGGTTTGCCTTTCTGGCCGAGGTGGATGAGAGGATTGCCATGCCACGTCACCAGCGACCGCGCATGCAGGTCCCGGCCGGCAGCGTCGGTATCGCCGACCGGCAAACGGCTGTCTATCCCAACGCATCCCCGGGTGGTTGGAACTTGTTAGGGTCCTGTCCGGAGCAACTTTACAACCCTGGAAACACCCCCACATGTCCCTTTGAAATCGGTGACCGGGTGCGCTTCGTACCAATTGACCGTGACACCTACATGGAAAGGGGTGGCCGTGCCTAAGGGAGCACATAACAAGCCGGGCCTGACCGTCGTACGACCAGGGGTGCATACAAGCCTGCAGGACCTGGGGCGCTTCGGATGTACCCGCTACGGCATGAGCCAAGGCGGAGCCGTTGACCTCCACGCCCACGCCTGGGCGAACAAGCTGCTCGAAAATCCGGCGCATTGCGCGACCCTTGAAATCACCATCGGCATGGCCCGGTTCCTCGCGGAGGCAGATCTGCAACTCGCCATCACCGGAGCCGACATGCAGGCTCGGGTCAATGACAGCCCAGTGGGAAATTGGTGTTCGTTTTCCATCAAACGCGGCCAGAGCCTGACCCTGAAGGCAGCAAGCCGCGGTATGCGAGCTTATCTCGCTGTACAAGGGGGGGTTCATGCGGTGCCTGTGCTGGGTAGTGTCTCTACCGTTGTGCGCAACCAGTTAGGAAGCCTGCTTGCCGAGGGTGATTTTTTGTCGGCTGATGTTTGCAAGCCCGGGTCAGCACGTCATGTGCCCGCCCGCTATATTCCGCAATACAGCGACGAGATCGAACTGCGCGTCATCGAGTCCGGTCAGGTGGCGGATTTTTCGCCGGAAGCACTACGGCAGTTCTATGGATCGGTCTACACGGTCACCCAGGACTGTGACCGCATGGGTGTCCGACTGGAAGGAAACCCGATCCCCTCCACCACAGGCGGCGTCATCTCCGAAGGCATCGCTCTCGGTGCTGTTCAAATCCCTGCCGACGGGCAACCGATCATCCTCCTTAACGACCGCCAGACCCTCGGGGGCTATCCCAAACCCGGTTGCATCGCCCGTATCGACCTCCCCCGTCTTGCCCAGGCCCGACCCGGGACACGCATCCGCTTTTCCTCTATTTCACTGGCCGAGGCACGCCGTCAATGGCAGGCGTTCAGGAGGTTTATGTTAGACTGACACCATCATGCCAGGTGTCGGATTAATACAATCTAACATTTGGCTGCCAATCAAACTCCTGATCGAGGGGAAACAGCGGGCGGGCGACGTTCTGGTAATCAATTCCCCTGATATCCGGGTTGACGCCCCCCTCGCTGAGCAGAAGAACATGGCTGGCGGCCATCGCCCTGAGCTCGGGCTCCAGGTAGCCGATTTTCACCACGGTGACATCGGACTCTAACGGGTCGAGTCCCAGGCCGAGAAAATCCTCGCGCAAATGATACGGACGGCGTCGTGCCGAGAGAATGATTGAGACGTTGCCGACGCGCACAACCGCCTCCGGCCCCATGCGCTTATCGCGGTCCGATACTGTGGAAACGCAACCCGTCACCAGCAAGGGTCGACTGTGAACCGGGTCAAGTTTACCGCCAAGCGAAAGGCTCACCTCCGCTCCTTCGCCTGCTGCAACACATGCATTCACGGCTTCTGCATCAGGGATGCTGGCAAAAATGACCGACTTTTCCAACGTATCCGGACACTCTATCAGTGATCGTAAAACCCCCGTTGTATCCCCGGTGCCACCGGCGGTCGGGTTATCGCCGGCATCACTCAGAAACACCGGAGCCGTCAAGCGGTCGAGCTGCCTCAACGCGGCCTCCACCGTCATCGCGGGTGAGAGAAACTGGAATTCACTGCGTCTCTTCCAGTATCGTGCTGCAAGCTCCCCGGCTATCGATGCAATGCTATTCCGGTCAGTTCCCGTCACCACCACCGATGCCATGGCGCGCGGCTGATCCGCCCACGGATACCCCGCCCAGAGGGATACATCCCAGACCGCATCAGCTGTCATCTCGTCGAGACCCGCCCAGAGGCTACGCCCCGGCTCAACCTCCGTGCTGGTCATTTCCCCTGATAGCAAAACAGGAATTCCCACCCAGGCGCGTGATGGCATCTCCCCCGTGCTGAGGATGCGCTCTAACATCCTGGCAGCCCGTTGGCGGGTTTCGAGGACATCGACATGGGGTGCGGTGCGATAAGCTGTGATGGCATCCAAATTGGCGATCAGTTCCGCGGACACATTACCGTGCAAATCCTGGCTACACGCAATGGGAGTACGTTTGCCGAGCAGCTCCCGGATTCCTAACAACAAGTCCAACTCCGCATCATCAAGCCCCTCCACGGTCATAGCACCGTGGATATCGAAATAGAATCCATCCGACTCCTGCCTGGACAGGAGTTCCAGGATTTCGCGCTTCATCCGTTCGTAGGCATCACGACTGACCACGCCACCCGGCATGGCCCGGAAGTGTGCCAGCGGTATCCAGTCGATGCCCCTGGCCCACGCCTCGTCGCCACCCACCCACGGGTAGCGGCAAAGCATCTCATCTCCGCGTGTTGCCAGGAAATCATCATACTGCGTGATCAGCGGACTGAATGTGCCGCTCTCAATATGGATGCCGGCGATGGTGACCCTCGGTTTTTTCATCGTCTGTCTTTACCTCGCCCGGCCTCCGGTTCCAAGCCCTCGATCGCAGGGCCAGACACTTGCTCATGGTGCCTTGGCGTTTTACTGCGGTGGCTTACAGCCCTTCTACCTCCCATCCTTTGCGATAAGTGCGGCGCACGAACTGGTTGGCGTCCGGGACGTTGGTAAAACGCATACGTTCTGCCTGCCAGTGGAGTGTCTGACCGGGGAACCTTAATGCGATGGTTCCCATCAACACCATTTCCGTCGCGCGGGCGGCATAAGGAAACGACGAGTGGGTCTTACCCCCGTTTTTACCGAGGATGGCATCGATAAACTGGTGATAGTGGTGTTGCGGCGCGAGCTTCGGCGGCCTGACCTGGGCAAATTTTTCCCGGGGGAAAAGCCGGGGGCTGCCGCTATGGACAAGCATCATGGCTCCGTCTTCCCCAATCATCAAAACCCCCTGCTGCGGCCACTCATTGCCGTCGATAAACTTGCGCAGGCCGGCAGGTGGGTATTTTCCACCATCCGACCAGGTGAGCTTGATGGTGTCGCCTGTTGTTTGGTCGGTCCCCGGGTAAACATACTCAACCACCTGCCAGCGCGGGAAGGTTTCGATGCGGCGGGCGGGATCGGCTGCCCATTCGGGCTCGACCTCGGCCTTGACGGAGAGCGGCATACCCAGCCCGAGCGAGCGAAACGGCATGTCCATGATGTGGCAACCCATGTCGCCGAGCCAACCGCAGCCAAAGTCCTGCCAGCCACGCCACCAGGTCGGGTGATAGACGCCCTTGACGTATGGCCGTTCCGCTGCGGTACCGAGCCAGCCATTCCAGTCGACATTGGCGGGGACCGGATCGCTGTTTGCGGGCCGGGGGCCTTTCGGGCGGTATTGCTCAGGTGGCTTGTTCGACCACAGGTAAACCTCCCGGATTCTGCCAATGGCCTGGCTGCGAATCCACTCGACGGCTATTCTTTCACCCATGGTGGATGTCAACTGGGTTCCCATCTGGGTGACCAGTCCTGTTTCGGCGGCTTTGGCACCGATCATCCGCGCTTCGTAAATGTCATGGGTCAGGGGTTTCTGGCAGTAGACGTGGCACCCTTTCGACAACGCCGTCATGGTGATCGGCGCGTGCATGTGGTCGGGGGTTGAGACGTTGACCGAATCAATGTCCTCTTTTTCCAGAAGCTCGCGCCAGTCCTGGTAGAATCTGGCTTGGGGCACCCGCTTTTGCACATCCCGGGCCCGTGCCGTATCGATATCACAGATGGCGACGACCTCGACGTCCGGGTGTGACGAGATCGACGCAAAATCGGCACGTCCCATCCCGCCGACGCCAATACACGCGTGACGGATCTTCTTTGCGGGTGCTGCCATAGCCTGTCCCGACGGAAGAATGGTAGCTCCGAGACCCAGTAAACAGGATTGGGTGAGAAAATGACGACGATCAATCTGGCGGTCCATTATGATAAAACGTAGCCAGCGAGCCCGGGCTTTCACAGGTTTGCTACTGCATTCCCAGTGCCTTGCAACCCTCCTTTCCCAGATAGCGCTCGACCATCCTTGTGGGTGCCTGTTTGAGATCAACCAACACCAGGGCATCTAACGAGTTGTTGAACTCCGGGTCGACGGAAAACTCTAACAAGGTGGCATTGAGTTTCAAGTACTGGCGCAGCAAGACGGGCACCCCTTTTCCGTCGGGCTCGCCAGCTGCAATCCGGGCCGACACCTGCTCGATGTTTTGGAGCCTTGCACTGATATCATCCCCTTCAGGAAAATCCGGCATCTCATGGTACGCGTGCAGCGGATGCACCCAGCGCGCGAGCGTCAGGTTCTTGTGGGTGTTACGCATGTAGCGGACGATGATATCCTGGGAAATCCGGGTGTAATCATCACTGATGCTCACGCTGCCGAAAAGTTTGTGATAGCGCGGGTAACGGGTAATAAAGGAGCCGATACCCTTCCAAAGCAATGCGAGCGGATACATCGACCTCTGGTAACCGGCGGCAACAAACGCCCGGCCAAGCTCGAGCCCGGGACTCAGGAAATCCAGAAACGGCTGCTCGAACTCAAAACCCGAGGCCGTCACCAAGCCACGGGGACCAAACTCCGCCAGGATCAGGTCGGTTCGACCCATCCGGTAGCCCCCGGCAATTTGCCCCAGTTTCGGGTCCCACAGAAACAGGTGCAGGTAATGCGGGTCATACTCATCGAGATCCAGCGCCTTTCCCGTACCCTCGCCAACTTCGCGGAAGGTGGTTTCACGGAGTCGCCCGATCTCGTGCATCACCACCGGGATGGACGGCGCAGGGGCAAGGTAGACCTCCAGGCCACCTTGCGTGGCGAGGGCGCCCCGACCGCTTGCCGTGAGTGCATCCACCTCCTCCCTCAGGGTCGAGGGGTCAGCCGGTGGTGAAATGGGTGTCCAGTCTTGCATGACCTGCCTTGTTTTCGCGCTTAGCTTTTTTGTTTTCATGACGCCTGCATTCTATGACTCAATGCGGCATCTTGATAATAGATTGTTTTTGTTACACTATCGACAAGATCGATGGTCAGTGCGGCCGGCAACGTGACGGAGCCAGCGTTGCCAGGCTAGTCAGCGGTGGGCTTGTTGTTACCGAGTTGCTCACGATAGCGGAGTGTTGATGGCGCCATACCGAAGTCGGCGTCGAGCGATTCTCCGGCGCGCTGGCAGATGCCGCGGATCATCGCAAAATGATGGACGGTGTGGCTTACGAGAAACTGAAGCTCACGACCCAGGGTAGACGATTGCCAAAGCTCACCGGCACCGCCTGCGCAGTTGTTAGCATTGTCCTGGCCCCGTTGTGACGCACCCCCGCAGTCCATTTTTATCAGGACGCTTTTGTTGGGCGTCTGGTCCGCAAGTCGTTCAAGCAACCCGATGATGGTATTGATGCGACTACGGGCGACGTGTGTTTTGTTTTCGACCTGTTGATCCCGGCAGCGGCAATCGTAATCGATTTTCCCCTCACTAACACCCCTGGCAAACGACTCGTAGTGGTCCAGGCAATGGCGTAGATGGCCACCTACGGTCGAGTTGTAAAACATGGGCTCGGCGCGGACATACGAGCCGTCCTCCAGGGCATCGACCAGTGCGGCCGCCTGCTGCAGGTAGTGGAGGTTCGCCTCGATGAGTCCCTTCATGGTTTGATTAGAGGTGCAAGGCGGATTTTTCTTCCCGTGATTATTTTGTTTTCTCTTAATCTTGTCTCGGGAGACTTAATCCTCTCGTTCAAAAAGCTCGGAAAAGACCATGGTTCCCGCTTCCGTTTCGAGTGTGCTGATCACGGTGACATCCTGTGTGGTGTTGATTTTGTTAGCCGCGTTGTTCACCACAATCATCGAGCCGTCCGGCAGGTATCCGACGGCCTGGTGCTCGTCTTTACCGGCGCGCACCAGAGGCAGGCGGATTCTCTCCCCGACGGCGATCTTAGGCTTCAGGGCCTGGTTGAGATCGTTGATGTTAAGTACCGTCACACCCTGCAGGCGCGCGGCCTTGGTCAGGTTCTCATCGGTTGTTAGTAGCTTGGCCGACAGTAAGCGGCAGGCGTGCATCAACCGTGCGTCGTGGGTGTCCGAGCCCGATTCGCTTTCGGAGTCGTGGATCGTGATCCTGAATTTATCCATGGCTTGCAACCTCTCCAAGGTTTCCAGGCCCCGCTGCCCCCTCGCCCGGCGTGAGGACGACGGCGAGTTTGCCATGATGTGGAGCTCCTCGAGCACAAAGCGGGGGATCACCAGGTTGCCCTCGATAAAACCGGCATTCAACACACCAAACAAGCGGCTGTCGGCAATCACATGTGCATCCATCAACAGCGGTGGCCCGGGAGTCGATTCCTTGTGGAAACGAACGTAGGGGATGAGTAGGGAAAAATCATCGCCACCACTGCGTAAGGCCAGCACGGCACCGAGAAAACCGAGTGTGGCATAGAGCATGACGTGGACCCCCAGAATGATCGCGTCGAGCTGCTGCACCTTTCCTGCCAGCGTGCCTTCGATCACACTGACCACGCCGCGCGACAGCAGCCATGCACAAAAGACACCGATGAGCAGGCCGACCGTGGCGTTTGAGAAACCGCGCAGGGTAAACTGCTTCATCAACGATTCAACCAGGATAAAGAAGGCGGCAAGAACCAGGCCGGACACAATACCCAGCCAGATTTTATCAGGGCCGCCGACGTGGTTGGCAATCGCAGCGCCCGCCAACTCACAGATAAGCAGATAAACCAGCCGCGCTGTGTTTACTGAGCGTAAAGCTGTCTTTCTTCGCATGGTTCCACCATGAAGCATCGTATTCAAATGGGCAAGTCAAACTGTTTCCTGTCCGTGACCCAATTTGTAACGGCCCATGCTGCTGTATCATGCCCGGTTCACGGCTCGGGGATCGATTCCACCGCCGACCTGATTGCCGCGGTCATCTTCGCCGTGTCACCCAGTCGAACCAAGGATTCTGAGCCGATGGAGCTGCCCGGACGGCACATCACCTTTTGGCCACGACCAGCCAGAAACACCCTGACGATGAGAGCTGAGCGCAATATCGGATGGATCGCACCCAGAAATTCAAACCAGGGCGGGTTTTTGCCAAAAAAGCGCACCGGCAGCACCGGCACACCTGTTTTCGCCGCAAGCCGGGCCACGTGGTCAGTCCATTCCGGATCGGCAACCCGACCAAGATCACGCCTCCACCTCGATACGGCGCCCGCAGGAAAGACGACCAGTATACCACCTGAGCGCAATAAGGACAGCGACTGTTTCATCGCCCCTCGGTTTGATTGGGTGGCTCCCGTTTCCCCAAGAATTTCCAGAGGTATCGTCCACTTTTCTGTGCCCGGTAGTTCCGCCGTGATCGCATTCGCCAGGACACGGGTATCCGGTCGCTTCCGGGCGCATAACCCGGTAAGCGCAATCGCGTCTGCACCGCCAAAGGGGTGGTTTGCCACGACGATGGCGGCGCCTGACGACGGTATCCGGTCGACAAGGTCGCCGTAATCCATGGTCATAGCAACCTCTTCCAAGGCTGCCAGAAACACATTGGTGCAGCCCTCGGTCTGTTTTTGCTCGGCGCGCTCAAATATCTGATAGGCTTGTTGCACGCCCAACACCCGGTTGAGCGCGTCTTTGAGAGAACCGCGCCAGCCGGAACGGTTCAAGGATGGAAAGACATACCCGACATCCATGGAGCGTCGAGCTGCGCTGTCTTGTGTATCGTGCGTGTCGTCTGGGTTCAGCTGGCTCACAGCCAGAGGTTATGAACGGTCTTTTCATAATCAAGAAGATACGCACTCACCTCTTTACCTCGTTCCCCGCCCACGTCATAATCCGGTTATGGAAATACCCGAATGCACAACGCACGAAGAGGTGATGTTTTTCGATACCGACTGCGCTGGTGTCGTGCACAACATCGCCTACCTCAGGATGGTTGAAACCTGTCGCACCCGCCTCGGCGCCAAGATGGGGATGGACTTTGCAAGTATGGAAAAAAGCCAACTCTATCCGGTTGTCCTGCGCACCGAGATTGATTACCGCCGGCCTGCCAAGTTGGGCGACAAGCTGGTGATCCATGGCCGCCTGGAAAAGCTCGAGCGTGTCCGCTTCTGGTGTTCCTTCGTGATGACCCGCGAAGGGGATGACACAGCACTCATCACATGCCGGCAATCCCTGGCCATGGTGCTTATGGATCAAGACAAGGTCGGAAAACCACAACGTCTGCCCGAAGACTGGCATCACCGCTGGGACCAGATCCGTAACATCAGGGACTAAACGGCCCGTTTCAACGGCGGCCAGAGGCTACTCCCCGTTGGCTGTCGCCTGGATGTCAGTCAACGCATCAATGAAGTCCGCAAGTATTTCCGCTGGCACCATGATCGTGTCGCGATTACCAGAAACCTCTTCCGTGATCTTTACCACTTTACCCCGTGCATTTTCCTTGAGGTCGAGATAGAAGGTTTTGCGGTCGGCGAGTATTTTCTCAGTGTGTAACAAATCATCGTTCTTCATAATGTCCTCGTGGTAGTGTGGATGCACACATCACTCCATACCTGGGCGCATTGGTCAAGCCGCGAGTCATAAAACCCTACCATGCATAGAAACAATGTCTCAACAACTCCGATCAGGATCAGGTTTGTCACTTATTCACGGTGTTTATGAATTCTTATTTTATAAACCCAGTAAATTCTTCTTCTTCTCCATGTGAATAATCTTGAAAACGACGTGTTTCACGTGATGTCAACAGGTGTTCCACGGGAATAATAAACTGCGAATTACCACCGAAGCCATCCCGATGACCTAAGCTATTTTAGAAACCCGAAGAAGTAGGCAACAGGCGCCCCACAACTTATCCACAATGCGCGGCCGCTTGTTCACAGCTCGAATCCACAGACCGCAAGCAACCTAGAGACCACCATGCCAGAGAGGAAAATCGACGACCAATGGATGCAGCTCGCCATTGACGAGGCACGCAAAGGTATTGGCCTGACATCTCCCAACCCCCCGGTTGGAGCTGTGATTGTCAAGGGTGATACGTTGTTGGGAAAGGGCTGGCACACCAGGGCGGGAAGACCACATGCAGAGCGTGAAGCCATCGCCAACGCGCTCAGTCAACACCCGGTCGATGAGATTCACGGTGCCACCATCTACGTCACCCTCGAGCCCTGCTCAAGCCATGGACGAACCCCACCCTGCACCCAGGGTATCCTTGATGCCGGTATCAAACGCGTTGTCTATGGAGCCGAAGACCCGAATCCAGACCACTCGGGCCGGGCAAAACAACTCCTCGAACGGGAGGGTGTCCGGGTTACCTCCGGTATCTGTGAAACGGATTGTCAGTCGCTGATCAGGCCGTTTTCAAAACGACAACGCACAGGGCTGCCGTGGGTACTCATAAAGTCGGCCATCAGCCTGGATGGCCGGATCACCCGCCCGCCGGGTGAGGGTCAATGGCTCAGCTCACCGGAATCACGGGCTGTGGTGCAAAAACTTCGCCACCAGTCGGACGCGATTATCACGGGCGGGAACACACTACGCCGCGACAACCCCGCACTCACCGTCAGGACTAACAGCCTGCCACTCAAAGAGCAACCCTGGCGTATGGTCATCACCCGCGGCTCCAGCTCAAGCCTACCTAACAACCTGCAACTATTTACGGATGCACATGCACACCGCACCCTGGTACAGGAACAGGGTGACCTGCGGGCTGCGCTACTAACACTCGTCGATAAAGGATGTAACTCGGTGCTCGTCGAGGCCGGAGGCACGCTGATGGCGGCGTTTCTCAGCGCGGGTCTGGTAGACGAAGTCGCCATCTTCTACGCGCCCATGATCACCGGTGGCCCCGACAGCGGATTTGCCGGTATCCCATGTGGGACCAAACTACGAAACCAGACATTCACCCGCATCGGCGATGATATCCTGCTCAATGCTTTTGTGTGTTGATGCTCAATTATAATATCCCCTCGCTCTTATACTTGCCGTGTGGGATAAATTTCGCCATCATACCCACCAATCAACCCAACATATTATGTTCAAACGCATCGGCAACCTTATCAAGGGCTTCTTCGGCCTGTTCATCGGCGGTATCGAAAAACGCAACCCGGAAGCGCTTCTGGATGTGGAAAAAGAGAACCTTCGCAAGCAGATCTCCGAGTTTAACAAAGGCCTCGCCACCCACGCCGCCCTGGTCGAAAAACTGATCTCCCAAACAAACAAACTCGACAAGGAGGAAAAGGAACTGCGCGCCAAGACCACCGCCAACCTCAAGGCGGGTAATCGCAAGGTCGCTGGCGAGTATGCCATGAAGCTGCAAACCGTGGATAAAGAACACGATGAAATGCTCTCTCAACTCGAGGCCGCCGAGCAGCGATACAAGGAGCTGGTCAAGGCCCGCGACGTCAGCGTCAAGACCGCGAAAAAGAAAATCGAGGAACTCTCGCGTAATATCGACGATATGAAGGTGCAAAAAGCCATGGCCGAACTCAACGAAATGGCGTCCGGTATGATCTCGGAAATCGGCGGCTCGGGGGATACCCTCAATCGTCTTGAGGAAATGGTCGACGACGAGCGCAACAAAGCCGCAGGCCGCGCCCGCGTTGCCAGGGACAGCATCAATATGGACGATATCAATATGCAGGTCGCCGAAGAGGACGCCCTCGCAGAAATGGCACTCGCCGACTTCGCAGCTGCCGAAGGCATTGAACTCGAGAAAACCGGGACTACCCCCGAGCAGGCACCAAAATCAGAAACCACCAAAGGCACCATGGGGCCGGAGGTGACGGAGTGATCCAGGCGTCCATGGACGCTAGCCGGCTAAACTTGTGGGTGCAATGGTTTTAAAAATATGAAACCTTTTGTGCGCCGCCTATTGAAAGCATCGCCCAAGCTCCCTGATATTGCCGAATTGCACGGGTCTCAGATCCCGTGATACTCCTGCAGGGTCGTTACCGTCAGCTCTTTTTCCTGGAGTGAGCGGATCGCCAGGATTGATGCCTCGGCAGCTGATAGATTGGTGCAGTGGGAGATTTTATTGGCGACGGCCCCCGACCGGATGGTAATCTCATCAGCCCGGGCCTCGTGGCCACTCGGTGTGTTGATGATAAAGTTGATCTCCCCGTTTTTCATCATGTCGAGGACGTTCGGGCGTTTTTGCTCGGCAAGTTTGTAGAGGCGTTTGACCTCGACGCCCTCCGCCTTGAAGCGTTTGTAGGTGCCGCCGGTTGCATAGATGGTGAATCCGAGTTCGGCCAGGTTTTGCGCGATCGGCACGGCGCGGTCCTTATCACGGTCGTTGACCGAGAAAAACACATTACCACCCGTGGGAAGCGGGTTGAATGCGCTGATCTGGGCTTTGGCGTAGGCCATACCCAGATCCTGGTCGATACCCATCACCTCACCGGTGGACTTCATTTCGGGTCCCAACACGATATCGATACCGGGGAAACGTGGCCAGGGGAACACCGCTTCCTTCACGCAGTGGTGACCGGGCAGGATTTCCTCTGTAAACCCGAGTTCCTTCAGGGTCTTGCCGACCATGATCTTGGCGGCGAGCTTGGCCAGTGGGACACCGATCGATTTTGACACAAAGGGCACGGTCCTTGAGGCACGCGGGTTGACTTCGATCACATACAACTCCTCATCTTTAACAGCAAACTGAATATTCATCAGGCCGCGCACATTCAATTCGCGCGCCAGATCCTTGGCCGCCCTGAGTATCCGGGCCTGGATGTCGTCTGATAATGAGAACGCCGGAATCACACAGGCCGAGTCACCGGAGTGGATACCCGCTTGCTCAATGTGCTGCATGATGGCACCCACCACAGAGGTTTCACCATCCGAGATACAATCAACGTCAACCTCGGTAGCATTTTCCAGAAAGCGGTCGACCAGCACCGGCCGATCCGGGGATACATCCACCGCCTCGTTCATGTAGTGTGTCAGGTCCTCGTTATTATAGACAATCATCATGGCCCGGCCACCTAGGACGAATGACGGCCTAACAAGTACGGGGTAACCGATTCTTTCGGCTACCACAAGCGCCTCTTCAGCACTAACAGCTGTGCCGGCTTCGGCTTGTTGCAAACCAATACGGTCGAGGAGCGCGGAAAAATGTTTTCTATCCTCGGCCAGCTCAATCGATTCCGGTGAGGTGCCGATGATCGGTACGCCATGACGCTTGAGGTCGGCCGCCAGATTGAGAGGTGTCTGGCCACCAAACTGGACGATGACGCCATCGGGTTTTTCCTGGTCGCAGATGTTCAACACATCCTCCAAGGTAAGTGGTTCAAAGTAGAGTTTGTCACTGGTGTCGTAGTCGGTGGAAACCGTCTCCGGGTTGGAGTTCACCATGATTGTTTCATAGCCGAGTTCTTTGAGGGCAAACGCAGCGTGCACACAGCAGTAGTCGAATTCAATGCCTTGGCCGATCCTGTTAGGACCACCGCCTAGGATGACTATTTTTTTCTGGTCTGTCTCACGGGCTTCGTTTTCATCACCATAGGTTGAGTAATAATACGGGGTGTGCGCCTCGAATTCGGCGGCACAGGTATCGACCAGCCGATACGTTGGAATAACCCCTGCGGCTTTGCGCTCCGCACGCACATCGTCCTGGGATGTGCCGCGTGCATACGCAATCTGATAGTCTGAGAAACCAAGGCGCTTCGCCTTACGAAGATCCATGGTGGCCAGGTTGTTACCCTCGTCCACAATCTGTTTCAGGTGCTCCAGGAACCAGCGGTCGATGGCGGTGGCGTCAAATATTTCCTCGACACTCCAGCCTTTTTCGAAGGCGGTTTTCAGCCAGAATATACGCTCGGCATTCGGGACATGGAGCTTGCGCTCGATCTCTTCGTGTGAGGGGTCTGGCTTGCCTTTTCCATCGAAACCAAAACCAAACCTTCCGGTCTCTAGCGACCGCAGTGCCTTTTGCATCGATTCCTTGAAGGTGCGGCCTATCGCCATCGCTTCACCCACCGCCTTCATCTGTGTTGTTAGCACTGGGTCAGCTGTCGGGAACTTTTCAAAGGTAAACCTTGGTAACTTGGTTACGACGTAATCAATGGTCGGCTCGAAGGATGCAGGCGTTTCCCTGGTGATGTCGTTAGGCAGCTCGTCAAGGGTGTATCCGACTGCAAGTTTGGCCGCGATTTTAGCAATCGGGAATCCGGTCGCCTTCGACGCGAGGGCCGAGGAGCGGGACACCCGGGGGTTCATCTCAATGACGATACAACGTCCGTCTTCCGGGTTTACCGAGAACTGGATGTTAGAACCGCCGGTTTCCACGCCAATTTCACGTATACACGCAAAGGAGGCGTCACGCATGATTTGATACTCGCGGTCTGTTAGTGTCTGTGCCGGTGCGACGGTAATCGAGTCTCCGGTATGCACTCCCATTGGGTCGAGGTTTTCGATGGAGCAGATCACGACACAGTTGTCAGCACAGTCGCGCATGACCTCCATTTCATATTCCTTCCATCCTAACAGGCTTTCCTCGATCAAGACTTCATCCACGGGTGATAGGTCGATACCGCGTGCCACGATGGTTTCAAACTCTTCTTTGTTATAGGCGATACCGCCGCCGGATCCACCGAGCGTAAACGCGGGCCGGATAATTTGTGGGAAAGCACCAATCTCTTTGCTGATGATGCGGGCGTCCTCCATGTTGTGGGCGACACCGCTTTGCGGCAAATCGAGGCCGATCTTCAGCATGGCTTCCTTAAAACGAAGTCTGTCTTCACCCTTGTCAATGGCGTCGGCGTTGGCTCCGATCATCCTGACGTTATATTTCTCAAGGACACCTGATTTATAGAGGTCCATCGACGTGTTGAGTGCGGTTTGACCACCGAGTGTCGGCAGCAGTGCATCCGGCTTTTCCCGCGCTATGATTTTTTCCACCACTGCGGGTGTAATCGGCTCGATGTAGGTGCGCGGAGCAAATTCCGGGTCGGTCATGATCGTTGCCGGATTGGAATTGACCAGTATGACCTCGTAACCCTCTTCACGTAAGGCTTTACACGCCTGGACACCTGAGTAGTCGAACTCACATCCTTGTCCAATCACGATCGGGCCGGAGCCGATCACCAGAATTTTTTTGATACTTTCGTCTTTGGGCATCGGGTAGTGCTAAATTTGAAGGATTTAGGCCGACTTTGCCCAACTTGTAAAGCACTGCCCACAACTAATGGCATCTTTTTGGGCGGGACGCGTGCATTTGTCCGAATCCTTACATGATCGTTAAATAATTCTGACCACTTTTTTGAATATTCGCCACCATTGCAACCGGGTGGTTGATAAAATCGCTGTGCGAACACTTCGATCGTATGACCCACTTGAGCTACGGCAGCTTATTCAGCGACCTTGTAAACGGGTCTGAGTCCGGCACTTGATTTCAATGCGGCAGCGATGTGGGAGATACGTGGCGGTGCGTCGGCCTGTTCGATGACCAGGCGCAGGGCGTCCGCTTTCATTTTGCCGGGCAGGTCGATTTTCAGCGCGTGGCCGATGTTCTTGCCGCGGTGAATAGTCGTCCACTTGCCCTCGGAGCACGCTTCGATCTTGAATTCACGTACGTGGAAGAGGTGTTTCTTGGAGAAGATGTCCCTCTTGTCTCCGGGGTGCAGCGGTTGCGGGATGGATTTTTCATGCAGGATGATTTGGTCAAATTCGATGGCTTCCTTGCAGGTGAGCTCCAGCGTGGGGGTGCGGCTGTTGGCCTCCCAGTAGGTTTGCACACTGCTGTCGACAGCATTTGACGCTGGGTTTTCATTTTTCGGCGCACCGTCATCGATGGCACGTGCCCGGGATGTCCACAGTTGGTTCCGGGGTTCGGTGGGGAGCGGGCCGCCGTTGACGATACCGAGTCGCTCCGCCAGTTCGATGGCGCGGCGTGCCTCGTGGTCGAGAATCAACCCGTCCTGGCCGGGTGGGATGTTGAGCACCAGGGTGCCGTCGCCACGGGTGCACCAGTAGAACATCTGCTCCAGTTCATCGAGCCCGCGCACCGGACGGATGCCCTCTTTTTGGAACCAGTTCCAGTTTTCCGACAGGCAGATGGTGTGCTCGAAGGGTAGTCTCCTGAGTTGGCCGGCTGGGTCCTTGTGCCAGCGGAACAACTGCGGATCGTCCCAGCGGGCGATCTCCGGGTCCTTGAGGCGGAAATCGACCGGCCAGAAACGGATCGGGTCCTCTTTCTGAAAGTCATCGGTGTGGTGTCTGGCGGTCGGTTTGCCAGGTGGGTGCAGGGTGAAGTTCACCGAGATGGCGCAGTTAGGCTGGAGGGATTTCACCAGTTTGCTCAGCGCGGGGATGTCCCAGTCGTTGTTGCCCTTGTCCCAGCCGCCGTCGAGCCAGAGTTCGCAGATCGGGCCGTAGTTGCTCATCAACTGCTCGAGATGGGCGCGCATGTATTTCTGATAGACGGTGGGGTCGGGGTCGCGGTAGCTGGGGGCGTGGCGGTCCCACAGCGAGTAGTAGATGCCGAGCTCCAGGCCGTGTTTTTTACAGGCTTTGGCGACTTCGGCGACGACGTCCGTTTTCACCGGCGAGGAGGCGACGTCGTAGTCGTTGTCCTTGCTGTCCCAAAGGCAGAAGCCGTCGATGTGTTTGGTCACCAGCACGATGTAGCGGAAGCCGGCCTGCTTGGCGATTTTCACCCACTGCCCGGGGTCCAGCTTGGTCGGGTTGTAACTGGAAATAGGCAGTTTGCCGTCGCTCCACTCGACCTGGTTGAAGGTGTTGATACCAAAGTGGATGAACATGCCGTAGCCACGGTTGCGCTGGGCAATCTGCACCTCGGTGAGCGGTTCTACGGTGTGTGGCTGGGCGATGGGTTCCGGCTCTGCATATACGGCACCGGCTGAGAGTGAGGCGGTTAATAGCAGTGGCGCGCTGACCACGCGTTTGGTGTATTTAATCAGGAGAAATCTCATTGCGGCCAGTCAAACACACAGACGCCATGGGTAACGAGCTTATTTTTCATCACTAACATACATTCTCCCCTTTGTCTGATAAAGCAGTCGACCAACCATGCACGACGCCATGGGCTTCGGGCTAAGCATGCCGTAATGACTTCGTGTTCGCAGGGTTATTTCACCACCACCACCGCTCCGGGCCTGACCAGGGTCGGTATTCTTGCGGCGTCCCAGTTCGCCAACCGAATACAACCCGCACTCTGTGCCCTACCGATGGTTCTCGGGTTGTCCGTGCCGTGGATTCCAATACCGGACTTTGTGAGGCCGTTCCAGATGACCCCGACCGGGTTGTTAGGGCCGGGGGGGATACTCAGGTATTCCTTCCCGCGCACCCCGGTTTCGAGGAGCTTCTTGTCATAACGCCACTCCGGAAGCTCAACGCTGTTTTTCAAATTCCAGAATCCCTTCGGGATAAAACGGACCTGTCCCGGTGTGATCGGGAAACTGGCCACCAATACTGGCTTGGCTACAGTCAGTTTGACAGGTGCAACACGCGTCACCTCGCCACCTGTTTGCTCCGGTTCTTTGGGCAGGACAAGCTGGTAGACATAGACTTGCCGGGTATGGGTATCCACCACGATGTGCCGCGCACTCAGGTGCTCGTCTGCCTTGTGGGACCGGCCAACTTTGAGGTCTTCTATTTTAAATGGATTGATGTTGGGCACTTTCAGCACACTGCGTGCCTTTGCATTCCTCACCACGCTTGCCCCGTTTAACTCTACTAACAGATCCACCGACGTGTGGTATCTTTCAGCCATAAACTCAGCCACACTCCGGTACGGCATCGATTTTCTTGTCGCCTGCAACGCCTTTTTTGTTGGCAGGGTGGCATCGACATATTGGTCGACACTACTCGGAATGATAGCCGTCGCATAGGTCTGGGTTACCGCTTTGACCGACTCTTCAACGACTCGGACGTCATCCTTTTCCCTTCCCAGTCCCGTGTTGTAATTCTCGATGGCCAATTTTGTAAATTGACCCGGTTTTCCGTCGATGAAGCCCGGCCCGAAATTCTTCTGATCGAGAAAAATCTGTAACCTCACCGCCTCCTCACCCCCTTTGGGAAGTTCGACGGCTTTCTCCTCGCTGCCAACCACAGGGGCACTTTCACCCCTATCCTCCATTTTGGCACCAGTGCCTGGCTCGGGGTCGGTGTGCTTCCCTTCGGCTTCCCTCTTAGGATCGCTGGCCTGATCAACGGGCGCAGCGGGTGTGATGGGTTGCTCCGCCATGGCAGACACACAACCTAACAACACTAACAGATAATTCCATGCTTTCATCATTTTACTAATAGACACCGTCGCCAGATACAATGCCACATGATTTAGTAAATGCGAATATTAAGATAGTATGAAAATCACATTTTATAAGACTCCAGTTTTCCAGCAATACTGGCCGGAACGACAGCCCTCACCAGGATATCATTCCCATCGTATTCAGTATCCAGCACCTTGGCATCACGGTAGAGCAGACCGGAGACATCACCACGGCTTTGTGGAATCCTGTATGTCTCCGTGCGCACCCGGTCAGCAAGCATGGCACTACACTTTTTCAGCAGCTCGTCCATTCCCTGGCCCGATAATGCACTCACGGAAATGGTGTTTGGAAACGACACCTCTAGCCCGGCTAGCTTCACCGGGTCATTCAGGACATCTATTTTGTTAAGCACTGTGATCACCGGCTTATCTCCGGCCCCAAGCTCATGGAGGACTTCCACCGTGGTTGCATAAAATTTCTCCACCTCAGGCGAAGAGGCATCAAGCACGTGGATGATAAAATCCGCCAGCACCGACTCCTCAAGTGTCGCCTTAAACGCCTCCACCAGTCTGTGCGGCAGGTTTCTAACAAAACCAACCGTGTCCGTCAGCAGTAGCGGTTGCCCGTCGGGTAGCTCGATCGCCCTCGTCGTCGTGTCCAGCGTGGCAAACAGCATATCCTTTGCCATGACCTCGGAGTCCGACAGCTGGTTCAGCAAGGTCGATTTCCCGGCGTTGGTATATCCGGCAATCGCGGCACATGGCGTCCCCTGTTTTTCCCGCTCCTTGCGTCTGGTGTTCCGCTGTTTTCTGACTTCTGCGAGTTCGCGTTTGCATTGGTCAATCCGGGTCCTGGCCAATCGCCGGTCCACCTCGATTTGTTGCTCACCCATACCCCGTGACGCCCCGCCCCCACCTTTGCCGCCGCCCGCTCCGCCACCTTCACGGTCCAGGTGCCCCCACATCCGGGCAAGCCTCGGCAACGAATACTGCATCCTCGCCAGGTCCACCTGTAACCTGGCCTCCCTCGTTTGCGCCCGCTTTGAAAATATATCCAGTATCACTTCCTCACGATCAATCACACAGATATTCGCCAGCTCCTCCCAGTTTCTCTGCTGGGACGGCAAAAACATGTTATCAAAGACTATACAGTCACACTCATGTGCCCTGGCCAGCGCCACCATTTCCTCCGCCTTGCCCGTTCCACATAGAAATCGCTTGTGCAGGGATCTGGTAAAAACAAGACACGATTCCACAACACCTATCCCCAGTGTGGCGACCAGCTCACCCAATTCCTCCAAAAGCGATACCGCCTCCTCTTCCTCGCGTCGGTCCGAACAAATACGGATCAACAACGCGCGCTCAACCATTTCCGGTTTGTCCCTAACCTCAAACATATACCCACATCCATGCCCTATCCCATACCAATGTGCAAGCCCTAGCGCATCCCCCCGGGCCGCTTTTTCACCATCGGCGTCAGCCGCCCCCTTCTTTGGTATTTGTATTTTTAAACTTGGAGTTTCACCCCCTTGGAGTTTCACGGCCATCGTAGCACCGCGCCATAGGTGGGCTTTAAAACTTAACCTTCCCCCTTCCTCCTCACCGGCACAATCAATGCGGGAATCTCAGCCTTCCTCACACACCCCTCGGCCACGCTACCAAGTAGCAAACTTCCCAGAAAACCATGTCCATGTGAACCCAGCACAAGCATGTCCGCACCGATCTCCTTGGCATACTCCAGTATCGAGTGCAATGGCTGACCCTGTAAAACCATCGTCTCCACACCCTCCACTCCAAGCTCGGTTGCCATTTTCTTCAACTTGATCTCACCCCGCGAAACAGATTCCTCCTGAATCTCGTGCATGGCAGGAAAATCATCAGGTGAAAAACCATACGCCGCATACGTCGGCTCGGCCTCAACCACATGAACGAGGTGAAGCTTTTCATTCAACGCAACAGCCAGCCGTGCCGCCGCCTCAAGGATGGGTTTGCTGGCATCGGAAAAATCAATCGCAGCCACAATCTTTTTCATAGCGATACAATCTATCACTGTTTCACCGCTCAGACAACTCCCATGCATACTCAAATCCTCTAAAACCCTCCGCACATCCTACCCAAAGTTCCACGTGGAACATGTGGCACCATCCTCACTTCTTGACTTCACGATTTCATGATGATCGCCCCACCAGCACCTACACATTGGTATTTGGAGTTTGAAACTTGGTGTTTAAGAGTTAAATACCACTCCGTGTTCACCTACCCTCAAACATACGATGTCCTCGTCATCGGTGCCGGCCACGCCGGTGTCGAAGCCGCCCTCGCCGCCGCCAGACTCGGTTGTAGAGTCGCCGTCCTCACCCAGAACCTCGATACCATCGGCGCCATGTCGTGCAATCCCGCCATCGGTGGTCTGGCCAAAGGCCACATGGTCCGCGAAATAGATGCCCTCGGCGGCGCCATGGCTCTGAACACCGACGCCACCGGTATCCAGTTCCGCATGCTCAACGCCGGTAAAGGTCCCTCAGTCCGCGCCCCGCGCGCCCAGTGTGATAAAAAAAACTACCAGTTCCGCATCAAACACACGCTCGAATCCACCCCGGGTATCGACCTCCACCAGGCCAATGTCGCCGAGCTGCTCGTAGAAAACGATCAAATCACCGGCATCACCACCTCCCTGCACATGCGAATCAATGCCCGCTCCGTCGTCCTCTCAGCCGGAACCTTCATGCGCGGCCTTATGCACGTGGGTATGAAAAATGAAATCGGCGGCCGTATGGGCGACGCCACATCCACCGTATCCGACTCACTTAAACACCTCGGCTTTGATCTGGCCCGATTCAAAACCGGCACCCCCTGCCGTATCAATGGCCGCTCGATTGATTTCTCGAAAACGGAACCACAATACGGCGATACCCCACCACCCTTCTTTTCCTACCTCGCCGACACCCTGACCAAAGGTCCCAACGACATCCACACCCTCAACGGCCTGCCCACCCAGCGGCATGACCGTCCCGGTCATGATCAAAACTCACGGAGCGAAGCTCCGCAAACTTCACTCATAACAAATAACCAATCACGAATAACCGGGACGCAGTCCCCCACGTTCCACGTGGAACAAATCCCCTGCCACATCACCTACACCTCCCCAAGAACCCACGAGATCATCCGCGACAATCTCGACCAATCACCCATGTACTCGGGGAAAATCGAAGGCCCGGGCCCACGCTACTGCCCATCCATCGAAGACAAGGTGGTCCGGTTCGCAGAAAAGGAACGCCACCAGGTGTTCCTCGAACCCGAAGGCCGCCACACCCACGAGTACTATATCAACGGGGTCTCCACCTCCCTCCCCTACGATGTCCAGCTCGACTTCATCCATTCCATCCCCGGCCTGGAAAACGCCCAGATCATCCGACCCGGCTACGCCGTCGAATACGACTACTGCCCACCCACCCAACTCTCCCCCACCCTGGAAACCAAACGCGTCTCCGGCCTCTACTTCGCAGGCCAGATCAACGGTACTTCCGGCTACGAGGAAGCCGCCGCCCAAGGCCTGATGGCCGGCTCCAATGCCGCTCTCAAGGTCCTCGGAAAACCCGGGTTCATCCTCCGCCGCGACCAAGCCTATATCGGTGTCATGATCGATGACCTCGTCACCAAGGGCACCACCGAACCCTACCGCATGTTCACCTCCCGCGCGGAATACCGTCTGCTCCTCCGCCAGGACAACGCCGACCTTCGCCTCACTCCACTTGCCATCGAAAACGGCCTCGTCTCCGGACTCCGCGCCACCCGCACCAGCCAGAAAATCAACGACCTCGCCGTCGCCAAATCCATCATCCCCACCATTTCCCACGATGGCATCAAACTCGACCACTGGTTCCGACGTTCGGAAAACTCCTACACCTCTCTACCCACGGAGATCCTCGGCCAGGCTCCCGCCCACCTCTGGCCACTACTCGAAACCGACTTCAAATACGCAGGCCACCTCGACCGCCAACAGGTTCAAATCGACCGCCTCCAACGTATGGAGGACAAGCGCATCCCGGATTCGTTCGACTACGACAAGGTCCCCGGCCTCAAAGCCGAAGCCCGTCACCACTTCAACACCATCCGCCCCACCACCATCGGCCAGGCCTCCCGCATCTCAGGAATCACCCCCGCCGACATCGCCATCCTGGCCATCGCCCTCCGCAAATAAGGAAGGGGGGAGCGAACGAGGGGAGCGTGGGCGTCCCGCCCGCTATCAACCCAAGCCCCCAACATCAAAGTCGGTCCTCGAAACCCATACAGCGCTTACTTGACCTCATAAACCCATAGCACTCCCCCAGCGATCCATACTCGTTTCATCACCCACACATAACATACATCAAATTCTCTCGATCCGCAGTTTCAAACTACATCTGGTAGCAGTTAGAGAAAAACACCCCAATATCTGGTTAAAATGCCCGAAAATACCCCACTTTTTCAAAACCAGCATAACCCCCTCTGCATAAACAACATAACCCCTATTCAGGCCCCCATTTAACACCCTGAGAATCACACGAAATAAGCCCCCCTGACCCCTTGCCCGCTCCATCAAAATCTACAGCCCTTAAAAACCACCTAACAAATAAAGCATCCCAAACCATTTTTCGGCAGCAATCCTAACCCATAAATTTCCGTGCCGTGCTGTCCAATCCATGCTTCTCTACGACCATGAAAATTCTCCACCTGCTCCTACTGTCAGCCCTCCTCTCATCCTGCAAAGACAATCCACCTGCCGACCAGTCAAACACAGAAAAACACACAGACCCGCAAGTCGATACCACCATCGAAGAACTACGCTCACATCTCTCACTTGCACCGAACCAGCAACCGGCTCTCGATCAACAAGCCTTCGCCAGCAACTCACTCACCAAAATCCAGGCCGAGGAAGCTCTCAACCTCATTCTAGCCAACCGGACCCTAACGCTGCGCGCCGACCGCCAAAGTGAGTTCGAAAACAAATCCATCACCATCAATTACAACGGCTCGGAAAAAACCCTCAAATACGAATACAAAACGTTCGGTGACAAACCCAGCGACGGCCATTCGCTCTATATCTCGATGCACGGCGGCGGCGGCGCCCCACCCCAGGTCAACGACGGCCAGTGGAAAAACCAGATCAATCTCTACCAGCCGGCCGAAGGAATCTACCTCGCGCCCCGCGCCCCCACCGACACCTGGGACCTCTGGCACCAAGACCATATCGATCCTCTGTTCGACCGCCTCATCGAAAACTTCATCGCCATCGAGGGTATCAACCCTAACAAAGTCTACATCATGGGTTACTCCGCCGGTGGCGACGGCACCTACCAGCTCGCTCCCCGTATGGCCGACCGTTGGGCCGGTGCCGCCATGATGGCCGGCCACCCCGGCGATGCCCAGACCTACAACCTGAGAAACCTACCCTATTTCATCCAGTGCGGAGGAAAAGACGCCGCCTACAACCGCAATCAACTCGCCGCGGAATGGGGCAGCAAACTCGATCAACTCGCTAAAGACGATCCCGGTGGCTACCCCCACAAATGTATCGTCTATCCCCAATACGGCCACTGGATGAACCTCGAGTGCAAACAAGCCGTTCCATGGATGGCAAAACACACCCGCAACCCGTGGCCAAAGTTTCTCCACTGGCACCAGGACAACGTCACCCACACCCGCTTCTTCTGGCTAGCCAACCCAAGCCCGAAACCAAACCAGCTCATCACCGCCAAAGTCGACGGCCAAACCATCACAATCTACCAAGCTCAAAATACACCCAAAGCCGCTATCTCACCCTTCAAGGGGAAAGGGGACTACGCTCCACTTCCAACCATCACTCTGCGCCTTTCCGACCAACTCGTCGACCTCGATAAACCACTCACCGTCAAAGACTCACAAGGAAAAACCCTCTTCCAGGGCATGGTCAACCGCACTGTCTCCTCCATCCACCAATCCATTCAACAACGCCCGGACCCCACCAGCGCCTGCACCGCCACCCTCACCCTCACCCTCACCCTTCAGTAACCCCCCCCACCAAGATCCGGCCGTCCCTTCAGATCCGACCAATCCAAAGCCCCCCCATTCCAATAATTTCCCCAAAATTGAATGGTTAGACCACCGGTTTTCTGTTTAGATCCACACTAGTTGAAAGAAAAGAGTGTGGTTTTCATTCATGTTGAGTGAATCGACCACGGGCGGTAGCGACCCAGGAACAACCCCCCCAGGGGAGCGTGGGCGTCCCGCCCGCCCCCAACCTGGAATCCGCAGTTCGTGACGGCGGTTTGCAACCGCCTGGTCAATGCTTCCATAGGCCTTGGCGGTTCTAAACCGCCGCCACATTCTGTTCCACACGCACCCAACCGCGGATTCTAGGATCCACCCAAGCCCCCAACCCAAGCTTGGTATTTGGAGTTTAAAACTTGAATCTTAAAGACAATCCAACGGGCTCTTCACGGCATCCCCAGGTCGATCTAACACATGCGTATAAATCATCGTAGTACTCACATCCGAGTGCCCTAACAACTCCTGCACCGTCCGGATGTCCTGCCCACGTTGTAACAAGTGCGTCGCAAACGAATGCCTCAATGTATGACAGCTGATCCGTTTGTGTATCCCGGTTTTACTAACAGCTTTCTTGAGCGCGTTCTGCACCACCTTCTCGCTTAAATGCTGCCGCCTGATCACCCCAAGTCTCGGGTCCTGGGATAGCTTGCCACTTGGAAACAACCACATCCAAGTCAACGACTTGGCCGCCTTAGGCTCCTTGACCCCCATCGCATCCGGCATCCATACACCCGCAGTCCCAGCCAACTCATCTTTTTCAACAACAGTCCTAACATACTCGATCTGTTTCTTGAGCTTGTCCACGATGGAACGGGGCAGGGGAGTCCTCCTCGACTTGCCACCCTTTCCCCTGACAACAGAAATATAACCATTCTCAAAATCAATATCCTTCACCCGTAGACGCATACACTCCATCAATCTCAACCCGGCACCATACATCAACTTCGCCATCAATAAAGGTACACCCCGCATCTCCCCTAACACCCTCACAACCTCAGCCTCCGTCATCACCACCGGTAAGGCCCTCCTACCCGACCCCTTGCAAAATTCCCCGAGGTTGAAATCCTGTTCCAGGAAAACCGCTTTATACAAAAACGACAACGCATTCACCGCCTGCTTCTGTGTATTCGCACCCACCCGACGGTCCACCGCCAGATACGTCAAAAACCTCGTCGCCGCATCAACATCCGGTTTATCACCAAACCCCTCCGCATGATACCACCGGAAAAAATCCACCGCCCACTTCACATAAGTCTCCTCCGTCCGCAATGCATACCTCCGCACCCGCAATTTCATAATCAACTCTTCCAGCCACCCCACAACGTCATCCCCCGCCGCCTCACTTCCACCACCCCCTCGTAGCCCGCCACCCCCTTCAAGGTCGCCAGCGCGTACACCTGTATCCCTCGATTCACCAGTTGTTCGTTGTGATGAATCACCATCTCCGCCCGATACCTGGCACCCGATACCTGTCTCCTGTTTCCCCTGCCCTGCCCCCCGGCCCCCGTCACCTGCCCCCCGCATTCCAGCACTCGGTTTCCTAACCTTAAACCCGGCCTTCGCCAGGATCTTCAACCTTTCCTCGCGCGTCAGCTCCCTGCTTAACTCACTGTGGAGAGGCTCAAATTGGTCAATCCTGGCATACACAAGGTTCCAATTCATCCCCACCGCCCAGCTGCTTTTTAAAATATCACGGTGTGCCCAACAAACCGCCTGCACCGCCTGCTTCATCTGCCACGGCTCCATCACCCGACCCATAAAGTCCACCCACTCCATCAACCGCTCGTCACCCGCCATTTCACACCACCTTTTGTCCCGACCGCGCACCCGTGCCCCCTCCTGCACACGCGCACCTGTCCGTTCGCGCTCCCGCTCCCGCTCCCCTATCTTGCCGACCGCGCCCTGTGATTCAATATCATACCTCGCCTCGTTCCGGTAAAAATCGGCCCATCGTTCCAGGTGCCTGCCAAAAAAGACATAAGAACTCTGTGGCACCCTCCGTTTGGCCAGCAACACCAGATAATCCTGCCAGAACTCACTGCCCCGCAGCGAAGCGGATAAACCTTCGACACCCGCCCCCCCACGGCCGGCAGCAGACCCCCCCAATTTCCCGCCAGCACGCTCCGCCACATCATTACCCCCCTCAGCCGCCTCACCCCCACCACCCTTCCCTGCCACACCACCCTTCCCTGCCACACCACCCTTCCCTGCCACACCACCCTTCCCTGCCACACCACCCTTCCCTGCCACACCACCCTTCCCTGCCACACCATCACCATCACCAATACCCCGGTGTCCCCCCTTGCTCCCATCCGCCACCCTTCCCCCCTTGCTCTCGTCAGACCCCGTGTATCCGTAGGGCACTCTCCCCTCACATAAAAACCCATCCGACACAGCACCCTCCCCAACAGACCAAGCTCGATCTCCCCAATGAGGGGTATCATTAAAATCATCCGCATCCAGCGTATCTTGAGACTTGCCAGAATGATCATAACACCTTGGTAAATCGACATTTACCCGGACCCAGTCCATGCCAAATACCTGGGAAAAAGCCGCCACCAACCCACGCTCTTCACGAACCCTGTGATGAAAAATCCACTGCTCGACCTCATTCACCAGAGGCGAGCCAAGATCCAATGCTTCAGTCGAAGGAAAATACTCATACGAACACATGTTCACTAGAATAGTTCAAAAACATCCCAAGTCAACAACTAATTACCCCCAAAAAACCCGTCACCCGTCACCCGTCACCCGTCACAAAGAGCCACAGCCTGCCACAAACAGCTGCAGACCAACCCGTGAGAACCCGTATGAATCGAAATCCGGTTACCCGCAGAACCCGGACCGCTTATCTATCAGCCAGGCCTGGGCGTCGACCCATTGTAATACGGGTATATCGTAATGAGATTGACAACACCGGCATCGGCTCAGAGGCCAAGCGGATCTTACCAGTAGGTTCTACCAGTTGTGTGGGCTCACAAGTAACCAGGATAAGTATCTCCCGAGAAATTCCACACAGTACCGCAGTCCAATTCCCCCAGCCTAGGACACCAAAAACAAAGAAAACCAGCCCATAAGAGTTGCTATTCTAGCCAAACCCCCTACTTTTCCACAGGATAGACGAACGACCGTCTATCCCATAAACAACCCCCGTTCGTCCATTTAACTGTTCGGCAATAATAATATGGAGCAGCAATCATACAATACCTTCAAGGATGCTTCGGCGGCTGCGAAGCATATGGCTATGATCAATCGAATCACCACGAAGATCGTTCGCAACGGTGATCTGTGGGTGGTGTCTAGTCTATCGCCTGAGTCTTTAACTCAAAGCGCATGCCAGTCACCAACTCGATTTAGACGCACTGGACCAATCTCTCCTGACCCTCCAACTCATAATCATGACTACGAATACTTCGACCATTATGATGATGCACCAACCGAAGATGAGGAAGAAGATGACTCTGATGACGAGGAGTTAGATGAGATGGATATGAGAGATCGAATCAACGACTACTGGGATGAGATAGGTTCATATCGTGAGAATTTTGCTAGGTCATCGAATGACGGTTGGTTTCATCCAGAGCGTGAGGGATCTTCTGAAGACAACTATTATCGTGAGGAATAGCTATTTGCCATCAAGAATACGGATTAGGTGTTCTGCAATAATACAACCACAATACACTAAATAAACATGAACAAAGAAACAACAACATTAATATCCAGTCTAGCCCTGATATGTGGATTTATTAGATCAGCACAAAGTGGCTCGTATAGCGGAAATTTGGTCTCTTTAATATCTGGATCTATCGGGTATACATTGGGTATTCTTTTTATACCACTTGGAGTTTCAGCTGCCGTCGCTTTATTCAGACCCAAAGGCAGTAAGATGAAAGCATTCCATATAAGCTACTGTATTCTAGGTATAGTATTTTTACTATTGATAGCATTCGTCATATTCAATCACACAAGCCGTTAAATTTATAAGCTACTCCTAAGAAAAATCAGGCCGAACAAGGCGCTTCATCCGACCGTTAACCGTCCGCGACTCAGCAACCTGATAGAGAGAAAGATCGTTTTTGGTAATTCGGAGGTTGTCCCGGCGGCGGTTGAGCTCTACGTTCGCCAATAATAAGAATTGAGTCTCCGCGTTCATCATCCCGCTCAGTCGACTTCAAGAGCTGGTTATCATCGTTCGTTCGCGCACATGGATCAGGATTGAGACGATTGCCACCTTGGTTCGTTTCCAGGCGTTCCCCTGACAGAGTGCTGGACTATTCCGAATCGGCTTGGGTTGATTATTCAGAATCGCCGTCGAACAAGGCGCTTCATCCGACCGTTAACCGCCCCACAGTTTGCCGCGAGTGAGAGGTATTGACCATTTCAGGTTTGCGGCGGTTGACCCACCGGCGGTTGAGCTCTACGTTCGGCAATAATAAGAATGAAAGATAATCCTGATCATATCATCGCTCGATCTATCACCGTGGTGGATTCAGACGGTAACCCAAGAATCACATTGAACGGTGGTGATAATGATGTGGGTACCAACATCGTCTTAACCACCAAGAAAGGAAAGATCCTTCAGATTCAAGAACAGCCAGATGGTTACGTCACGATCGGTATGGATGGTTTACATAATCCTCATGGAGTATCCATAAGTAAGCACGGCCTTTGCATTCGTGATGCAGAAGGGAAGCCCGCTGTGACAGTTGGTGATTACATGGAGAATGGTGTCGGTATATATAAAGGCGGCATGGCGGTATACGAGCTAGGCTGCGATGACGAAGAATAGTGGCCGAACAAGGCGCTTCATCCGACCGTTAACCGTTTCGAAGCCAGAAACCATTTCACGGAATCGACCATGCACGGCCTTCGACCTTGTCACACCGGCGGTTGAGCTCTACGTTCGGCTATAATAATACTTTTTCCTCGGTGTTTGTTAGGCGTAGTGAGATCGCTGGCTGTTTGATCGAAAATATATTTTCCAGATGATTATTCTGATCCCGCTCAGTTTACCTTTGTCATCGATGCCATATCGTTCGTTCGCGCACATTGCTAGAGATTGAGACGAATTAAGCCCGTGTGATTTGCAGCGGAAATTCGGACGGAGTGCTGGACTATTCAACAGGCTATCGCACATTGCGAGATACGGTCGGGATTATTGATTGGTCACGGTTCTACGTTCCGGGATCTGTTCCAAGGATAGTTGCCGAACAAGTCGCTGCATCCGACCGTTAACCGTTCTCGACGCCACGGAGTTTTAGAGCGAAAGACCTTTTTTGATTTATCACGGTTGACCCTACGGCGGTTGAGCTTTACGTTCGCTAATAATAAATGAAATTCCTTATTCCAACTCTACTCTTAGCTGCAACGTTCTGTGGCTCATGCAATAAACACAAGAAATCCTTGGATGATAAGGATCGATTGAATGCTCAAGCGATGCAAAAAATCGTAGATGAATTTCCGAATAGGAAGCTCGGTATCTGGACGAAGGATGAATCCTACGAGCTGCATTTATATGGCAGTCTTGCATATATCAGACGTAGTGACTCCAACGCTAATAGGTTGCTCTACCCAATCAGTTCTGTGAGGTGTGAGGCGATTTGGAATGCCTTTCATGAGTTACCTGGGATTGGCGACTACAAGAATGAAGAACCTTATGTCACTAGATCCAGAGACACGCATCACATAATCTTCCTGAATGAGAGCGCTGGGGTTTTTCTGGGCACGGATCGTATTAGTTATTCCATACCTAGAACTATTTCTGGTGATGCATATGTTTCATGGCTCAAATCGGTAAGAGATGTAATCATCGAATATCAAAGCGAACAAGGCGCTTCATCCGACCGTTAACCGTCCGCGACTCCGCAGACTGATAGAGAGAAAGATCGTTTTTGGTGATTCGGAGATTGTCCCGGCGGCGGTTGAGCTCTACGTTCGGCCATAATAAGAATGCACGCATTGTGTTGCGTGTTGCCGTGTTGGTTAGATGAATGGATTATTGGTTGATCATGGTCATCAGGTTTCGGTGTTGGTTGGTCCTGCTATCGAGCGCGTCGTTGGCTGATCCATCGTCCGCGATTACGAGTTCCAGGGTAGTTTGATCCATGTTGCCCATCGGTTTTCTCCGTGGTCGTTACTCTGGCGTTTCCGGCTTCGGTCGACATGCCTGGCTTTCGCACGCTTGCAGAGACGGTCGGTGTGAATGATGGGGGACGTTTAAGGGAGCCGGGTGGTGTTTGAGAGGATGGTTGCCGAACAAGGCGCTTCATCCGACCGTTAACCGTCCTCGACTTCACACAGTTTTACAGCAATCATCCGTTCGAGGTTTGTCGCGTTTGACTCACCGGCGGTTGAGCTCTACGTTAGCTAATAATAATGAAGACTCGCTGTCATAAATTAATGGTTCTCGCGGTAGTTGTTGTGTGCATAGCATCACTCGTATGGACTTTTTGGCTACGACCACGGCAGATTTTTCACGGCTATGTTGATGGTGATTGGTCAGCATACTCTTCTGTGACTCATAAGATAGTAGATGGTAATAGTGTAATATCATTCAGATCGTTGGAAGAGGGTAGCACCGAAAGGATTATTGAACGGCTGAAGCTTTCGGTTGGAGCGCCAGGAGGGAACACAGGTGAACTTTGTGATAGAACGCTAAGCCAAGCTGGATACAACCCACATGAATTCTCGCGGTATTTCGATCATGAAAGATCAATTGAAAGAGGTATTTTATGCCTCTACACAGGATCTAGGGAGTCAGTGATTGTGGTTCTTCGCTACTGAATAATTAAAGCTAACAAGTCGCTGCATCCGACCGTTAACCGTTAACGACTTCACATAGTTTTACAGCAATTAGCCGTTTAAGGTTTGTAACATTTACACACCGGCGGTTGAGCTATACGTTGGCCAAAAAACAAACACGATGGAACTAAAGAAAGTATATATTATATCAGTTGGCGTTATAGCCATGCTTGCTAATCTCACAAATGCTTCGGAGATCAAAATGCCCACTACAGCGAAACTCGTTTTTGAGGAAGACTGGTCGACGGGAAGAATTAACCCCGACAAGTGGTATGCACTCCACAAACGTTGGGGAAAAGGCAACCATGGGGTGGTGCGAAAAAATGTCTTTATCGCCCAAGACATGGTGAATGGCAAAAAACAGAATGTCCTAGTATGCCGAGGTCACGGAGACGAGTATAAGGGGGATGTAGTAGGCTGGAATGGCAAAGGAACGAGAGTTGGCGGAGTGCTTGCAACCAAGAAGTTCTTTGCATCCGGGCGTTATGAAGTAGTCATGAAAATCGGATCTACCGACATAAGCCCTAATGGTCCAAAAGACCCAAAACGCCCGATTGGAATGGTTCCAGCGATTTGGACGTATTCCTACAAGTGGGTTGGAGCAGGGAAAGGTTCTCCAAAATCTTTTAACCGAGCCAAACCCATGTTCAATCCTCATATGAGAAACGAATACTGGTCCGAAATCGATATGCCGGAATTCGGCAAGAATCAGGATCTGGGAACTGGACTCTATAACGTTTTTCTAAATGCTAACCACCAAAGCAGAACGTATCCTGTCAAACATGTCCTTGACGGTAAATATCATACCTTCACCTCAATTTGGCGCACGCATCTTGTTCCTATCAAAGGAGTCACTGACAAACAAGTGGTTAAGTCAGATGGCTTCTGGTGGATTCAGGACAAGTCAATCCCCTTTGCATCTTACCGTGGCAATCCACTTAAAAGACTAGGAAAAGATCACTATGCCGTCTATGCGGGCAAGGAGGTCGATCACTACATTGATGGTAAGTATGTAGGTAATAATCCAACTCACGTTCCAGCGATGGCGGCACAGCTTAGCATAGGAGCTTGGTTTCCCGATTGGGCTGGAGCTGCACCTTGGGCTGAATCCAAGGTATCCGTAGCTTCTGTAAAGGTGTGGCAATACGGCGACCCAGGAGATGTCCGAGGAGTTCTGACCGAAAATGTCCCAGATAATATGAATGAGATGGGGCAACCACTGAAACGGTAAACAGCCAACAAGGCGGAGCACCCAACCCCATACCCGCCACGCAGTCGAGTCTTCCCACAACTACAACCACATAATCTTTCGTCAACGGACGCCCTCGGTATGGGGTTGGTGTCCTTTGACGTTCGATTAAAATAATAAATGCCATGAAAACCACACTCATTATATCACTTTTAGTAGCTCTATCATCGTCACTATTCTCTCAGGCTTTGTCACTAGACAAAGTCATGTCCAAAGAAGACCAGAAAAAATGTGGGATCAACATGCTAACGAAAGAAGAAAAAGCCAATCTTGAAATTTGGCTAACAAAATTTACCTTGCGTGCAATGCAGGCAGCTAAAAAGCCTATCGCCCAACCAGCTAAGAGAGTAGTAGGTTTATACCGTGGAGGCGCAAAAGGTCATTGGATTCAGAAGAAGATCGATAACGGGTCAATGATTCAGCTTGAAGACGGATCAATATGGGAAGTATCTCCTATGTCAAAGATTGATACCGCTTTATGGCTTGCTATTGATAATGTAATAATCGCAAGCAGTAAGAACCCACTCTACCCATACCTGATAATTAATTCAGGTGATGGGACAAAAGCAGAGGCAAAGCTGATATCACAATAGATCGAACAAGGCGCTTCATCCGACCGTTAACCGTCCCACAGTTTGCAACGAGTGAGAGGTATTGACCATTTCAGGTTTGTGGCGGTTGACTCGGCGGCGGTTGAGCTCTACGTTCGCCAATAATAATAATTTTCTGAAGTTGGCGGTTCTCGATGCACCATGATGGAAGGTTTCGTTGATGATCTCAGGTTGCTTGATCCGTTGCTGGTGTCTTGAACGGCATCATCGTGCAGGGCACAGGTTCCGGCGTATGAGATTCCCCAGGTGTCACTTTTTGGGCGCAAGGGCGTGGTTCGTGCAAGGGTTTCGCATGATTCTGGCACATTGCGTCGATTCACTAAGCGCGGCTGCCTCCGGTGCCAGAAACTTGCTGTCGGCGGTCGTTGGCGAGGTTGCGAGAGAGCCAGCACGATGCGATCACGAGTCGGCACATCCTAACTATTCAGAATCGCCGTCGAACAAGGCGCTTCATCCGACCGTTAACCGCCCCACAGTTTGCCGCGAGTGAGAGGTATCGACCATTCTTGATTTTCGACGGTTGACCCACCGGCGGTTGAGCTCTACGTTCGGCGATAATTAGATGGATATTCCATGGATTGTTCGCTTCGGTGATGTCGATGGGGGATTTGGCTGGTCGAGATTCCCGGCGTTGCATCGGTGCTGTTCGGTTTAGGTTTCCGTTGATCGATCTGGATTGCCCGTCGCCACCTGTCCGATGACTGAGCCACTCATCCATGAATTTTTGTCACCTGGGCTGGTTCGGTCGTGGTTCTGCGGTTTCCGGCACATTATTTCATGCAGGCGTGTGCTGAGAGGTGCGGTCGGGGTTCATGGTTTGACATCGGTTTCAGGCGCTGGCACGGGAAGTGAGAATAGTTGCCGAACAAGGCGCTGCATCCGACCGTTAACCGTCCCACAGTTTGCCGCGGGTGAGAGGTATTGTCCATTTCAGGTTTGCGGCGGTTGACTCACCGGCGGTTGAGCTCTACGTTCGGTCATAATAAGACTTTTTGATCAGATCGATCGCGTTGATGAAGCGTGAAGGGATTATTGGTTCATCGAGTTTCCAGGCGTTGGACAGATGCTGCGAAATGGAGGTGAATGGTCGAACAAGCTGCATCCTACTGAGAAGTGCCTGATGGCTTGGCTGTTCACCCCGGAACTTTCATCACCGAACTTGGCACCATCCTATTTTGACATTTCAGACGTTGCCGCATATCCTCTGCACATGGCTAGAGCGGTCGGAGTGAATGGCCAGTGATCGTCTTCCGTGTTGGGCGTTTGTTAGAGTAAAATTTACCGAACAAGGCGAAGCATCCGACCGTTAACCGTCCTGAGTCCGAGACCTTTTTTAAGTTAAAAACATGAATGATCGGCAGCTGTTTTACACGCGGCGGTTGTTCTCTACGTTCGGTAATAATAAGAATGAAAACATACACCCTTAACCCTGAAATCGTTGAGTGGATTGAAAGCGGCCATATTCATGAAGCCCTTACCGGACGAGGCGTATACTTTCTTCCCGATCACACATGCCGCGACCAACACGACGTAATGCTCGTCATGTATGTCCTCTTGTCGTGGGCAACTCAAGCAAGTCATCAACCGTTAGTTTCCGATGCGCTGTCGATTACATGTCAGAAACTTCACGCTGAAGGAGACTTAGAGACGCTCAACAACCTTCTACTAGCTCATCAAATCCAATCGGATGACCTGGGAATTGACATAGGGTTCAATTATGAAACTAAGTAGACAATTTGTGACAGCAAAGACAAATAACTGACCGAACAAGGCGCTTCATCCGACCGTTAACCGTCCCACAGTTTGCAGCAGGGGAGAGGCATCGACCATTTCAGGTTTGCGGCGGTTGACTCGGCGGCGGTTGAGCTCTACGTTCGGCAATAATAAGAATCATGAGTAACATCACCACATTAACGAAAGTTGATTCCAGTATGATATACGCTATCGGTTACGATGAGAAGAATCAGATATTAGAAGCTGTATTTACTAGAGGAGGCATATGGGAGTATCATAATTTTCCGAAAGAGGCTTACCAGAGCCTAATTGATTCTGATTCCATAGGGTCGCATATGAGATACGCTGTTCTCGGGTGTTATGACGAAGTGAGAGTTTCATGATCAGGCTTCGCACACTTACAGATACGGTCGGAATTCTTGGTTGCTGACGGTTTGATATTCTGGGAGCGGTTTCCAAGAACGTGGCCGAACAAGGCGCTTCATCCGACCGTTAACCGCCCCACAGTTTGCCGCGAGTGAGAGGTATCGACCATTCTTGATTTTCGACTGTTGACCCACCGGCGGTTGAGCTCTACGTTCGGCAATAATTATAATGAATGCATTATTCAGCATCCTCACTCGTATTGCGATGGGTGAAAAGATGGAATCTTCGACCAAGCGAGATACCGCGCATTGGCTTGGTTCATTTGCTATCTTACCGATATGGATACTGGGTTCTTCGGCTCTGATGCGCCGGTTGAACCGGATCTGGGATGGATACATTACAGACCATGCATGGTGCCTGATATTGTTCGCGATTCTGGCATTTCTGCTGCTCTTAATACTCTGTTTGGCTATAACCAGAGTTTTCCTTTATCGACCGCTTGCATTGATACTTTTAGCTGTAATCACATGGAGTGGTTGTTTCTGGTTTGTTTGTGCGAAGCTCACGTAAGCGAAGAAAGTGGCCGAACAAGTCGCTGCATCCGACCGTTAACCGTTTTCGACTTCACACAGTTTTACAGCAATCATCCGTTTGTGGTTTGTGTCGTTTACACACCGGCGGTTGAGCTTTACGTTCGGCTATAATAATACTTTTTCATCGGTGTTTGTTAGGCGTAGTGAGAGCGATGGTGGTTTGGTTGATAAGATATTTCCCAGATGATTATTCTGATCCCGCTCAGTTTACCTTTGTCATCGGTGCCATATCGTTCGTTCGCGCACATTGCTAGAGATTGAGACGAATTAAGCCCGTGTGATTTGCAGCGGAAATTTGGACGGAGTGCTGGACTATTCAAATCAGGCTATCGCACATTGCCAGATACGGTCGGGATTATTGGTTGGTCGAGGTTCTACGTTCCAGGATCTGTTTCAAGGATAGTTGCCGAACAAGTCGCTGCATCCGACCGTTAACCGTTCTCGACGCCACGGCGATTTAGAGCGAAAGACCTTTTTAGATTTATCAAGTTTGACCCGACGGCGGTTGAGCTATACGTTAGCTAATAATATGAATAACGCTTCGCGAGGTGCAACGATTGCCCTGAAAGGTGACATCTGTGACCAACTAGAAAGCGACATCTTATATTATGACTGGATTGATCAAACAGCCATAGAGTATTTTGCTCCTCTTTCAGACGATGATCGTCTAGATGTGGTAATTTCGATGATTTCCTCACTGGTTGATGATGGAGTAATTGTAGTTGGAGATGCTAGGTTGGCTGAAGACATTGTCGTTATCGATGCCTGGTCTGAGACGGGTGACGCCTTGGTTATAAGAATGAGAGATACTGTATTATCGCACTCAGGTGAAGATCGGCTATATTGCTTTTGGATACAGAAGCGTGAGCACTATTTAAGCTAACAAGTCGCTGCATCCGACCGTTAACCGTTTTCGACTTCACACAGTTTTACAGCTTTCCATCCGTTTAGGGTTTGTCGCGTTTGACTCACCGGCGGTTGAGCTTTACGTTCGGCAATAATAATAAGAGATGAATACACCCGAATACACTCAGGATGAGTTAATACGGCTTTGGCGACCACAGGCTCTGCAAAAAGCAGAGAACGGCAAAAGCGTGGTAACAATTTCCCAGTTTCTGATTTCAAAAGGCGTAGAAGAATCTAACGCAATACGAGTTGCTCAAGAAATAATGGATGAAGGTAAAAATAATGTTTTTCGATATACCTTTCCTCTTAAATTAATCGGTTGGATTATGGTGGTCGTTGGTTTAGTTACTCCATTTACGTTGTTAGCCTTGGGTCATGGGTTATACATATTCACGTTTGGTCCACTAATTCTCGGTTTGGCGATCGTATGGGGTGGCTACACTGGTCATCGAGAATAATGGCCGAACAAGGCGCTTCATCCGACCGTTAACCGTCCGAGAGTTTGCTCCAGGCGGCTTGTTTACGACCATTTCAGGTTTGCGGCGGTTGACTCACCGGCGGTTGAGCTCTACGTTCGGCAATAATAATGAAGACCAGCATCAAGACTGAACTGCTCAAGAAACTTTCGCATTTGTTGGAGCCGTATCGGCAGCTTAGTTATGCGGAGCTTAAGTCTATGGTAGATCGATCTGACCCAGATGTTCACGAAGGTTATCTTGATTCAGGAGAGGGCTATCAGATTGAGATTCAAGTCTATTGGGATGATGAGCCAGATGGGGTTATTAGAGTATATGGAGTAGGAGACAGATCTCCTCATCGGCCACTTTTTGGATTTATTCCTGTTTACCTATCGAGCGTTGGCGAGTCTATTTTGATTTGTCCTGATGGAAGTTTTATAGAAGGATAGTGGCCGAACAAGTCGCTGCATCCGACCGCTAACCGCGCTCGACTCCAGCTCGGTTCTACAGTTGATAATCACTCTCGGTCGCTTTTCGGTTTTACAGCCGGCGGTTGAGCTTTACGTTAGCTAATAATAATATGATCACCACTCTAAGGTTAGTCTTAATAATCGTCGCTTTAACATTTGTTAGCGGTTGTAAGAGAATAACTCGAAGCGCACACGTTGGACAATCGCGCGCGCATGGAACCCCTATTGCTGATGGGCAAGTAGTTCTTGTTCGGCAGGGTCTTTATCGTGGAGCATTTATACTTACCAATCAGACTACTACTCCTGAGACCACTGATTATAAGTGGTTCTCAAGATCAGATGGAGCAGGAACATTTAATATTACAGAACCCGCTGTAACCTCCAGCATCGTGAAAGATGCCTCGAAAGTGGAATTTTCAGTATATTCTATCGAGTGGTCGGCCAATAACCCAGGGGTGGGATGGATATATTATTCGTTATTTCCAGCCGACAAGAAGCTTAAGCCGGCATATGAGATTTGCGTGACTGATGAGACGAATATCGCCGGTATTGATGCTAATGATCCGAAGTGGGTGTTTCGAGGTAGACCTCTGGGTAAGCCGCACACAGCACCCTAAAAAATTGAGCTAACAAGTCGCTGCATCCGACCGCTAACCGGCTCAGAGTCGGGGGCGTAGTCACCATTTAATCTTGCTCAGAGATTTGCCCCTACGGTTTGGGCGGTCGGTTGAGCTTTACGTTAGCCAATAATAAGAAATGAAACGCATAATAAAACACCTAGCTCTATTGTGTCTTATCGCTTCGAGTGCAATAGTGACTGCCCGTGAAAGTCCGCCTCGGCATGAAGAGGCAGTACTTAGTCTTAAGAATGGTAGGCTTATCGGGTTGCCCAAGGAGTATTCTCCAGCATCGTTCGATTTGAAGAAACTGTCTCTGAGTATTGGGAAGAAGAAGCTGGTTTTTCCGAACTCTCTCCGAGAGCTGTTAATGTATGATGCAAGCGATAGCCCATTTGGTAACGAACCACCACAGATGAAACCTTACCCATATACCTACATATTTGAAGGAGCCTGGGGCGACCTGCCGAGAGATATACCGCCACATATACTTATAACTGTGGTAAGGCCAAAGAATAAGAATGCTATTTTTAAGCTTCTAATTGACATGGATAAGCTGGAATTGATTTATGCGGATTTGATTGTCGAGGGGGTTGGACGAGTCCCGATTGCACTAGACCGATTAGCCTATGGACGTGCTCCGAATGATTTAGACCGAGTTCCCAATAGTCCCAAGAAACAATAACTTTGGGCTAACAAGTCGCTGCATCCGACCGCTAACCGCGCTCGACTTTGCTCTGTTTTACACGAATCAGCCGTTTAGAGCCTTTGACGTTTTACATGGCGGCGGTTGAGCTTTACGTTCGGCTATAATAATGCTTTTTCCTCGGTGTTTGTTAGGCGTAGTGAGTTCGATGGCGGTTTGGTTGATAAGATATTTCCCAGATGATTATTCCGATCCCGCTCAGTCATCGATTGTCATCAATGTGATCTGTTATCGTTCACGTCACATATATCGAGATTGAGATGTATTCAGCCCGAATGATATGCAGCGGAAATTTGGACGGAGTGCTGGACTATTCAAATCAGGCTATCGCACATTGTCAGATACGGTCGGGATTAATGGTTGGTCGAGGTTCTACGTTCCGGGAACTGTTCCAAGGATAGTTGCCGAACAAGTCGCTGCATCCGACCGTTAACCGTTCTCGACGCCACGGAGTTTTAGAGCGAAAGACCTTTTTGGATTTATCACGTTTGACCGGACGGCGGTTGAGCTTTACGTTCGGCAATAATAATAACAAAACTCGAAATTATGATTAAAGATTACATCATGGGTAACCTGCGCGTGTTGCTTCTCCTTTCTAACGTGGTATTCATTGCAACCTCGTGTAAGGACAAGACTATGAGTCATAGGATCGACTATGATGATAATGGGGTTGTAATATATTGTGATGACTCGCTGAACTATGCCGTTGTTAGTTATCTTGGTGAGAAGGGTGAGTCTTATGATGGTTGGGGGATTTATAGGGACAATATCGAAGTTCAACATCGTTCAGGTCAGATTAAGCTTGAGAAGGCTGATAACGTTTTAGTAATTGTCGTAGATTCAGGACAGAAGACGCTTAGCATAAGTGATGAGCAGTTTGCTATACTTTGGAATCTCGGTAAGCCTTACCCAAGTAGCCCAGCTTGGTTGCTAACAAAAATTGAGGCCGAACAAGTCGCTGCATCCGACCGCTAACCGCGCTCGACTTCCGCTCGGGTTTACAGGAATCAACCATGTTTAGCCTATACCGTTGACCCGACGGCGGTTGAGCTTTACGTTCGGCGATAATTAGATGGATGTTTCATGGATTGTTCGTTTCGGTGACATCGATGGGGGATTTGGCGGGTCGAGATTCCTGGCGTTGCATCGGTGCTGTTCGGTTTAGGTTTCCGTTGATCGATCTGGATTGCCCGTCTCCACCTGTCCGATGACTGAGCCACTCATCCATGAATTTTTGTCACCTGGACTGGTTCGGTCGTGGCTCTGCGGTTTCCGGCACATTATTTCATGCAGGCGTGTGCTGAGAGGTGCGGTCGAGGTTCATGGTTGGACATCGGTTTCAGGCGCTGGCATGGGAAGTGAGAATAGTTGCCGAACAAGGCGCTTCATCCGACCGTTAACCGCCCCACAGTTTGCCGCGATTGAGAGGTATCGACCATTCTTGATTTTCGACTGTTGACCCACCGGCGGTTGAGCTCTACGTTCGGCCATAATAAGAATGCACGCATTGTGTTGCGTGTTGCCGCGTTGGTTAGATGAATGGGTTATTGGTTGATCATGGTCATCAGGTTCGATGCCGGATGTTCCCGCTGCCGCGCTCGCTCTACCTTGATCCATCGATGTCGGTTTATAGATTGAGGGTGGTTTGATCCATGTTGCCCATCGGTTTTCTCCGTGGTCGTTACTCTGGCGTTTCCGGCTTCGGTCGACATGCCTGGCTTTCGCACGCTTGCAGAGACGGTCGGTGTGAATGATGGGGGGCGTTTAAGGGAGCCGGGTGGTGTTTGAGAGGATGGTTGCCGAACAAGGCGCTTCATCCGACCGTTAACCGTCCTCGACTTCACACAGTTTTACAGCAATCATCCGTTCAAGGTTTGTCGCGGTTGACTCACCGGCGGTTGAGCTCTACGTTCGGTAATGATACTATGACCAGATATATGAAAATAATCGTCGCCCTAGCTATTATGCTTACAATTCCTTCGTATGCTCAGAATGATTCGCCGAAGCCTGTTGATCGGGTTGACGAAACTGACGAAGAGAAGAGACACCCCAATGCAAATGCGACTGATCCGATTGTAGAGGGTATGACAATTGAGGAACACTTAAAATTATTTTGGAATGACAAAGCCAAATTGCCTACGTCGGTTCAATTAAAAAACCCGTTTAAAGAAACTCTACATATACTAACATCCCCCAAGAGTGGTGCCGTCGGATATCCTGATTTCGAGATCGAGTATTACGATCCCCATTTAAAGGAGTGGCGAAGCCCTCCTCGGCTCCCGGGGTCTTTTGGTGGTATCAATGTGTTAGTCAAGCAGGGTCAAAGCAAAGAATTTAAACTACACAAGGATTATTGGTGGTTTGTTGTTGAGAATTTGCCCAGTCTTGTTTCAAGTAAAGCTACAAGAATACGTTTAGTATATGGTGGGGGTGGCGTATGTCTTAGAAGTTCAGAGTTTAAGTGGGACACTACTAAAAAATAATCAGACCGAACAAGACGCTTCATCCGACCGTTAACCGTCCTGAGCCAGCGAACTTTTGACACATTGAACCATGCCCAGCCTATGACCCGCACCCGTCGGCGGTTGAGCTCTACGTTCGATAAGAATAATATATATGCCAATCGAGTTCCAAGTAGACATCACCCCTATCGGTCACCCAGGTCAAATAACTGACTATATCTATTTCGAGGATGAAGAAATTAACTTGCTGGTATCCGCCTACGCTGAATTTAGAAAGCACTTTCTTTCAACGAATCTGAAATCAATCAATATTATTGATCCGCCCGGTTCGCAAACGATATTAGATAAGCTAATTCCTGATTTGGGGGATCTACACATTGAGCAAGAAAAGATTGATGACTTAAGACGAGTATTGATGAAGTCTGTTACCGACAATATTCCAGTAACGGTGTTATTGGATCCAGATATTTAGGAGCTGCCACAATACAAAAAAGACATCGAACAAGGCGCTTCATCCGACCGTTAACCGTCCTCAGCCAGAAACCATTTCACGGAATCAGCCTCTCGCAGCCTTCGAACTTGTCACACCGGCGGTTGAGCTCTACGTTCGCCAATAATAATAATTGAGTCTCCGCGTTCATCATCCCGCTCAGTCGCCTTCGAGAACTCGCTATCATCGTTCGTTCGCGCACATCGATCAGGGTTGAGACGATTGCCACCTTGGTTCGTTTCCAGGCGGTCACCTGACAGAGTGCTGGACCATTCCGAATCGGCTTGGGTTGATTATTCAGAATCGCCGTCGAACAAGGCGCTTCATCCGACCGTTAACCGCCCCACAGTTTGCCGCGGGTGAGAGGTATTATCCATTTTCGGTTTGCGGCGGTTGACTCACCGGCGGTTGAGCTCTACGTTCGGCAATAATAATATGAAACGCAGGAAAGCAGTCTATCTGGCTTTGACGTTAATTATGATACTCGTTGGGTATTGCGCGTATGCATTTCGTCCGTTTTATCTGACACCTGAATTAGCGTATGATGCAGACGTGCCGCTAGAAGCCCGTCCAGTAATCGATACGTGGTATAACGATTCTAAGTATAAAAGACCCCCTTCGATTAAATCAGCTAATTATATTTATATACTCATGCATCCTCATGCGGAGAGACCAACCGTTCCGGTGAAGTATAATACTATTTCTTGGGAGGGAAGATTGATCTCGCTAGAATTCTATTGGAAGCCATGGGAGGGGGCGGTGCATTTTTCTAGGGTAAGCGGCAAGTGGGAGTATGATGGTGTGGTTGAATACCCGAAAGAATAGCGGCCGAACAAGGCGCTTCATCCGACCGTTAACCGTCCGAGAGTTTGCGCCAGGCGGCTTGTTTACGACCATTTCAGGTTTGCGGCGGTTGACTCACCGGCGGTTGAGCTCTACGTTCGGCAATAATAATGAAGATGACAGTAACACATCATTGGAAGTTTGTGATATCTATTGTGCTGATGATGCTTTATCTGTCTCAGTTATTACGATATTGGCATCAGCATGGTTTTAACCTTTTGGTCGTGTTTGGCATTATAATCTTGGTCGGTGGCGGAATATCTGCGTTCAAGAAGATGAAAGTCACGTGGCAGATTGATAACTGTAGTGGCGTAGTGAAGATACAGAAGGATAGTAAGACCCTCTTCAGCGGAACCGAGGATGATTTGCGTGAGGTCAGAGAGGATGCCTGTGATGTATTCTTATATACACGAGACAGGACTCACATACAGATACCGAAAGATGCGATGAATGATGTCCTGCGGGATATTGTGATGAAGAAGAACGTGGCCGAACAAGGCGCTTCATCCGACCGTTAACCGTCCGACAGTTTGCGCCGGGCGGCTTGCTTATGACCGTTTCTGGTTTGCGGCGGTTGACCCACCGGCGGTTGAGCTCTACGTTCGATAAGAATAAGAAAAATTGACGATTCGGGATTATAGAGTAAAATTACGATCATGAGCACCATAGAGGCCATTGAAGAAGCAGTAGAGCGACTCAGCAAGAATGAGCTCGCCGCTTTTCGTGATTGGTTTTCCAGTTACGAGGCAGCGACGTGGGACGCCCAAATTGAGAGAGATATCGTGAGTGGGAAGCTAGAGGGCTTGGCTTCTGAAGCCTTGGCAGATTTCAGAGCCGGTCGTGCTAAGGAGCTATGAAGCACGTAGCGACCTCAAAGTTTTGGAAGGCATATGGTTCTTTGCCGACATCTGTGCAGAAGGCAGCAGATCGCAATTTTGAGCTGTTGAAGGGCGATCCATTTCATCCGTCTTTGCATTTCAAGAAGGTGGGTAGTTATTGGTCTGTGAGAGTCGGCATTCAGTATCGAGCCCTTGGAATTCAGGATGGCTCTGCTATGGTGTGGTTCTGGATAGGAAGTCATGCTCAGTATGACAGATTAATATCCTAACAATAATGTGATCGAACAAGGCGCTTCATCCGACCGTTAACCGTCCGACAGTTTGCGACGAGCGGCTTGCTTATGGCCGTTCATGGTTTGCGGCGGTTGACTCACCGGCGGTTGAGCTCTACGTTCGATAATAATAATTCGGATTCTACGCATTCAGGATCTCCGGTGGGACATACAAGGGTTTTCGTCGTGATGTTCGGCACCCGATTTGGCGAGTTCAGTATCGCTGACTCACATCACCACGGGATCGGTAATGATGCGGAGTGACATTTGATAATTTCCTCGATGGAACACGCAAGGGTTTAGCCTGGCTGCTCTCCGGGAAGATCCTTCGTTCCTCAGGAACATCCCTGCGATTGCCAGGCGGAACGAAAGAGGATGTTTGGTAGATCACGATTCATGGCCGCGCAACGCTGATGGACACATCCAATGGTTCTGGATCTTCGTTACCCACGGCAGTTTTCAGGCGCATTGATCTGTGTGGATCGAACAAGGCGATGCATCCGACCCGTTACCGGTTAAAAGTCGGGCATCTGTTTCGGAGCGTATATCTGTTTTCGGTATTTTAACATTGTTCGTAGGCGGTTGATCTTTACGTTCGGTAATAATAATTGATGTGATGAACACCATTAGAAGTTTCATATATTTAATGGGCATAATGGGAGTATTGGTTTTCTCATACTTCTCGTTGCTGCTTTTTGGTGGATACGCACAAAAGGGCATCGATATGCTTTTACGGACGCTCGATTCTCAAGGAGCAGATGACAGTTTTAAGCGCTACGTAGTATCATATGCTACCAAGATTGAGAGCCAACTAACGCTTTTAACATGGAGTCTGGTAATTTTGGCTGCTTTCACCGTTATAGCGATTGGCATGAACTGGTTTCTCTCATACAGGCTATCAGAAGCACACGACGAGATAGAGAGGCTTAAGATTGCTAGTAGCGAGAATCTGACCGAACAAGTCGCTGCATCCGACCGCTAACCGGCTCGGAGTCGACGGCGTAGTCACCAATTCAAGTTGCTCAGAGATTTGTCCTTACGGTTTGGGCGGTCGGTTGAGCTCTACGTTCGATAATAATAATTCGGATTCTACGCATTCAGGATCTCCGGTGTGACATACAAGGGTTTTCGTCGTGATGTTCGGCACCCGATTTGGCGAGTTCAGTATCGCTGACTCACATCACCACGGGATCGGTGATGACCTGAAGTGACATTTGATAATCTCCTCGATGGAACACGCAAGGGTTTAGCCTGGCTGCTCTCCGGGAAGATCCTTCGTTCCTCAGGAACATCCCTGCGATTGCCAGGCGGAACGAAAGAGGTGTTTGGTTGATCACGATTCATGGCCGCGCAACGCTGATGCACACATCCAATGGTTCAGGATCTTCGTTACCCACGGCAGTTTAAAGGCGCATTGATCTGTGTAGATCGAACAAGGCGATGCATCCGACCCCTTGTAGCCCCCGACTTCATGATGACTGGCGAGAGCGATCTTGCGTTAATGATTATTTATCGTTGTCACACGGGCGGTTGATCTTTACGTTCGACAATAATAATATGAACCCAGATCAAGCACACATTGAAATGCCACCTCTTCGTGGTGTGGCATCGTTTTTTGCTCTCTCTGGTGTAGCGGTATGTCTCGCTGTTGGGGGCTTCTCATGGTTGTTCTGTAGTTTTGCAGGTTGGGGTGACGGATCAACGGGGAATGCTGTAGGAGAGCCATTGTTGGTCGCGGTTTTGCTAACGGTCCCATTCGTTGTATATTTTATCGCTAGTGTTATAGCTGCTATGTCATCCCGGCGTAGAACACGCATCGTTTTAGCATGGATTGCTCACATCTGTTTTCTGTATATGAGCGTGTTAGCTGTATTAGTTTTGATTAGCCAATTCCCCTTAGCCTTTATAGCCTGCATCATATTTCTCGGTATATTAACTAAATGTTGGATGACGGTATTGCAGAAGAATGTGGTCGAACAAGGCGCTTCATCCGACCGTTAACCGTCCCGACGCGAGACGAGTCGAGAGTGAAAGACCGTTATCGGTTTCTGACATTTACACACCGGCGGTTGAGCTCTACGTTCGGCTATAATGATGAAGAAATGCAATTATCGCTGTGTGGTAATTCTAACCGTAACGGCACTAACGGCTATGGTGCTTATCGGCATCTCAGGAATTTGGCGTCGTTGCCTCTCAGATGACAAGATTTGGGCATCGATAATAGAGGGTGATGCTTATGCTGTATATCTCGACGCTGCAACTGAAGAATTTGGATCTCCCGATATGGCAGAAGGAACTTATAAGCAGTGGGCTATACAGCGCTGGCAGAGTCATAACGGTATATTTACAACCCAGCAGGACTTTCTGACACATGGGGTTATTTTTGAACTAGAGCTTATTGATGGTGACTGGATTTTGGTAGCGACCAAGTATAAGGAAGGCGCACCGCTACCCCAATAAATGTGGCCGAACAAGTCGCTGCATCCGACCGTTAACCGTCCCACAGTTTGCCGCGGGTGAGAGGTATCGTCCATTTCAGGTTTTCGGCTGTTGACCCACCGGCGGTTGAGCTCTACGTTCGGCAATAATAAGAAAGACATGATATTGAGTCACAAGTATTTTAAGCGCGCTTTGTCGTTGCGATACGGAAAGTTAATCTTGGTTATTCAGGCTATTTTGATTGTGTCAGCTATGTATGTTTTTATGAAGACGATCCCGTGGTTAACGGCTCAGAATATTTCTGAGATATCCTCATATGAAGATCCGTCACCGCCGCCACCATCTGAGGCTGAATCGTTTGCTGTCAACCATGGTCACTTCATTTACTATGAGGATTCACGTGCGACTAATCCTGGCCGTTTATGGCTCTACATCGGTCTGAATTTTATCTTTATGCTGCCTTCGATGATATCGACAGCAATAGTTTGGTGGTGGCCTAACAAGAAGAATGTGGCCGAACAAGGCGAAGCATCCGACCGTTAACCGTCCTGAGTCCGAGACCGTTTTTGAGTTAAAGCCATGAATGATTGGCGGGTGTTCTACACGCGGCGGTTGTTCTCTACGTTCGCCAATAATAAGAATTGAGTCTCCGCGTTCATCATCCCGCTCAGTCGACTTCAAGAGCTGGTTATCATCGTTCGTTCGCGCACATGGATCAGGATTGAGACGATTGCCACCTTGGTTCGTTTCCAGGCGTTCCCCTGACAGAGTGCTGGACTATTCCGAATCGGCTTGGGTTGATTATTCAGAATCGCCGTCGAACAAGGCGCTTCATCCGACCGTTAACCGCCCCACAGTTTGCCGCGAGTGAGAGGTATTGACCATTTCAGGTTTGCGGCGGTTGACTCACCGGCGGTTGAGCTCTACGTTCGACAATAATAATATGAAATCTGTGAGTATCCACAAAGGGTTGTTTGTGCTGCTATTTCTTTTAGGAGCCTCTTTCGTTTACACTGGGTATGACAAATATTCTCAAGGTAAGATTGCTATAGGTCTACTGGGTTTACTTACTGGAACTTGGTATTTATATCGTGCTACAAGGAGCTATAAGCACACATGGGACATTACCAAGGAAGGCTCCAAGTGTAGAATTATAGTGGACAGGGAAGAGCTTTTTTATGGCACTTCTGATGATCTTTCGGAAGTAAGAGAAGATAGCCAATGTTTCTATATTTATCCCATCGAAGGGAACGGTATCGCGATCCCTAAATCGGTCGCGAATAATCATATTATAGAGTTGTTTCGAGCAAAGAAATCGGTCGAACAAGTCGCTGCATCCGACCGCTAACCGCGCTCGACTTTGCTCGGGTTTACACGAAACAACCACGCTTAGCCTATGACCGTTGACCCGACGGCGGTTGAGCTTTACGTTCGATAATTATTGATTCTTCGTGTTCAGTATTGCCCTGGAGCATCGCTGATATGCCGTCATTGATGAATGATTTTGGATCGATGAACGCTTCCGGGAACGGCTTGAGTTTCCAGCTCTTTTGAATCAATATTGATGGATTGGTTTTCGTTCGCTGCCATTGATAACGTTTTAGAAGAATCTCTCGTGAATGGTTTGGATTGGTTTCGCATTCCGTTTTCGGTGTGATGCACGATTCGATTCACGCGGCGGTGATGGACACATCGAATGCTTCAGGATCTACGTTACCCACGGCAGTTTAAAGGTGCATTGATCTGTGTTGATCGAACAAGGCGATGCATCCGACCCGTTACCGTTTAATAGTCGGGCATCTGTTCCGGAGCGTTTATCTGTTTTCGGTATTTTAATGTTGTTCGTAGGCGGTTGATCTTTACGTTAGACAATAATGAAGAAAAAAATCATCATCGGCGTTATATTCGCAATTTTGACGATTTCAGTAATTCTAATGTTAATACCAGTGCATCTTCGCAGTGGGGCATTCTATATACCAATTCGGATAAAGAGCGATGTGCCGCTAGTTAAGCTTGAGTATATATCTATGTACGAGGGAAAGAGTCTTGAGGAGTCTGGTCACTGGAGAGAGATCGTGAAGAACGGCACAGGCAATTATGTCGCCACAGTATCATACGTAATGAGAGGTGGCATGTTATCAGAGGATAATTACACTTGTGCTAGAAAGATTTGTATCAGATTGTCTTTTGACGATGGCCGCAAATTGTCTGTGATTTGTCCTTTGAACTTACCCGACGACAATGCAGAAATTCACATCGACACTACACAATAAATTGGTCTAACAAGGCGGTGCATCCGACCGTTAACCGTTCGTAGTCGAGAGACGTTTTACAGTTGAAACCATTCAAGATTTTCGACCGTTGACCCACCGGCGGTTGACCTCTACGTTCGGCCATAATAAGAATGCACGCATTGTGTTGCGTGTTGTCGTGTTGGTTAGATGAATGGATTATTGGTTGATCATGGTCATCAGGTTTCGGTGTTGGTTGGTCCTGCTATCGAGCGCGTCGTTGGCTGATCCATCGTCCGCGATTACGAGTTCCAGGGTAGTTTGATCCATGTTGCCCATCGGTTTTCTCCGTGGTCGTTGCTCTGGTGTTTCTGGATTCGGTCGACATGCCAGGCTTTCGCACATTTACAGGGGCGGTCGGTGTGAATGATGGGTGACGTTTAGGAGTGCCGGGTGGTGTTTGAGAGGATGGTTGCCGAACAAGGCGCTTCATCCGACCGTTAACCGTCCTCGACTTCACACAGTTTAACAGCAAACATCCGTTCAAGGTTTGTCGCGGTTGACTCACCGGCGGTTGAGCTTTACGTTCGGCCATAATAAGAATGCACGCATTGTGTTGTGTGTTGCCGCGTTGGTTAGATGAATGGATTTTTGGTTTATCATGGTCATCAGGTTCGATGCCGGATGTTCCCGCTGCCGCGCTCGCTCTACCTTGATCCATCGATGTCGGTTTATAGATTGAGGGTGGTTTGATCCATGTTGGCCGTCGGGTTTCTCCGTGGTCGTTACTCTGGCGTTTCCGGCTTCGGTCCATGACATGCCAGGCTATCGCACATTTGCAGGGGCGGTCGGTGTGAATGATGGGGGACGTTTAAGGGAGCCGGGTGGTGTTTGAGAGGATGGTTGCCGAACAAGGCGCTTCATCCGACCGTTAACCGTCCTCGACTTCACACAGTTTTACAGCAATCATCCGTTCAAGGTTTGTCGCGTTTGACTCACCGGCGGTTGAGCTTTACGTTCGGCAATAATAATTAAACACCTCAAATAACAATGAATGCATTTTGGAACTTTATGACTGTGTCCGTGGCTATATGTGCGGCTTTAATACCCGTAGCCTGGGCTTGGCACTATGACAGGTATCGTAGAAGCTTAGATAGATATGAACACTGGGTTTCTTGGATCACGGCATTGAACGATGAAGTAGAGCATCAACTATCATCGCTAGCTGAGATGCAGGATGGTTTTCAGCAGATGCTTCAGCGCAAGCAATTTGGAGCGATTACTAAGCGATTTAACGACGATCTTTTTCGGTCTGCTCGCGAACAGATTATCCAGCATCAAAGAGCACCACATATATTTTTGGTTCTTACTCGAACATTTAGAGATACAGCGCACACGAATGCTATGCTTGACAGGTTTGAGGCCGCGTTGTTAAAGGACGGATCTTGGGATGAGCCGTTAGCTAATTCTATCGGATCTTCGGTTAGGGGGTCACTGGCGGGTGTTGATGCAACACTTACAGAGATGAGATCAGCCCTTGAAGAGGAGATTAGGCTTTTTGAGTCTATTCGACCGCGTCTCCATAATGCACAATAGTGGCCGAACAAGTCGCTGCATCCGACCGCTAACCGTCCGCGACTTCACAGCGTGATAGAGAGAAAAACTATTTTAGATATCTTGACTGTTGCTTAGGCGGCGGTTGAGCTTTACGTTCTGCAATAATAATTTTTTTGTCCGGCATTGCTGGCGTTGGTTCGCTTTCCCTGGCACATCGGATGAATGATTTACCAGATGATTATTCTGATCCCGCTCAGTCATCCTTTTTCATCAGTGTGATCTTCTATCGTTCGCGCACATTTGCTGAGATTGAGACGGTTGCCGCCCGAATGATTTACAACGGAAATTTGGACAGAGTGCTGGACTATTCCTTGCGCGCTCGGGTTGATATGGCAATAATCTCCGCAGAACAAGTCGCTGCATCCGACCGCTAACCGCGCTCGACTCCAGCCCGGGTTTACAGGAATTAACCATGTTTAGCCTAGGACCGTTGACCCGACGGCGGTTGAGCTTTACGTTCGATAATTATTGATTCTTCGTGTTCAGTATTGCCCTGGGTCATCGCCGATATGCCGCTATTGATGAATGATTTTGGATCGATGAACGCTTCCGGGAACGGCTTGAGTTTCCAGCTCATTTGAATCGATATTGATGGATTGGTTTTCGTTCGCTGCCATTGATAACATTTTAGAAGAATCTCTCGTGAATGGTTTGGATTGGTTTCGCATTCCGTTTTCGGTGTGAAGCACGATTCGATTCACGCGGCGGTGATGGGCACATTGAATGGTTCAGGATCTTCGTTACCCACGGTAATTTAAAGGCGCATTGATCTGTGTAGATCGAACAAGGCGATGCATCCGACCCGTTACCGTTTAATAGTCGGGCATCTGTTTGGGAGCGTATATCTATTTTCGGTATTTTAACATTGTTCGTAGGCGGTTGATCTTTACGTTCGATAATTATTGATTCTTCGTGTTCAGTATTGCCCTGGGTCATCGCCGATATGCCTCTATTGTTGAATGATTTTGGATCGATTAACGCTTCCGGGAACGGCTTGAGTTTCCAGCTCATTTGGCTCGATATTGATGGATTGGTTCTCGTTCGCTGCCATTGATAACATTTTAGAAGAATCTGTCGTGAATGGATTGGATTGGTTTCGCATTCCGTTTTCGGTGTGATGCACGATTCGATTCACGCCGCGGTGATGGACACATCGAATGGTTCAGGATCTTCGTTACCCACGGCAGTTTAAAGGCGCATTGATCTGTGTAGATCGAACAAGGCGATGCATCCGACCCGTTACCGCTGAATAGTCGGGCATCTGTTTCGGAGCGTATATCTGTTTTCGGTATTTTAACATTGTTCGTAGGCGGTTGATCTTTACGTTCGGCCATAATAAGAATGCACGCATTGTGTTGCATGTTGTCGCGTTGGTTAGATGAATGGGTTATTGGTTGATCATGGTCATCAGGTTCGATGCCGGATGTTCCTGCTGCCGCGCTCGCTCTACCTTGATCCATCGATGTCGGTTTATAGTTTGAGGGTGGTTTGATCCATGTTGCCCATCGGTTCTCTCCGTGATCGTTGCTCTGGTGTTTCCGGCTTCGGTCGACATGCCAGGCTAACGAACATGGCTAGATACGGTCGGTGTTAATGGTTGGACATCGGTTTGAGGTGCTGGTGATGGGTTATGAGAATAGTTGCCGAACAAGGCGCTTCATCCGACCGTTAACCGTCCGAGAGTTTGCGACGGGCGGCTTGCTGATGACCGTTTTTGGTTTGCGGCGGTTGACTCGGCGGCGGTTGAGCTCTACGTTAGGCAATAATATGAAACGCTATCGCGCATATAAAATAATCGGCGTATTAACTGCACTGGTTGTAGCATACTGTAGCTACTCTCTTCGTTGCTTCTACGTTAAGCCGTCGCTAAGATATATAAGACCCGTACCAGTAGAAGCGCAAGTTGCAGTCGATCAGTGGTATGAGAGTGCAGATATCCCAACGCTATCAATGAATTCACAGAGCGTCTTGTATGCACTAATACACCCACATGCACCGACTGACATGGAATGTTTGGCGATCTATGATTCCAATGAGATTTTGATTTATTCCATGATCCATGATAACTATTTTGCCGGTTTTGGCATAGAAGATGGTGTCTGGGTTTGTCTGCATGAAGACATTAATTCACTGGAATAATAAGCCTAACAAGGCGCTGCATCCGACCGTTAACCGTACTTAGCCAGCGAACTTTTGCGAATGAAAAACCATTGAGGGTATTCGGCTGTTGTCCCAGCGGCGGTTGAGCTCTACGTTCGGCAATAATTATTAAGACCACGATTGCTTACATTATGGCCAAAGCAGAACCAAAGAGTAGTAGTGAGCATACTGTAGGTATTTGGGTCACAGTATTAGTCACGGCAGTTGTCTGCTCTATGACCATGCCTATATCAGGTGGGCTACAGTGGTTTCATTTATTAATAACAATTCCCTCGTGGATATTTGGGTTGATGCTCTATCGCAGAGGCCCAAGACGCAATAGTTTAGGGTCGATATTAGCTCTTATTGGTATAGCTTTACTCACTATTGTGCTGGCTCTGAATCTTGCGAATATTCTGTGGTTTGGTCATGGAGCGATTCTTAAATAACAAGAACGTGGCCGAACAAGTCGCTGCATCCGACCGCTAACCGCGCTCGACTTTGCTCGGGTTTACACGAAACAACCATGCTTAGCTTATGACCGTTGACCCGACGGCGGTTGAGCTTTACGTTAGCTAATAATAATGAAGACTCGCTGTCATAAATTAATGGTTCTCGCGGTAGTTGTTGTGTGCATAGCATCACTCGTATGGACTTTTTGGCTACGACCACGGCAGATTTTTCACGGCTATGTTGATGGTGATTGGTCAGCATACTCTTCTGTGACTCATAAGATAGTAGATGGTAATAGTGTAATATCATTCAGATCGTTGGAAGAGGGTGGCACCGAAAGGATTATTGAACGGCTGAAGCTTTCGGTTGGAGCGCCAGGAGGGAACACAGGTGAACTTTGTGATAGAACGCTAAGCCAAGCTGGATACAACCCACATGAATTCTCGCGGTATTTCGATCATGAAAGATCAATTGAAAGAGGTATTTTATGCCTCTACACAGGATCTAGGGAGTCAGTGATTGTGGTTCTTCGCTACTGAATAATTAAAGCTAACAAGTCGCTGCATCCGACCGTTAACCGTTAACGACTTCACATAGTTTTACAGCAATTAGCCGTTTAAGGTTTGTAACATTTACACACCGGCGGTTGAGCTATACGTTAGCCAATAATGAAAACAATAATAGCCATTTTAGCATCAATGGTGTTCACAAACCTTTTACATGCTGAGAAATACGAATTTCAGGTGCATCGATTTTGTGATATCCAACTGAACACGACTCGCGGAGAAGAAGAGATTGAGATTAAAGTTTATCCTAAAGCTGTAGACGAAACGCAGGTTATATACAAATCGAAGTTGACGCAGAAGGGTGAGAGATATTTTGTTACTAAGACAGGAATTGTTTTTGTTCTAATCAAGTTGCCCGATGTTCTGGTCAACGATCAGAACCGTCGGATCAATAGTGGAAATTGGGTTCTTGGTATTATGGGAGATAGCAAGGAATATCTTAACCTTAAGAAGAAGCTGAAACCCATTAGCACGTTTCGACATGATTATGTCAAGTTCCCTGATTCTATGACTGAGAAGGATATGTCAGACATGTCCTACTTGGGAACGTTAGAAGAAAAATAGGGCTAACAAGTCGCTGCATCCGACCGCTAACCGCCCTCGACTTCACAACGTGTCAGAGAGAAAAACCATTTTAGATTTTTGACTGTTGCTTAGGCGGCGGTTGAGCTTTACGTTCGGCAATAATAATCTAGACACGATAAGCACGACACATATACAAAGAATCATGAGTGACGATAAATTTCACATTCCAACCAGCCTTCTCGTTGACATTGAAGGTGAGACACAATTGCGTTATATACTACTTCTGGATGTTAGTAGCACTGACGCGACGCAAGCGCATATTGGCTCAATCTTAGAAGCAGATATAGACAAATGGGTTAACACCAGTTTTTCAGGTCACGTCCATTTCCAATGTTGGAATGATCAGCTTGAACAAGAGAGTATGAATCCAGTCAACGATGCACTAGCAGAAATCATCACTGCGATACAAGATATGCTAGATTCAAATGAAGCTGATTCAGCTGAGGGCAATCGCATATTGTTGAGCTATACTTTGAGTAAGGATGAAGACATCAGCTCAGAACAGCCCCAAGGTAATGAAAATGAATTCCACATGCCCTCTGGTTTGTTAATGGAAATCGACGGTAAATCTCAATTGAGGTATATTACCTATCTTGAGGTGAGCAGTCCGGATTTGATGCAAGAGCATTTAGCCACTATCTTGGATGGACATGTTGAGAATTGGACTAATACGGAATTTTCGGGTGATGTGAATTTTCAGTGTTGGAACGACGCGCTTGAGCCTGAGCATTTGGAGCCTATCGGAGATGTATTAACGCAGGTTTTTGAGCGAATTCAGTCACTCATCGATACTAACGGTATAACATCTTCTGACGGTAATCGCGTAGTATTGCGATACACATTGAGTAAGCACTCAGGTGATGCTACCGAAAAGCCATAAATGTGGCCGAACAAGGCGCTTCATCCGACCGTTAACCGTCCGCGACTCCGCAGCCTGATAGAGAGAAAGATCGTTTTTGGTGATTCGGAGATTGTCCCGGCGGCGGTTGAGCTCTACGTTCGACAATAATGAAAATCTATCACTACAAGCCTTGGCTACGGGATTACCTTGTATGCTCCCTGATGTCGTTGATGGTTCTTTTGTCTGTATGCACCGCATACTTCTCGCTGACTAATGGTGACGGCATACTCTGGGGTATGCTAGGCATCTCTGTCTTCATGGGCGGGTTTATGGTATGGATGATATCTTTAGTGCGTCACTGTTTCTGGTGTTATGATCTGTTGATCGAGACTAAGAGAATGGTTGTGAGATATTCAAAGGGAAGCGAGGATGCTTTCCATCTGCCGGATGATGTATTTGAGCATGAGATCATCGGTGACAAGCTACACGTGGTGCTGAAGAATCAAGACGGAGGTGTATTCGTTTTTTCACCACATCGTCTTACGAATGGTGATTCGGCATTGCTTGAGTACCAAAAATTGGTCGAACAAGACGCTGCATCCGACCGCTAACCGTCCGACAGTCGAGGGCGCAGTCACTATTTTACATTGCTCAGAGGTTGTCCGTTAGGTTTGGGCGGCCGGTTGAGCTTTACGTTAGCCAATAATAATAAATGCATACGTTATACAGAGCGTTATCCACAGTATGTCTTTCCCTGGTGGTTGGAGGTATATCTCTGGGCGTTACTTCCTTTATACTGGTTCAATACGGGTGGGACGATCTTCCCATTGATGGGAATATACTCAATTTTGTGGGCTTTTTGTGTGGCGGTGTATTGGTTCTGATCCTGCACCGACGTATTCATGGTATCAGTTGGATTTACAGAGCGCTTGGCATAGTTGGCTCACTAGGCATAGTCGGAGGATTTATTGTATATGTACGAGCTTACTCGCTGAATGAATCGCATATTCCCATGGGGCCATTTGATGGCATACAATACGTATTACTTATGGCGTTTGGTATCTGCATCATAATTGTGGGAGCGCTGCTTGGGGTATCTGGTGGATTGGGTTATATCTCTAGAAAGCGTATTGCTAAGAATTTGGGCTAACAAGTCGCTGCATCCGACCGCTAACCGCGCTCGACTTCCGCTCGTCACACGCGAAAGAACCCTTTTAGATTTTTGACCGTTGATTCAGCGGCGGTTGAGCTTTACGTTCGCCAATAATAATAATTGAGTCTCCGCGTTCATCATCCCGCTCACTTGCCTTCAAGAGCCGGCTGTCATCGTTCGTTCGCGCACATGGATCAGGGTTGAGAGAGTTCATCTTGGTTCGTTTCCGGGCGTTCCCCTGACAGAGTGCTGGACTATTCCGAGTCGGCTTGGGTTGATTATTCAGAATCGCCGTCGAACAAGGCGCTTCATCCGACCGTTAACCGTCCCGCAGTTTGCAACGAGTGAGAGGTATTGACCATTTCAGGTTTTCGGCGGTTGACCCACCGGCGGTTGAGCTCTACGTTCGCCAATAATAATAATTTTCTGAAGTTGGCGGTTCTCGATGCACCATGATGGAAGGCTCCGCTGATGATCGCAGGTTGCTTGATCCGTCGCTGGTGTCTTGAACGGCATCATCGTGCAGGGCACAGGTTTCGGCGGATGAGATTTTTCAGGTGTCACTTTTTGGGCGCAAGGGCGTGGTTCGTGCAAGGGTTTCGCAAGATACTGGCACATCGCGTCGATTCACTAAGCGCGGCTTCCTCCGGTGCCAGAAACTTGCTGTCAGCGGTTCTTGGCGAGGTTGCGAGAGAGCCAGCACGATGCGATCACGAGTCGGCACATCCTGACTATTCAGAATCGCCGTCGAACAAGGCGCTTCATCCGACCGTTAACCGTCCGAGAGTTTGTTGCGGGCGGCTTGCTTATGACCATTTTCGGTGTGCAGCGGTTGACTCGGCGGCGGTTGAGCTCTACGTTAGCTAAGAATAGTAATGCGTTTGATATATCAGGGGTTTGTATCGCTCTTTGTTGTCCAGCTTCGTTGTTAGATGAAACTTGCCGCACCAAGGGCACTCATAGACGCCGTAATCCTTTTTGTGTTTTTTAGCCAATTCTCGCGCCTTCGCGTGAGGGGATTCTTTTGAACCGATACGCATCTTACACTCACATCCTCGGTTTTTACTGGGTTTTTTAATATTCATGATATTTCAATAATTTAGCTAACAAGACGCTGCATCCGACCGTTGACCGTCCGCGACTTCTCGACGGGTTGCGAGTTATTTATATTTTCTGGTTTCATAAGTTATTTTGGGCGGCGGTTGAGCTTTGCGTTCGGCTATAATAATATAATGAATGCGTCACAACAAAGCGCAGCGAAAGGGTTGGTTAAGCTGTGGGTTGTATTCATCCTATTACATCTTGTTTTGCTGACGGTGGATTGGGTAATTCGAGGTCAGAGTGGCGCAGCACAGTCACAGCTTGATAATGAAGGATGGATAAACTTATTGATTTGTTGGATGAGTATGGTGGGGTTTTTCGTTTACTCGATTATTTTGCAGCCCTTCGAATGGCCATGGTGGCTTAAGTTTATTGCTGGTGTTCTGCATACTTCGGTAGCAATCTTTTTACTTTTCATCTTAAGGATTTTCTACGCGATTAGTAATGGAGGAACATTCTAAAAATTTGCCGAACAAGGCGCTTCATCCGACCGTTAACCGTCCGAGAGTTTGTTGCGGGCGGCTTGTTTACGACCATTTCAGGTTTTCGACTGTTGACCCACCGGCGGTTGAGCTCTACGTTCGGCAATAATAATAAGATGCGAAAATCAGTATTCATTTGGATAGCGGTATTTCTCTTCGTTGTTGGGGTTGGTTATTTGAGTAAGCCTGATCGTGGGGGGTTAGTAGGCTGTGGTCAGGTATTCGGGTTGCCTGAGATAGAGCAGCTTGAACTTGATACTAAGCCGCTGATGAGTTGGCAGCCGTTTGAATCACCCAAGTATCGGTTTCATGCTTCTGATGCACAATTTGAGGCTTTAGATAGGATTCTCAGAAGCGAAGGCTATTCTGATTGGCAAGAGGGAGGTGTGAGTTTTGGCAGTATTTCACATGGCTGGACCTCTGACGAAGATTGGATCTATTGTAAGTCGTCGCATGAAGGGTATAATCTCTATTGGAGTTATAGCCGTACTCAAAAGCTTGTTTACGCAATTACATTTCCTCAATAAATGTGGCCGAACAAGGCGCTTCATCCGACCGTTAACCGTTCTCGACGCGCGCAGTTTGAGAGTGAAAGACCATTTTAGGTTTCTGACATTTACACACCGGCGGTTGAGCTCTACGTTCGGCAATAATAATAAGATGCGAAAATCAGTATTCATTTGGATAGCGGTATTTCTCTTCGTTGTTGGGGTTGGTTATTTGAGTAAGCCTGATCGTGGGGGGTTAGTAGGCTGTGGTCAGGTATTCGGGTTGCCTGAGATAGAGCAGCTTGAACTTGATACTAAGCCGCTGATGAGTTGGCAGCCGTTTGAATCACCCAAGTATCGGTTTCATGCTTCTGATGCACAATTTGAGGCTTTAGATAGGATTCTCAGAAGCGAAGGCTATTCTGATTGGCAAGAGGGAGGTGTGAGTTTTGGCAGTATTTCACATGGCTGGACCTCTGACGAAGATTGGATCTATTGTAAGTCGTCGCATGAAGGGTATAATCTCTATTGGAGTTATAGCCGTACTCAAAAGCTTGTTTACGCAATTACATTTCCTCAATAAATGTGGCCGAACAAGGCGCTTCATCCGACCGTTAACCGTTCTCGACGCGCGCAGTTTGAGAGTGAAAGACCATTTTAGGTTTCTGACATTTACACACCGGCGGTTGAGCTCTACGTTCGCCAATAATAAGAATTGAGTCTCCGCGTTCATCATCCCGCTCAGTCGACTTCAAGAGCTGGTTATCATCGTTCGTTCGCGCACATGGATCAGGATTGAGACGATTGCCACCTTGGTTCGTTTCCAGGCGTTCCCCTGACAGAGTGCTGGACTATTCCGAATCGGCTTGGGTTGATTATTCAGAATCGCCGTCGAACAAGGCGCTTCATCCGACCGTTAACCGCCCCACAGTTTGCCGCGAGTGAGAGGTATTGACCATTTCAGGTTTGCGGCGGTTGACTCACCGGCGGTTGAGCTCTACGTTCGCCAATAATAAGAATTGAGTCTCCGCGTTCATCATCCCGCTCAGTCGACTTCAAGAGCTGGTTATCATCGTTCGTTCGCGCACATGGATCAGGATTGAGACGATCGCCACCTTGGTTCGTTTCCAGGCGTTCCCCTGACAGAGTGCTGGACTATTCCGAATCGGCTTGGGTTGATTATTCAGAATCGCCGTCGAACAAGGCGCTTCATCCGACCGTTAACCGTCCCGCAGTTTGCCACGAGTGAGAGGTATCGACCATTTTAGGTTCGTGGCGGTTGACTCGGCGGCGGTTGAGCTCTACGTTCGCCAATAATAATAATTTTCTGAAGTTGGCGGTTCTCGATGCACCATGATGGAAGGTTCCGCTGATGATCGCAGGTGGTTTGATCCGTCGCTGGTGTCTTGAACGGCATCATCGTGCAGGGCACAGGTTCCGGCGGATGAGATTTTTCAGGTGTCACTTTTTGGGCGCGAGGGCGTGGTTCGTGCAAGGGTTTCGCAAGATACTGGCACATCGCGTCGATTCACTAAGCGCGGCTTCCACCGGTGCCAGAAACTTGCTGTCGGCGGTTCTTGGCGGGGTTGCGAGAGAGCCAGCACGATGCGATCACGAGTCGGCTTGGGTTGATTATTCAGAATAGCCGTCGAACAAGGCGCTTCATCCGACCGTTAACCGTCCCACAGTTTGCAGCGAGTGAGAGGTATCGACCATTTCAGGTTCGCGGCGGTTGACTCGGCGGCGGTTGAGCTCTACGTTCGGCAATTATTATGAAGATTGCGACTTAGCATGTTGCGTTTCGGTCACATCGATTGGATATTTGGTGGATTGCGATTTGAGGTGTTGGATCGGCACTGTTCGTTTTAGATTCTCGTTAATTGATCTGGATGTTTTGCAGCGACCTGTCTGATGACTGAACTGTTCAACCATTAATTTTCGCATCCCGTTTTCCTTCGTTCCTGGTTTGATCTACATTTCGTGTTGTGTATTTCGCAGCGTCATTGATTCACGCGGAGGTTTTCAGCCAGCAACCAACGGTCGGTGTTAATGTTGACTTTGACCCGTTTCAGGATGGATAGCTTGCCCCGATGAGGCCGAACAAGGCGCTTCATCCGACCGTTAACCGTTCTCGACGCGCGTAGTTTGAGAGTGAAAGACCGTTTTTGGTTTCTGACATTTACACACCGGCGGTTGAGCTATACGTTAGCCAATAATAATATGAAACAACGACTATTCATTATTCTACTGTTATCAATATCTCATCTTGTAGCACAGGACAAAGACTCGATCATAAAGCATCAATTCAACGCTGCCCTAGAGGCGCAACTTAATCATAAGTTTGTTGAATTAGCGGATATACAGCATCCCATTACATTGCGTTTTTTTAGGCAGCGCATGGGTATCGAATATGAAAAGTTGAGAAAGACCTATTCGGCAGCAACGCTGTCTAAGGTTATAGGTATTAACGGTAATCCAAAGACATCCCCTCTTAGCGATAAAGATGTATTTGTTAACATCTGTAACAAGGCTGCTGAGTTGGAGCCCAGTTTTGCTGGGGATAAAAAGTATCTACCTATTTTTGTTCATGGTATAATCCATAGTGAGAGGGGAGATGCTTTTATCATTTATGAATATGCTGTAAGGGAAGAAGCAGAGGAATCAACTATTAGATTTAGACAACCCGGGGTAAGTGTGTTTATTAAGCACAACGATGAATGGTTAATGAAGTCATCGGCTTTATCAAAGACGTTACCCATAGTTTGGAAGCGTGAACTATATCGCATGAACAAAAAAAATTAGGCTAACAAGTCGCTGCATCCGACCGCTAACCGCGCTCGACTTTGCTCGGTCACACGCGAAAGACAGTTTAGATTTCTCAGCTGTTGATTAAGCGGCGGTTGAGCTTTACGTTCGGCGATAATTAGATGGATGTTTCATGGATTGTTCGTTTCGGTGACATCGATGGGGGATTTGGCTGGTCGAGATTTCTGGTGTTGTGGCGGTGCTGTGCGGCTTGGGTTTCCGTTGATCGATCTGGATTGCCCGTCGCCACCTGTCCGATGACTGAGCCACTCATCCATGAATTTTTGTCACCTGGGCTGGTTCGGTCGTGACTCTGCGGTTTCCGGCACATTATTTCATGCAGGCGTGTGCTGAGTGGTGCGGTCGGGGTTCATGGTTTGACATCGGTTTCAGGCGCTGGCACGGGAAGTGAGAATAGTTGCCGAACAAGGCGCTGCATCCGACCGTTAACCGCCCCACAGTTTGCCGCAGGTGAGAGGTATCGACCATTTCAGGTTCGCGGCGGTTGACTCACCGGCGGTTGAGCTCTACGTTCGGCAATAATAAGAAAGACATGAAACACCACGGAGAGTATACGGCACAGTGTATCTTGGCAGCTCTACAATCTTTGGTCATTGTTGGTGGATGTTTGCTTACGGCTACGATCCTCAAGACGATGGGTTATCCTGATCGTTTTACCGAGTTGCCCTTTCAGTTAGTGGTCATCCGCAATTGGGGATTTTTACTAATTCTAATTCCGTTGACATGGGTTTGTTGCACCATTTGGTTCGAGCGTAATCGTGCCGAGTGGTTTTCTAAGCGGTGGACGGTCTCAACGGGTATCGTGCTTCTGATAGCTCTTGGTGGATATATGCTGATTTGTATGGGAAGGGCTGGATCCACTCTCATACAGGCTGTAGAGTAAACCAAGAATGTGGCCGAACAAGGCGCTTCATCCGACCGTTAACCGTCCGTGAGTTTGTTGCGGGCGGCTTGTTTACGGCCATTTCAGGTTTTCGACTGTTGACCCACCGGCGGTTGAGCTCTACGTTCGGCAATAATAAGAATCATGAGTAACATCACCACATTAACGAAAGTTGATTCCAGTATGATATACGCTATCGGTTACGATGAGAAGAATCAGATATTAGAAGCTGTATTTACTAGAGGAGGCATATGGGAGTATCATAATTTTCCGAAAGAGGCTTACCAGAGCCTAATTGATTCTGATTCCATAGGGTCGCATATGAGATACGCTGTTCTCGGGTGTTATGACGAAGTGAGAGTTTCATGATCAGGCTTCGCACACTTACAGATACGGTCGGGATTCTTGGTTGCTGACGGTTTGATATTCTGGGAGCGGTTTCCAAGAACGTGGCCGAACAAGGCGCTTCATCCGACCGTTAACCGCCCCACAGTTTGCCGCGAGTGAGAGGTATCGACCATTCTTGATTTTCGACTGTTGACCCACCGGCGGTTGAGCTCTACGTTCGGCAATATTAGTATTTTTCCTGCTTCATCGTTGCCTCGTGTTAGATCGGCCTACGTAATTCCATCTGATATTTGGCACCGCTTAAGAAGAATATTCTCTGGTTCGATCGATGAATGAATTGTGGCGATGATGGTTGCTTGACCTGAAATTCTTTTCCCAGTTGATCGCCGTTGCAGCGCGCTAGATAGATGGAATCGTGTTGCTCGGTTGATATGATACCAGCACGATGAAACCAAAAACGAAGCCGAACAAGTCGCTGCATCCGACCGCTAACCGTCCTCGACGCCGATCTGGTTTACAGGATTGAGACTTTTAGATATTCGACTGTTGCTATGGCGGCGGTTGAGCTTTACGTTCGGCAATAATAAGAATAATGACTGCATTGATACTGAAATGGCTTTTCATAGCGGCTGCATATTTGGGACCGTTCCTTTTCGTATTCATCTTTCGTCGGTTCTGGAGGACTGGGCACGCTTCGGGTTTTATGGTGAAGTCTATTTACTGGCCGTTAATGTGGATTAGTGGCTTTTTATTCCTGCAGGCATCGTTGACTCAGCACCAGGTGCACTGGATAGATGTGCATGGTGGGTTGCCGCGCACAGAAGATGATATGATGGCATTTGGTGATGGCCCTAATGTCAGCGCATCATGGGTTATCACTGCTTTGGTGCCACTTTTTCTAGCATACACTCTTGGAAGATGCTTATCTCGAAGCAAGAATGTGGCCGAACAAGTCGCTGCATCCGACCGCTAACCGTCCACGACTTCACGGCATGATAGAGAGAAAAACCATTTTAGATATTTGACTGTTGCTTAGGCGGCGGTTGAGCTTTACGTTCGGCAATAATAATTATGAAGCAATCTCGACTCGTCATGATAACCGTTGTTGTTTCTCTAGCGGCAATATCATGTGGAATTTATGGCTGGCATAAGCGAGGCAAAGATCGGGCTCAATGCATGCTAAATATACGCAACGCACATCAATTACTGAGATCGTATGAGAGTGTGACGAGTAAATATCAATCTGGTGAATCAGTAGATTTTAATGAGGTCTGTCGAGAATGGGGGGTTGATGAGGAATTTGAATGCCCTTCAGGGGGAGTATATACTTGGGTGAAGAAGTATTCAGCACCTATCGGAACCCCGTATTTACGATGTTCGCACAAGCATCATAATCCTACAGATACAAGTGGATGGTAGGCGAAGAATGTGGCCGAACAAGTCGCTGCATCCGACGCTTGACAGCGTCGCGACTCCGCTCGGTTTCAGGGATGGAATGATTTCTGGTTTTTCAGCGTTTAATCCCGGCGCGGTTGAGCTATACGTTCGATAATAATAATTCGGATTCTACGCATTCAGGATCTCCGGTGGGACATACAAGGGTTTTCGTCGTGATGTTCGGCACCCGATTTGGCGAGTTCAGTATCGCTGACTCACATCACCACGGGATCGGTAATGATGCGGAGTGACATTTGATAATTTCCTCGATGGAACACGCAAGGGTTTAGCCTGGCTGCTCTCCGGGAAGATCCTTCGTTCCTCAGGAACATCCCTGCGATTGCCAGGCGGAACGAAAGAGGATGTTTGGTAGATCACGATTCATGGCCGCGCAACGCTGATGGACACATCCAATGGTTCTGGATCTTCGTTACCCACGGCAGTTTTCAGGCGCATTGATCTGTGTGGATCGAACAAGGCGATGCATCCGACCCGTTACCGGTTAAAAGTCGGGCATCTGTTTCGGAGCGTATATCTGTTTTCGGTATTTTAACATTGTTCGTAGGCGGTTGATCTTTACGTTCGGCGATAATTATATGGATGTTTCATGGATTGTTCGTTTCGGTGACATCGATGGGGGATTTGGCTGGTCGAGATTTCTGATGTTGTGGCGGTGCTGTTCGGTTTAGGTTTCCGTTGATCGATCTGGATTGCCCGTCGCCACCTGTCCGATGACTGAGCCACTCATCCATGAATTTTTGTCACCTGGGCTGGTTCGGTCGTGGCTTTGCGGTTTCCGGCACATTATTTCATGCAGGCGTGTGCTGAGAGGTGCGGTCGAGGTTCATGGTTGGACATCGGTTTCAGGCGCTGGCATGTGAAGTGAGAATAGTTGCCGAACAAGGCGCTTCATCCGACCGTTAACCGCCCCACAGTTTGCCGCGGGTGAGAGGTATCGACCATTCTTGATTTTCGACTGTTGACCCACCGGCGGTTGAGCTCTACGTTCGGCGATTATTAGATGGATGTGTCATGGATTGTTCGTTTCGGTTACATCGATGGGGGATTTGGCGGGTCGAGATTCCTGGCGTTGCATCGGTGCTGTTCGGCTTGGGTTTCCGTTGATCGATCTGGATTGCCCGTCGCCACCTGTCCGATGACTGAGCCACTCATCCATGAATTTTTGTCACCTGGGCTGGTTCGGTCGTGGCTTTGCGGTTTCCGGCACATTATTTCATGCAGGCGTGTGCTGAGAGGTGCGGTCGAGGTTCATGGTTGGACATCGGTTTCAGGCGCTGGCATGGGAAGTGAGAATAGTTGCCGAACAAGGCGCTTCATCCGACCGTTAACCGTCCCACAGTTTGCAGCAGGGGAAAGGTATCGACCATTTCAGGTTTGCGGCGGTTGACTCACCGGCGGTTGAGCTCTACGTTCGCTAATAATAAGAAAATGCCCCGCATATTACGAATTTCAGTTGTCGACCCCGATCCCGATTATCTAGGTATCGAGATTTACGCAGCGAGTGAGCGTTATGCTGGTTCGACTAGGATATACACTAGTGAGGATGAGTTGAGCGAGTTCGGTCGTGTGATAGAGGGCTTTCCCTCGGCTGCGAGTGATACGCGAAACTACGTTTTGGGAACGGAAGAAGATGGTTTTGCTGGAGGATACATCGAGTTCCGATTTTACTGTACAGATGGAGCTGGTCACGCTGCCATTGGCATTAGAATGACAGATGATATGAATCGCAATTACACGGAAGCGTCAGCCTCATTTTCATTTGCAGTTACTCCAGCTGAGATCGATACGTTTGTGGCTGGTTTGATGCGAGTAGCAGCAGCTCGATCTGGTTGCGTTGAACTCGAATAATCTAAGCGAACAAGGCGCTTCATCCGACCGTTAACCGTCCCGCAGTTTGCTGCGAGTCAGAGGTATCGACCATTTTCGGTTTGCGGCGGTTGACCCACCGGCGGTTGAGCTCTACGTTCGCCAATAATAATAATTTTCTGAGGTTGGCGGTTCTCGATGCACCATGATGGAAGGTTCCGTTGATGATCTCAGGTTGCTTGATCCGTTGCTGATGTCTTGAACGGCATCATCGTGCAGGGCACAGGTTCCGGCGGATGAGATTCCCCAGGTGTTACTTTTTGGGCGCAAGGGCGTGGTTCGTGCAAGGGTTTCGCAAGATACTGGCACATCGCGTCGATTCACTAAGCGCGGCTTCCTCCGGTGCCAGAAACTTGCTGTCGGCGGTTCTTGGCGGGGTTGCGAGAGATCCAGCACGATGCGATCACGAGTCGGCACATCCTGACTATTCAGAATCGCCGTCGAACAAGGCGCTTCATCCGACCGTTAACCGTCCCACAGTTTGCAGCGAGTGAGAGGTATTGACCACTTCAGGTTTTCGACGGTTGACCCACCGGCGGTTGAGCTCTACGTTCGATAATAATAATTCGGATTCTACGCATTCAGGATCTCCGGTGGGACATACAAGGGTTTTCGTCGTGATGTTCGGCACCCGATTTGGCGAGTTCAGTATCGCTGACTCACATCACCACGGGATCGCTGATGACCTGAAGTGACATTTGATAATCTCCTCGATGGAACACGCAAGGGTTTAGCCTGGCTGCTCTCCGGGAAGATCCTTCGTTCCTCAGGAACATCCCTGCGATTGCCAGGCGGAGCGAAAGAGGTGTTTGGTAGATCACGATTCATGGCCGCGCAACGCTGATGGACACATCTAATGGTTCTGGATCTTCGTTACCCTCGGCAGTTTAAAGGCGCATTGATCTGTGTAGATCGAACAAGGCGATGCATCCGACCCGTTACCGGTTAATAGTCGGGCATCTGTTTCGGAGCGTATATCTGTTTTCGGTATTTTAACATTGTTCGTAGGCGGTTGATCTTTACGTTCGCCAATAATAAGAATTGAGTCTCCGTGTTCATCATCCCGCTCAGTCGCTTTCAAGAGCCGGCTATCATCGTTCGTTCGCGCACATCGATCAGGATTGAGACGATTTTCACCTTGGTTCGTTTCCAGGCGGTCACCTGACAGAGTGCTGGACTATTCCGAATCGGCACATCCTGACTATTCAGAATAGCCGTCGAACAAGGCGCTTCATCCGACCGTTAACCGTCCCGCAGTTTGCAGCAGGGGAGAGGTATCGACCATTTCAGGTTTGCGGCGGTTGACTCACCGGCGGTTGAGCTCTACGTTCGGCCATAATAAGAATGCATGCATTGTGTTGCGTGTTGCCGCGTTGGTTAGATGAATGGGTTATTGGTTGATCATCGTCATCAGGTTCGATGCCGGATGTTCCTGCTGCCGCGCTCGCTCTACCTTGATCCATCGATGTCGGTTTATAGATTGAGGGTGGTTTGATCCATGTTGCCCATCGGTTTTCTCCGTGATCGTTGCTCTGGTGTTTCCGGCTTCGGTCGACATGCCAGGCTAACGCACATGGCTAGATACGGTCGGTGTTAATGGTTGGACATCGGTTTCAGGCGCTGGTATGGGAAGTGAGAATAGTTGCCGAACAAGGCGCTTCATCCGACCGTTAACCGCCCCACAGTTTGCCGCGGGTGAGAGGTATCGACCATTCTTGATTTTCGACTGTTGACCCACCGGCGGTTGAGCTCTACGTTCGGCCATAATAAGAATGCACGCATTGTGTTGCATGTTGTCGCGTTGGTTAGATGAATGGGTTATTGGTTGATCATGGTCATCAGGTTCGATGCCGGATGTTCCTGCTGCCGCGCTCGCTCTACCTTGATCCATCGATGTCGGTTTATAGTTTGAGGGTGGTTTGATCCATGTTGCCCATCGGTTCTCTCCGTGATCGTTGCTCTGGTGTTTCCGGCTTCGGTCGACATGCCAGGCTAACGAACATGGCTAGATACGGTCGGTGTTAATGGTTGGACATCGGTTTGAGGTGCTGGTGATGGGTTATGAGAATAGTTGCCGAACAAGGCGCTTCATCCGACCGTTAACCGTCCGAGAGTTTGCGACGGGCGGCTTGCTGATGACCGTTTTTGGTTTGCGGCGGTTGACTCGGCGGCGGTTGAGCTCTACGTTAGCCAATAATATGAAGACATCCATCATCGACCTCATCAGGGAGCGGCAGCACGTCAGCTTCCTTGAACTGACACATGCCATTCCGGGCTTCTCCGGTGACATCACCATGGTTCACGGCGACGACCCGAACATTATTCTTTGGCATTCCCTTTCTAAAGATGCTTATGAAGCACTCACGGCTCTCCTCTACGCTGGCGAGATATTCGTCCATCCCACTAACTCGCTGCTTTATACTATTGATGGCGGCACCATCGATCTTCCTGTAATCAAGAGACCCCCGAGCGGTGGATATAAGACACCCCACTGGTATCCTGTCACTTTTTGCGATTACCCCTTCGATCCCGATAAGGCCGGCAAGAGCAAGTAATCCACCCCTTCTCCTTCGCATCCCATCATCCTGCTCAACAATAAGGCTAACAAGTCGCTGCATCCGACCGCTAACCGCTTCATGGTTTGTTTCGTTATTTGGTGTAGTCATATTTTTATGTTGTTGTGCCGTCACTCGGGCGGCGGTTGAGCTATACGTTCGCCAATAATAAGAATTGAGTCTCCGTGTTCATCATCCCGCTCAGTCGCTTTCAAGAGCCGGCTATCATCGTTCGTTCGCGCACATCGATCAGGATTGAGACGATTTTCACCTTGGTTCGTTTCCAGGCGGTCACCTGACAGAGTGCTGGACTATTCCGAATCGGCACATCCTGACTATTCAGAATAGCCGTCGAACAAGGCGCTTCATCCGACCGTTAACCGTCCCGCAGTTTGCAGCAGGGGAGAGGTATCGACCATTTCAGGTTTGCGGCGGTTGACTCACCGGCGGTTGAGCTCTACGTTCGGCAATAATAATAAAGACATGATGCGACATGAATAACCCTGTAATCTTAGGTAGTTTTGCATATGCGTGTCTCTGTGGTGCCATTTTAGTACCGATGCTTTTGGTTTTCCGCAAGAGGGCATACTGGAATGCTGTATTTTGGTGTTGGTTCTTAGTTGTAGCTGTTGGTGTATTGTCGGTTTGTGATTTAGCGCTTGGTGGCTCGAATTTGAATTGGGGCGGATTGCCTACTTCAACGTATGTCAGAATGATCGGAGTTGGCGCAGTGATAGCTGGTATTTTTTGCCCGATGTATTGTGGTTTTCTTGTAATAGCTAGAAACACTTTTACGGGGTTTCGGTCTGGATACAAAAATGCGGCCGAACAAGACGGTGCATCCGACCGTTAACCGTTCGTAGTCGAGAGACGTTTTACAGTTGAAACCATTTTAGATTTTCGACCGTTGACCCACCGGCGGTTGACCTCTACGTTGGCTGAAAAAAAATTACCCGTCGAAGCATCCGCACGGTATTGGTGATTCATCGTTCGCGTCGAGGTAGTCCCATAGCTTCCCCTGCGACTCGTCCTCGGCGTCCACATTCTCCCAACGGAGAGACTGCCCGCCTAGTCCGCGACCGGGGCTTTTGAGGATCGCGTTGCTTTCTATTTTCAAGGCTCGGGCGAATAAGTCGGGGTGCTCACGCTTGAGCTTGAGGATTTCGCCGCGCTTCATCGCCGGGCAGAAGTAACACGCGCTTTTTCCCGGCTGCGTGAGTCCGTGGCGGGCAATGGCTTCGATACATTCTTGCCGTCTCCATCCCCATTCGACCAGCGGGTACCAGAACCGCTCGATGCGGCCTTTGGCATGGACTTGGTGACCTTTAGTTATCTGGCGATGGCTTTCACCTGCGTCATAGCCGATGGCTTTCACGCATTCCGTTTCTCCGCGAGCATCCATGAATCGAATCATATATTCCGTCTGCGGTTGCACCTTGTATTTCATGGAGCACGATTTACGTCCGTAGGCGAGACTCGGGAGCATCTTCTTTCGTATGCAGTTTCCTTCCAGCCCCTCGAATTTGCCTTGATAGTTCTTCCTAACGGTCTCGATCCCAACGCCCCACCAGATGCGGCATTGGGTATCCATCTCCATCACATGCTCGTAGGTTTCCGGCAGTTCCCCGCCCGTGTCCGCGAACAGGATCAGGTCGGGCTTGATCCCTCTTTCACGGAATCCGCAGAGCATGGCCGTGCTGTTCGTTCCTCCGCCGAAAGCAACAGCCAACAAGTCGAAGCATCCGACCGCTAACCGTTTCGAGTCAGCTACCTTTTTCCTGGTGTCGGGAATATGGTCATTTTTCATGAGTTGTTTGAGCGGCGGTTGTTCTTTACGTTAGCCAATAATAATGAATGCCGCGTTCTATAACGAGTTTCGCAATTTCGCAGATATAGGAGATCGGCGTAGCGCAGCAGAATGCGTTCGTAAATTTGTCGATTCTTTTGAGGGTAAGGCCGAGCGACGTGCCTGGGTTCGCGAGTTTTTAGAGCACGGAGAGTATGGACACAAGATACGCCACGAACTCTACAGGGATCTTGTTTTTCCAGAATTGCTTGTTGGCTATCGAACCGGTGATCCATGGTGTCTATACTTCCTCGCGGACACGATACAGAACGTTTACGATGTTCGCGAATTTCACGAACGACTAGAATGGCAGTCGGACTACTCGCTATTGTTAACCTGTTATCGAGTCGCTCCGAACTTTCGAGATGTAAGAGTGCAGCTCCTTGGTCGAGCGTGTCGTAGTCTTAACTACGCTATTCACGAGTGGCCAGCGGGGCTTTGCTGTGAGATTGAAGATGTAGAGTCAGATCTTACTCTGGCTAAGAAGCTAGATATAGATGGCGAGTTTACGTTGATGTTTGCCGATGTTGATGCGATTATAACTGAAGCAAGAATACGGGGCTAACAAGTCGCTGCATCCGACCGTTAACCGTTCTCAACGCCGCGGATGTTAGGAGCGAAAGACCTTTTAAGATTTATCAAGTTTGACCCGGCGGCGGTTGAGCTTTACGTTCGGTAATAATAAGAATCATGAATACACCACCACCAGCCATGCCACCTACTCAAACAACTGAGCAGACAATATTTTCCAATAATCTCATAACGGTGACCTCTTCACGAATAGTAACTGGTAATACGACTTACCCGTTGAACGGAATTACTGCCGTTTCCAGTTATCAGCACCCAAAGACATATGGACTGCCTTCTACGTTGATAATTCTAGGCTCCATTGTTTTTCTCATGTCAGTTATGAATGGTTCTTGGTTTTTGGGTTTCGTATCATTTCTGGTTGCGGTATTGGGCATCTGGTTGTGTACTCGTGTGAAAGCTGTTTATTCTGTCAAGATATCTACAGCCGGAGGGCAAGTTGATATTTTAAGCTCTTATTCCCGTGAGTTTGTCATCTCTGCGGTGGAGGCGATCAATCAAGCTGTAATTATTCGTGGTTAGGTGTCATTGCACTTAACAAAAAATAAGACCGAACAAGTCGCTGCATCCGACCGCTAACCGCGCTCGACTTTGCTCGGGTATACACGAATCGACCGTTTAGAGCCTTTCACCATTGATTGGGCGGCGGTTGAGCTCTACGTTCGGCAATAATAATAAGATGCGAAAATCAGTATTCATTTGGATAGCGGTATTTCTCTTCGTTGTTGGGGTTGGTTATTTGAGTAAGCCTGATCGTGGGGGGTTAGTAGGCTGTGGTCAGGTATTCGGGTTGCCTGAGATAGAGCAGCTTGAACTTGATACTAAGCCGCTGATGAGTTGGCAGCCGTTTGAATCACCCAAGTATCGGTTTCATGCTTCTGATGCACAATTTGAGGCTTTAGATAGGATTCTCAGAAGCGAAGGCTATTCTGATTGGCAAGAGGGAGGTGTGAGTTTTGGCAGTATTTCACATGGCTGGACCTCTGACGAAGATTGGATCTATTGTAAGTCGTCGCATGAAGGGTATAATCTCTATTGGAGTTATAGCCGTACTCAAAAGCTTGTTTACGCAATTACATTTCCTCAATAAATGTGGCCGAACAAGGCGCTTCATCCGACCGTTAACCGTTCTCGACGCGCGCAGTTTGAGAGTGAAAGACCATTTTAGGTTTCTGACATTTACACACCGGCGGTTGAGCTCTACGTTCGGCAATAATAAGAATGAATCCGATTGCGACAGCTTATCCCTCCGAAGGGATGCCTGAATCATTTTCAACCATGCTTCAGCTATCTTGGTGCTTGGCATTTATTGGGATATTTATGGTTTGGGTGATGGTCAGGATTGATGGTCGCTATAATAGGCTGCATAGGAGGCTTCAATACTGTTTCATGGGTTTGGCTCTTGTGCCTGTATTGGGATATTCTTATTTATACTGGTTGGATTATGTTCCCAAGGCATCGGACGGCACACCTGCAAGCCTGCCATTTTGGTATGCCATGCTGATTCCGATACTGCCTCTAATGTTTGGAACCCTGACACGTATAGGCTACCGGGTGTTTGGTCACGATAACGCGCTGACAGAGAATGTGGCCGAACAAGGCGCTTCATCCGACCGTTAACCGTTCTCAACTCGCGTAGTTTAAGAGTGAAAGACCGTTTTTGGCTAGTGACGGTTGACCCGGCGGCGGTTGAGCTCTACGTTCGATAATTATTGATTCTTCGTGTTCAGTATTGCCCTGGGGCATCGCCGATATGCCGTTATTGATGAATGATTTTGGATCGATGAACGCTTCCGGGAACAGCTTGAGTTTCCAGCTCATTTGAATCGATATCGATGGGTTGGTTCTCGTTCGCTGCCATTGATAACATTTTAGAAAAATCTCTCATGAATGGTTTGGATTGGTTGCGCATTCCGTTTTGGGTGTGATGCACGATTCGATTCACGCGGCGGTGATGGACACATCGAATGGTTCAGGATCTTCGTTACCCACGGCAGTTTTCAGGCGCATTGATCTGTGAAGATCGAACAAGGCGATGCATCCGACCCGTTACCGGTTAATAGTCGGGCATCTGTTTCGGAGCGTATATCTGTTTTCGGTATTTTAACATTGTTCGTAGGCGGTTGATCTTTACGTTCGATAATTATTGATTCTTCGTGTTCAGTATTGCCCTGGCGCATCGCCGATATGCCGTTATTGATGAATGATTTTGGATCGATGAACGCTTCCGGGAACGGCTTGAGTTTCCAGCTCATTTGAATCGATATTGATGGATTGGTTTTCGTTCGCTGCCATTGATAACGTTTTAGAAGAATCTGTCGTGAATGGTTTGGATTGGTTTCGCATTCCGTTTTCGGTGTGATGCACGATTCGATTCACGCGGCGGTGATGGACACATCAAATGGTTCGGGATCTTTGTTACCTACGGCAGTTTAAAGGCGCATTGATCTGTGTAGATCGAACAAGGCGATGCATCCGACCCGTTACCGTTTAATAGTCGGGCATCTGTTCCGGAGCGTATATCTGTTTTCGGTATTTTAACGTTGTTCGTAGGCGGTTGATCTTTACGTTAGGCAATAATAAGATGACAATACCCGAGCTTAAACAAAAACTCTATGATGAGGGGTGTTCGCCATGCAACTACGCTATCGAATCTAGTGGTTCAGACGTATATTGTCTGAATAACGATGGCGCTCAATGGAAGGTATATTACACCGAGCGTGGATATGATTTCGATCCGATTTTCACCTCTGAATCTGAATCGGAAGCATGTGATTTCTTCCTTCAGCATATGCTCAAGCAATCGAACTGGCATCTAGTGGGTGTCTTTCAATCCGAACTGGAGGCCAAGGCATACGAAAGGGAGGTATCTAGATTTGGGGCTACACCAATACGTAACGATCTTCCCGAGAGTATTATGGGAACGGCTCAGTTTCGTGTTTTTGTTGCTGGAAGGGATATTCATCTAGTGGAGTCTATAAGACAATAATGCGGCCTAACAAGGCGCTTCATCCGACCGTTAACCGTCCGCGACTCCGAAACCTGATAGAGAGAAAGATCATTTTTGGTCATTCGGAGGTTGTCCCGGCGGCGGTTGAGCTATACGTTCGCCAATAATAATAATTGAGTCTCCGTGTTCATCATCCCGCTCAGTTGCCTTCAAGAGCCGGCTGTCATCGTTCGTTCGCGCACATCGATCAGGATTGAGACGATTGCCACCTTGGTTCGTTTCCAGGCGGTCACCTGACAGAGTGCTGGACTATTCCGAGTCGGCTTGGGTTGACTATTCAGAATCGCCGTCGAACAAGGCGCTTCATCCGACCGTTAACCGTCCGAGAGTTTGTTGCGGGCGGCTTGTTTACGACCATTTCAGGTTTTAGACTGTTGACCCACCGGCGGTTGAGCTCTACGTTCGGCAATAATAAGAATGACCTATATCATCGCTATATTGTTGGTCGTCCTTTCCCGTCTGATCTACACCAGAGGTAATAATGGATGCCGTATATCTATTCGCTTCGAGAAGATCGTAATTTTTGCGGCTGCTATCGCGATGATGGCCTCGGTATTCAGGCTGTGCCGCAGCATCGTTACGGCTTTCGTTCAGCGTGATAGGGGACCTAGAGATATGACTGAGCACGATATGTCTGGCATGTATGAGATGATAGGCCTGGTTGTATATCCGATAGGTCTCGTGTTATATGTGTTGTTGATTCTGATCGTGTTACCTAAGCCTATCCGAAGGGCGAAGAATGTGGCCGAACAAGTCGCTGCATCCGACCGCTAACCGCGCTCGACTCCAGCTCGGGTTTACACGAAACAACCATGCTTAGCCTATGACCGTTGACCCGACGGCGGTTGAGCTTTACGTTAGGCAATAATATGAAATACATTCGCGAAACAACATTGGCTGGTATATTACTGATCGGGTTTGCTCATGGCGAGCAGAATAAGAATCCCCTTATTGGTGAGTGGAAGTTAAAGAAGCTGGAAGGGGTTAAGTATGATGTAGCAGCTAAGATGAAGGTTTTCTGGACTTTCGATAAGTCCGAGGTAGTAGTGACTGCAACTGACACAAGAGAGGAGGCAAGCAGAATGACCTATGTTATTGATACATCGAAGACCCCTCATTGGATTACCGCGAATGTGTCAGATAGCCTCACTGGTAATAAGAAAGATAAGCGTTTAGGTATATTTCGCTTTGTAGGTGATGAATTACATATCAAGTGGGAGATCAAGGATGGTGGAGCAAGGCCAACTAAATTTACAGAAGGTAGGGTAGCGAAGTTCACGAGAACCCCTAAAAAATGAGCCTAACAAGTCGCTGCATCCGACCGTTAACCGTCCACGACTCGCGGAGACTCAGAGTGAAAGACCATTCTTGGTGGATCACGTTTGACCCGACGGCGGTTGAGCTTTACGTTCGGCAATAATAATATGAAGACAATACTGACATCTATCCTCTTGTTTGTTGTATTAATAGGGAACAGTAGCGCGGACCATATCACGCCCAAAATCAAGGGTGACCCCTCAAGTAAGACCGGGAAGACGGATAATCCAGCTGTTCGCTGCATCTTAAAGGAAGACGGTTATCGTGTTAGGGGGGAGCTGATCGTTGATAAGAAATTCATGAGCGCCAAGTTTGGCCCGACCCTAGAAGCATGGGAAGATAGGCAGCTTGTTTTTTCCGTGGAAGTCGAAGGACGGGCAAAAGACGGTAAGATCCACTACTATTTCACGATTAAGCGGTCCTTGCTCAAGAGGGCACGGTTCTCTATGTTTACAAGGAGTGGTGGAATGTGGGGTGGTGATGGAATGTTTAATTTCGATCTCAGTAATGTTAGAGTCCATAAAAATGATGACGATGACCCTTTTGCTGAGCCGGAGAAGAAATAATGTGGCCGAACAAGTCGCTGCATCCGACCGTTAACCGTTTTCGACTTCACACAGTTTACAGCTTTCCATCCGTTTAGGGTTTGTCGCGTTTGACTCACCGGCGGTTGAGCTTTACGTTCGGCAATAATAATTATGAAACGCCAGATTTACATCTCAGACCCTGAACATAATCGATCATTTTCTGGTCGATGGTGTTGGATTTACCGTGGTAAGGGATGGATGGATATTACCGATGACCAAATTCGAATTTCTGGTGGCCCACTTACGCTGAATGTATTGAAGTCAGACATCAGTAAAATCTCGATTGGGACGTTTCCAAGAACAGCAAAGCCCATCCCACTGCATTATATAGATGTTAGTTACTCTTCGGATGTATCTTCTAATTCTGTTTATGTGGTTCCATGGATACCCAACAAGTCACCTTGGCTAACACCCGTATGGAGCATGAATAAGAATACTTTAGCGTTCTTTGAGTTGATGATGAAGTGGAAGAATTCGGCCGAACAAGGCGCTTCATCCGACCGTTAACCGTCCGCGAGTTTGTTGCGGGCGGCTTGCTTATGGCCGTTTATGGTTTGCGACGGTAGACTCACCGGCGGTTGAGCTCTACGTTCGGCCATAATAAGAATGCACGCATTGTGTTGCATGTTGTCGCGTTGGTTAGATGAATGGGTTATTGGTTGATCATGGTCATCAGGTTCGATGCCGGATGTTCCTGCTGCCGCGCTCGCTCTACCTTGATCCATCGATGTCGGTTTATAGTTTGAGGGTGGTTTGATCCATGTTGCCCATCGGTTCTCTCCGTGATCGTTGCTCTGGTGTTTCCGGCTTCGGTCGACATGCCAGGCTAACGAACATGGCTAGATACGGTCGGTGTTAATGGTTGGACATCGGTTTGAGGTGCTGGTGATGGGTTATGAGAATAGTTGCCGAACAAGGCGCTTCATCCGACCGTTAACCGTCCGAGAGTTTGCGACGGGCGGCTTGCTGATGACCGTTTTTGGTTTGCGGCGGTTGACTCGGCGGCGGTTGAGCTCTACGTTCGCCAATAATAATAATTGAGTCTCCGTGTTCATCATCCAGCTCAGTCGCCTTCAAGAGCCGGCTATCATCGTTCGTTCGCGCACATCGATCAGGATTGATACGATTTTCACCTTGGTTCGTTTCCGGGCGTTCCCCTGACAGAGTGCTGGACTATTCCGAATCGGCACATCCTGACTATTCAGAAAAGCCGTCGAACAAGGCGCTTCATCCGACCGTTAACCGTCCCACAGTTTGCAGCAGGGGAGAGGTATTGACCATTTCAGGTTCGCGGCGGTTGACTCACCGGCGGTTGAGCTCTACGTTAGGCAATAATAATAATATGCGAATACACCAAATCATTGATGATCTTCGGCAGTCCGAGAATGACCAAGCATTCCTTGATCTTAACCCAGATGACATCTCCGCCCTTAGTGATAAAGACCTGGCATTGTGGCAGCGTCATCAGGATGTTGACTCGGCTCAATTTATTCTGGCTTGTCATGAGTGGAATCGTCGATTGCTGGAGAGACAGCTTCGTAGTGGCCGCTTCTTTGCGTGGCTGGGAGTGCTTGGCACTTTGGCGGGGTCTCTTGGTGGTGTTTACTTAGGATACCTTTTGACTTCATCGCCGTAATAATAACACCGGCAATGAATGCTCCAATTATCCATCCTACGACCATTGATATGACTAATTTACACCATGACGGGATTCGCAATCTACATATTGGGCGCAAGATTATCAGCATGGGGTCATTCTTTTTAACCCATCCCCACATCAATAACAATAAGCCTAACAAGTCGCTGCATCCGACCGCTAACCGTCCGCGACTTGGTGACGGGTTAGATGTATTGTTTGTTTCTGGTTTCATAAGTTAATTTGGGCGGCGGTTGAGCTTTCCGTTCGGCGATAATTAGATGGATGTTTCATGGATTGTTCGTTTCGGTGACATCGATGGGGGATTTGGCGGGTCGAGATTCCTGGCGTTGCATCAGTGCTGTTCGGTTTAGGTTTCCGTTGATCGATCTGGATTGCCCGTCTCCACCTGTCCGATGACTGAGCCACTCATCCATGAATTTTTGTCACCTGGACTGGTTCGGTCGTGGCTCTGCGGTTTCCGGCACATTATTTCATGCAGGCGTGTGCTGAGAGGTGCGGTCGAGGTTCATGGTTGGACATCGGTTTCAGGCGCTGGCATGGGAAGTGAGAATAGTTGCCGAACAAGGCGCTTCATCCGACCGTTAACCGCCCCACAGTTTGCCGCGATTGAGAGGTATCGACCATTCTTGATTTTCGACTGTTGACCCACCGGCGGTTGAGCTCTACGTTCGGCAATAATAATATGATCAGAAGAATCATCACTCGTATTCGAAAGATGACCTTCGGGCTGAAGGGTATGTTCTTTTTCGGTTTGTTTGGTGGATCACTACTGACTGTTGCAATTATCTTTGGCTCTGATTTTGAAGATGAAGCGACAGGCGAGATGATCACCCATAACCAGATGTGGGAGAGCGGTAGGGCGTATGAGGTATTAGCGACGGGATTGATTTTAGTTTGCTTGGCGTTGATGATCTATTGCAGGAAGAAGGTCGTGCGTATTCTTATACCTCTCGCGCTTGCGAGCCTTTCACCATTGCATTATTTTGACACTGGGGAGCTGTGGACAATGGATTTTTTTGCAGGAATCATAGCCGCTGTAATTATCTACATATACTTGAACAAGAGTCGTTGGGTTGAGTACTATTTTTCCAACAATGTGGCCGAACAAGTCGCTGCATCCGACCGCTAACCGCGCTCGACTCCAGCTCGGTTTTACAGTAATCAATCGTTAATGCTTTTCGTCGGTTCTACAGTCGGCGGTTGAGCTATACGTTCGGCAATAATAATAAGATGCGAAAATCAGTATTCATTTGGATAGCGGTATTTCTCTTCGTTGTTGGGGTTGGTTATTTGAGTAAGCCTGATCGTGGGGGGTTAGTAGGCTGTGGTCAGGTATTCGGGTTGCCTGAGATAGAGCAGCTTGAACTTGATACTAAGCCGCTGATGAGTTGGCAGCCGTTTGAATCACCCAAGTATCGGTTTCATGCTTCTGATGCACAATTTGAGGCTTTAGATAGGATTCTCAGAAGCGAAGGCTATTCTGATTGGCAAGAGGGAGGTGTGAGTTTTGGCAGTATTTCACATGGCTGGACCTCTGACGAAGATTGGATCTATTGTAAGTCGTCGCATGAAGGGTATAATCTCTATTGGAGTTATAGCCGTACTCAAAAGCTTGTTTACGCAATTACATTTCCTCAATAAATGTGGCCGAACAAGGCGCTTCATCCGACCGTTAACCGTTCTCGACGCGCGCAGTTTGAGAGTGAAAGACCATTTTAGGTTTCTGACATTTACACACCGGCGGTTGAGCTCTACGTTCTGCAATAATAATTTTTTTGCCCAGCATGGTTGCCGTTGGTTCGCTTTCCCTGGCACATCAGATGAATGATTTCCCAGTTGATTATTCTGATCCCGCTCAGTTTACCTTTGTGAGCGGTGGCTTATCGTTCGTTCGCGCACATTTGCAGAGATTGAGACGGATGCCGCCCGAATGATTTGCAACGGAAATTTGGACAGAGTGCTGGACTATTCCTTGCGCGCTCGGGTTGATATGGGAATAATCTCCGCAGAACAAGTCGCTGCATCCGACCGTTAACCGTTCTCGACGCCACGGAGTTTTAGAGCGAAAGACCATTTAAGATTTATCTGAGTTTGACCGGACGGCGGTTGAGCTTTACGTTCGGCCATAATAAGAATGCACGCATTGTGTTGCATGTTGTCGCGTTGGTTAGATGAATGGGTTATTGGTTGATCATGGTCATCAGGTTCGATGCCGGATGTTCCTGCTGCCGCGCTCGCTCTACCTTGATCCATCGATGTCGGTTTATAGTTTGAGGGTGGTTTGATCCATGTTGCCCATCGGTTCTCTCCGTGATCGTTGCTCTGGTGTTTCCGGCTTCGGTCGACATGCCAGGCTAACGAACATGGCTAGATACGGTCGGTGTTAATGGTTGGACATCGGTTTGAGGTGCTGGTGATGGGTTATGAGAATAGTTGCCGAACAAGGCGCTTCATCCGACCGTTAACCGTCCGAGAGTTTGCGACGGGCGGCTTGCTGATGACCGTTTTTGGTTTGCGGCGGTTGACTCGGCGGCGGTTGAGCTCTACGTTCGGCAATAATAAGAAATGATTACAAAGATATCAGGTGAATCTAAGACGCATCGCTGCTGGAATGGCAGAGATGATATTTCCCAGCACTATTTGGGAGGTGTGCCACATACTGAGCACAAGGTCTCATTGACGTTGACCTGGAAGAAGGAGAAGCAGTCGAAGTCACATCTTGTGGGGAAGTATGAACTCGATATGCCCAAGTTGCTTGCTGCTGGATTCATTCGCGAGGTAGACGATAAGTATCTTCTTCGCTTTCAGAGATCTGGCGGGATTATCGAGATTGCGATTAACCGAAGTTCGCCTGCATTTGTGCTAGAGAAGTTGCCATCCAGTTACAAATAACGTGGCCGAACAAGGCGCTTCATCCGACCGTTAACCGTCCCACAGTTTGCAGCGAGTGAGAGGTATTGGCCATTTCAGGTTTGCAGCGGTTGACCCGACGGCGGTTGAGCTATACGTTCGGCAATAATAAGATGAGACAAGCACTGCTACTATTTTTGACAGCGTTTTGTGTCGTTGGTCTGCTAACGACTTTGCTTCTTAGCGGCTACGCATCGAAGGATGTTCGTAGATTAACTACGATGGCGCTGAATGAGTCGCCCGATGAGATTGAGAGGCATAATCGCGTTTTGAAAGTTCAGCAGAGGGCGCTTAGATTTAGTGATTACTACTCGAATGTTCTGTCAGCAGGTTGGATGGTAGCTATCGGGGCGCTTCTGTATTCTTTGCGTCTCCTTAGAAGGTTTGAGAGGATCGCTGATCAGAATGCCACACTGAAGGCAGACCTTGAAGAGAAGAATGTGGCCGAACAAGTCGCTGCATCCGACCGCTAACCGCGCTCGACTTCCGCTCGGTCAGAGGCGAAAAACCGTTTGAGATTTATCACGTTTGACCCGACGGCGGTTGAGCTTTACGTTAGCCATTAATAAGACCACAAATGCACAATTTATCGATTATCGTAGGTATAGCACTACTCACTATAGTTACTCCCGCCTGTAAGAACGGTGGTTACTCGACTGGGTCTTCAGGTCTAGGGTTCGGTAACATGTACGTTGAACATCATTGGAGCAAGGATGGTCATAGACCGGAGGAGATCGATTGGGTCATAATTTGTGCAGAGATACCAGATAGCCAGAGCCACAAGGGAAGAACTGGTCAGTTGACGGTAGGATTTAAGGATGGAACAGTTCACGATTTTGTCCCTGCTAAGGGCAGTGTTACATGGTTGGCTCCAGGTATCGAACCGAGGAATATTCAAGTTGATGATTTACACATCTTCGTCAGACGAATTGAAGAGTTACAAGACGAGGTGGTCGATGTTAAATTTGATAGCCCCGAATCTTTAATCGACAGAACCACAGAATAATTTGGGCTAACAAGTCGAAGCATCCGACCGTTAACCGTTCGCAATCCGAGAACTTTAAGAGTTAAAACCACGAATGATTTGCGACTGTTTTACACGCGGCGGTTGTTCTTTACGTTCGGCTATAATAATAAGACATGATCGCACGTCACACCGAGATAGTAGAAGCCATCAAGACAGAGTATGGTGTATTAGTCCGTGAGGCATACCACGGCCATCCCAAAGGTGTATCGAACATTTACCTACTAAGCGATGATGGCATTTTGTGGGAGGCGGAGTTGCCCATGTATGGAGATGTATATGCAAATCCCATTATTGTGGAAGGGGACTTCTTTAGATGTGCTAGTTGGGGAGGTATGACGTGTAGCGTTTCTCTGGAGACGGGGAAGATCGTTGAGAGCATTCTTACCAAATAATCTTGCCGAACAAGGCGCTTCATCCGACCGTTAACCGCCCCACAGTTTGCAGCGAGTGAGAGGTATTGACCATTTCAGGTTTGTGGCGGTTGACTCACCGGCGGTTGAGCTCTACGTTAGCCAATAATAAGAAAATGAAATCACTATTCTACGCCCTAATAATGTTCTTTGCCGTATCAGCAGTATCTCATGCGGATTTTGCTGCACGATACAAGGTGCAAATCGAGTTTGAAGGCCCTAAATACAAATGGCACAGAACGGTAAAATTTCGTGATGACTTTCATTTCTTTCTAGATAATGCCCCTCTGAAGAAGGGTTACGCTGTTGGTTCTATTGCTGGAGTGGTCTATCCGAAGAAGGGCAAGCTATATTGCACCATTTCGATGTGGGCTAGCAAGAAGCTCAAGAGCGAAGAAACTGGTAATTCTTACTCGATAGGCGAAGTAAAATTTTTAGCTGTGCCCAAATCCCTGAAGTTCGATATCCCCATGTCTGACAAGAGTGGTTTCAAGAAGTGCACAGTCACCCTAATCCCCAAATAATTTAGGCTAACAAGGCGCTTCATCCGACCGTTAACCGTCCGCGAGTTTGTTTCGGGCGGCTTGCTTATGACCATTTTTGGTTTGTGACGGTTGACTCGGCGGCGGTTGAGCTCTACGTTCGGCAATAATAAAAACGCATACTAACAATGAGTGGTAAATTTAGAATGTTTCGGTTTACAGCACACCTTTTGACTCTATCCTTTTTGCTATACTTAGCGTATGAGGGATGGGATGCATATAGGGTTACATCTCAAGTTGAGGCAATAGCAGATTATGATTCTAAAGCGGTTCAGGAGCGATTTATACGTGAGGTTGGCAAGGAATACACAATTCATATGCATACAGAAGTTGTCTCAATGTGCAGTATGGCGGCGAGTAATCGCGAGCTTAACAAGGTTACTATGATCTCTAATCTGAGGCATACGAAGGAGATTGGTGTGTTCGCCATGTGTGTTGCCTTTTTACAAGGATTGATGTTGCTGAGGTCATGCAAAAGTCATTCTGAAAACTAACATGTTTTGCGATAAATGTGGCCGAACAAGTCGCTGCATCCGACCGCTAACCGCGCTCGACTCCAGCTCGGGTTTACACGAATTGACCGTTTAGAGCCTTTCACCATTTACGAGGCGGCGGTTGAGCTTTACGTTCGGTAATAATAAGAAAAATGAAAAACACATACATAATAGTTATATTGAGCGTCATCATAAGCCCTCTTTTGATGGCAGAGCTAATACCTTTAAATAGTAATCCCAATGTAAATAAGGTATGGGAGATTGATGAGAAAATCATCAAAAAGAAGTCGAGGTATAATCCTCTCACAGATAAGGCTCCACCAAAGGATATATCTTCGATTTCCAAGATTGCGTTGGCACACCTGCGGGGTAGTGTAAATATTTGTCTGTAAAAGCTGCTATACCCTGACCCCGCCGCAACGGCAGGCGATGGAGCGTAGCGGAATCGGCTGCCGTTGCGGCGGCGCGCCATCCCCCCTCAGGGGTTGCCAGCGTCCGCCCAATGCTTTTGAATGAAGGTTCTAACACAACCAAACAAAAGCAATGAACGAACAGACACATCCTAGCCATAACGACGAAATCATCAACCTTCTTCTCGCCGACGGACTCGAAAACAGTCTCTCAAAGATCGCTGAACTCCTCATGAACACCGCCATGCTGCTTGAGCGCATCCACCACATCGGAGCCGCCCCCTATGAAAGGGACGCCGTTGAGCGCAATGGATATGCCAACGGTTTCAAGCCGAGGTCCTTCCAGACTGCCGTAGGCAAAATCAACCTGCAGGTTCCCCAGGTTCGTGACAGTGACACGACATTCCGCACCTCACTGCTTGAGAAGGGTTCGCGCAGTGACCGATCACTCAAGGCCGCCATCGCCACCATGTATGTGCAGGGAGTCAGTACACGCCGTGTCACCCAGGTCATGAAGGGACTTTGCGGCTTTGACGTTTCATCAGCACAGGTCTCCAAGCTCACCTCTGAGCTTGATGCCGAGTTCAAAAAATGGCGTTCACGCCCTCTACCCGAAGTCGCCTATCTGCTGCTCGACGCCACCTACTACAAGGTCCGCATCGACGGCACTGTAAGGGATTGCGCCACCTTGAAAGCCATCGGGGTGAGACGTGACGACGGCAAACGCATGATCCTTGGCGTCTCCTGCGCCCTCTCCGAGGCAGAGATTCATTGGCGAGAGTTCCTGACCGACCTCAAGGAGCGCGGCATCGGCATTCCCGACATGATCACATCCGATGCACACACAGGTCTCAGGGCAGCCCTCAAAGCCACGTTCAATGCCAGTCCGTGGCAACGCTGCCAGTTCCACCTTCAGCAGAACGCCCAGAACTACATCACCAAACAGCACCTCAAAAGCAAGGTCGCGGCAGATCTGCGAGCCGTTTTCAATGCAGACAGTCGGGAGCACGCAGAAGAACGCCTCAAGGACTTCGTCAACACTTATCGCAAAGACCAGCCAAAGCTCGCAGCCTGGGCCGAAGAGAACATTCCTGAAGGTTTTGCCGTGTTTACCTTGCCTGAGGCACATCGCAAGCGCTTGCGCACATCCAATGCCTGCGAAACACTCAACAGCCAGATCAAACGCCGCACTCGGGTCGTCGGACTCTTTCCAAACGAAGACTCGCTACTGCGGCTCGTGACCGCTGTATTGGTCGAAATCTCCGAGACTTGGGAAACAGGAAAATCCTACCTCAAGCTCAACTAACAAAAAAACAAACAGAAACAAAAACCGAATCTTCAACAAAAGCCATCAGCCACTTTTACAGAAAAAACATTGCGCGGCCACCTGCGGAAGAGAGATCCTTCACAAAGCTATATTGTGTGGTCGATTACTTTACAGCCAGTAGAGCATTTATATGAGCCCAAAGATAAGAGAGAGCAGCCTATATATTGGTACTACGTTGTTACGGCACAGAATCGTGATGGGCGGAAACTATTAGGGGATATGTTTGCGAGCAAAGACATTGTCATCATTTTGCTCGATGGAACGGTAGTGCCTTTATCGAAGCGCAAATGGGACGAGACGGTTTCTCCAAAAAAGTGACCGAACAAGTCGCTGCATCCGACCGCTAACCGCGCTCGACTCCAGCCGGTTTTACACATAGAGACATTTTCCGCCGATTGCGGTTTTACAGACGGCGGTTGAGCTATACGTTCGATAATTATTGATTCTTCGTGTTCAGTATTGCCCTGGAGCATCGCCGATATGCCGTTATTGATGTATGATTTTGGATCGATGAACGCTTCCGGGAACGGCTTGAGTTTCCAGCTCATTTGAATCGATATTGATGGATTGGTGCTCGTTCGCTGCCATTGATAACATTTTAGAAGAATCTCTCGTGAATGGTTTGGATTGGTTTCGCATTCCGTTTTCGGTGTGATGCACGATTCGATTCACGCGGCGGTGATGGACACATCGAATGGTTCAGGATCTTCGTTACCCACGGCAGTTTTCAGGCGCATTGATCTGTGTAGATCGAACAAGGCGATGCATCCGACCCGTTACCGGTTAATAGTCGGGCATCTGTTCCGGAGCGTATATCTATTTTCGGTATTTTAACATTGTTCGTAGGCGGTTGATCTTTACGTTCGGCAATAATTAGAAATGAATCGCATGGAACCATTCCCCGAAGATCACGATCTGGTATCATTTTTTGAGCATGCACCTGATGTGGAGGCCGCGAGCACACCATGGTTCTATAACTGTATTACATTTCGTGGCAGCAAGGGCGATATTCATTATATGGTAAGATTGCAACCCGCTGATGGTGAATGTGAGATCAGTATTTATACCGATGATCAGAGGCTGTTTGATACTCATATATTTGAGATTCAAGGTGTGACGATACAGCAGAATCCCAATGAAGCGGTTATGATGTTCACGTTTCCTACTGATAGCGCCAGAGGTTTGCTCAAGTTACGATTAAGACCTCATTTATCTGTGGAATGGCCATTCGACCGTAGCTAAGAATAGTGGCCGAACAAGGCGCTTCATCCGACCGTTAACCGTCCCACAGTTTGCCGCGGGCGGCTTGCTTTTGACCGTTTTCGGTTTGCGGCGGTTGACTCACCGGCGGTTGAGCTCTACGTTCGGCAATAATAAAAAATGAAGTGGGACCCGTCAGAAGTATTCGTAAATTCTATCGCGCTGACACCCGTGAGAGTGCTCGCTGTATGGGTGGCCGGTAGTATCGGCGCATTTATACCTGTTTTTATTGGTGGTGGGTTTGAAGCTCTGGAATTACTAGCGTGGCAGGTTCTATTTTTCCCCTTCTATTTGGTCATAGTAGCATTTTTCAGTGGTTGGTGGGGTTTGGTTGCAGTCCCGCTAATTATGGTTTTTGCCTACAAGTTGATCCGATTTATGACTAACGATAATACTGGTTCTGATTTAATGGTCATACTGTCGTTGTCCTTCTTTATAACTATTAGAGTCGGCTATCATAGTAGTGCAGTGATAACCTCTATTTTGGCAGTCATAATCTTGGGTGTGACATATTGGCTGACAAGGCGTGACCGTGAGATTTATCCAGAATAGTGGCCGAACAAGTCGCTGCATCCGACCGTTAACCGTCCTCGACGCGCGGAGTTTTAGAGCGAAAAACCATTTTAGATTTATCAAGTTTGACCCGGCGGCGGTTGAGCTCTACGTTCGATAATTATTGATTCTTCGTGTTCAGTATTGCCCTGGGTCATCGCCGATATGCCTCTATTGTTGAATGATTTTGGATCGATTAACGCTTCCGGGAACGGCTTGAGTTTCCAGCTCATTTGAATCGATATTGATGGATTGGTTCTCGTTCGCTGCCATTGATAACATTTTAGAAGAATCTGTCGTGAATGGATTGGATTGGTTTCGCATTCCGTTTTCGGTGTGATGCACGATTCGATTCACGCCGCGGTGATGGACACATCGAATGGTTCAGGATCTTCGTTACCCACGGCAGTTTAAAGGCGCATTGATCTGTGTAGATCGAACAAGGCGATGCATCCGACCCGTTACCGGTTAATAGTCGGGCAGCTGTTCCGGAGCGTATATCTGTTTTCGGTATTTTAACATTGTTCGTAGGCGGTTGATCTTTACGTTAGCCAATAATAAGAAAATGAAATCACTATTCTACGCCCTAATAATGTTCTTTGCCGTATCAGCAGTATCTCATGCGGATTTTGCCGCACGATACAGGGTGCAAATCGAGTTTGAAGGCCCTAAATACAAATGGCACAGAACGGTAAAATTTCGTGATGACTTTCATTTCTTTCTAGATAATGCCCCTCTGAAGAAGGGTTACACTGTTGGTTCTATTGCTGGAGTGGTCTATCCGAAGAAGGGCAAGCTATATTGCACCATTTCGATGTGGGCTAGCAAGAAGCTCAAGAGCGAAGAAGCTGGTAATTCATACTCGATAGGCGAAGTGAAATTTTTAGCTGTGCCCAAATCCCTGAAGTTCGATATCCCCATGTCTGACAAGAGTGGTTTCAAGAAGTGCACAGTCACCCTAATCCCCAAATAATTTAGGCTAACAAGTCGCTGCATCCGACCGCTAACCGCGCTCGACTTCCGCTCGGGTTTACACGAAACAACCATGCTCAGTCTATGACCGTTGACCCGACGGCGGTTGAGCTATACGTTCGGCAAGAATTAAGAATGAAAAGAAGAAAATTTATAGGATGGCTGGCTGTCATTCTCTGCGCTTGCATGGTATACGTTGTGTATTGTTTGCGGAGTTTTTACATGGCACCTAAAATTTTCTTTGATACATATGTAGAAGCTGATGCTCGGCGTGCAGTTGAAGAGTGGTATGCTGAATCAGAGTATGCTAAGCCAGTATCCCCAACGTCATATGACATATTTTATAGACTTACTCACCCATACGAAGGTAGGGTTTCTTTCGAGGTGGAGTCGTGGTCTGAAGGTCAACTGATGCTACAATTGCCTACTACTTCTGTGTTGATCGAATGTGATGGTGAGTGGCATCAAGATCGTATTCGAGAAGTTCCACACCACTGAAAAATATGGCCGAACAAGGCGCTTCATCCGACCGTTAACCGCCCTCAGCCAGAAACCATTTCACGGAATCAACCACTCACAGCCTTCGACCTTGTCACACCGGCGGTTGAGCTCTACGTTCGGTAATAATAAGAATGAAGAGCATACCATCTATATTGGGCATAGCCGTCGCCACATATTGGTTGATATCTTTTGCCGTAGCATTTGGAACTCTGCGATTTGGTGAGGCAGAAGGCGATTTTTCACCTTGGTGGGACATTGCAATCTTTCGAGAACCCGGTTTCTGGCTCGGCGAGGTTATATTCAGTTTGGCTGAGCGTTTGCCTGGTATAGATTACGGTCATATTCTTGGGGATGGACTGCCACTCTTTCTACTAAGCTTGGTCGTTACCTCATTGGCTCTAGGCTTTATCGTCTGGTTGATAGCTCACAAGGTAGTTGTTGGAGTATTGAGGCGCAGATCGATATAAGAGGATAATGTGACCGAACAAGGCGCTTCATCCGACGCGATACCGTTCGTTGTCCGATGAACTTGCAGAGCTAAAAACATTAATGATGCGAAACTGGTTTACACGGCGCGGTTGAGCTCTACGTTCGCCAATAATAATAATTTTCTGAGGTTGACGGTTCTCGATGCACCATGATGGAAGGTTCCGCTGATGATCTCAGGTGGTTTGATCCGCTGCTGGTGTCTTGGGCTACATCATCGTGCAGGGCACAGGTTTCGGCGGATGAGATATTTCAGGTGTCACTTTTTGGGCGCAAGGGCGTGGTTCGAGCAAGGGTTTGCAAGATACTGGCACATCGCGTCGATTCACTAAGCGCGGCTGCCTCCGGTGCCAGAAACTTGCTGTCGGCGGTTCTTGGCGGGGTTGCGAGAGTTCCAGCACGATGCGATCACGAGTCGGCACATCCTGACTATTCAGAATCGCCGTCGAACAAGGCGCTTCATCCGACCGTTAACCGTCCCGCAGTTTGCCACGAGTGATAGGTATCGACCGTTTCAGGTTTGTGACGGTTGACTCGGCGGCGGTTGAGCTCTACGTTCGGCAATAAAAATATGAACAAAATATCCACAAAGCTAATGCTGGCAGTTCTAATGAGTATGGTCGTTTGCTCGTGCAGTAAGAATGCTACAGACAGCGATTTTCGTATAGAATCAGTATTTGGTGAAGCTAAGGAGGTATCCTATATTATTGCACATTATAAAGCTAAGTATGCCAAGGCTAAGATTAGCAACCCCTATGGCGTGACAGGTGATTGGCTGGTATATCCTACTGGGGATATTCTTGGTTTGGGTGAGTCCTCTGAGTATAAGATTGGTGACATGAAGTGGGAGAAGATTTATGGGCCAAAGGTGCGAGGTGTATCCTACCAGCCTATATTGTTGTATCGTGAATCTGGCGAGACTACATACCTGCTAGTTAATAGATCTGTTGATGTTTTAACAGGTAATGCGATAGAGTAGATATAGCCAATATCAAGCCGAACAAGTCGCTGCATCCGACCGCTAACCGCGCTCGACTTTGCTCTGTTTTACACGAATCGACTGTTTAGAGCCTTTCACCATTTACGAGGCGGCGGTTGAGCTTTACGTTCGGCAATAATTAGAAATGAATCGCATGGAACCATTCCCCGAAGATCACGATCTGGTATCATTTTTTGAGCATGCACCTGATGTGGAGGCCGCGAGCACACCATGGTTCTATAACTGTATTACGTTTCGTGGCAGCAAGGGCGATATTCATTATATGGTAAGATTGCAACCCGCTGATGGTGAATGTGAGATCAGTATTTATACCGATGATCAGAGGCTGTTTGATACTCATATATTTGAGATTCAAGGTGTGACGATACAGCAGAATCCCAATGAAGCGGTTATGATGTTCACGTTTCCTACTGATAGCGCCAGAGGTTTGCTCAAGTTACGATTAAGACCTCATTTATCTGTGGAATGGCCATTCGACCGTAGCTAAGAATAGTGGCCGAACAAGGCGCTTCATCCGACCGTTAACCGTCCCACAGTTTGCCGCGGGCGGCTTGCTGATGACCGTTTTCGGTTTGCGGCGGTTGACTCACCGGCGGTTGAGCTCTACGTTCGATAAAAATATATAATACAAAAAAACCATGAAAGAGAACCAAAGTAACTTACTGATATTCTGCGTGCCAGAAGCGCTTGTTAAGAGATTTTCCGGCTGGGGTTATAGAGTAGAATATGTATCTGATATCTTAAGACTTAAAGTGATCAGCACTAAGTATTCTTTAATGTCGGCAGATGAATTAACCATAGATTCACGTGAATATATAAGAAATGTAGTGGAGGAATACAAAGGGTCTGGCGCGGTTGTTGTTGATAAGGAAGCTGTCACAGATCATGTGGGTTACGATACCCCATATCATCTACATGTCATTGTCTTCAAATTGACCAAAGACACAAAATAAGAAATCGAACAAGTCGCTGCATCCGACCGCTTACCGTCCCAGAGTCGGGGGCGTAGTTGAGATTTAATGTTGCTTGGAGTCGTACGTTTTGTTGACGCGCGGCGGTTGAGCTATACGTTAGCTAATAATATGAAGGAACACTTTTCCCTCAAAGATTCGATTTATCTTGTCATTGGTGAATTGACGTTAGATCTGCATAATAATTATAATTTTAGCGAGATTGAATATTCGGTACAGAATCGCTCCGTCAGGCTTAAGTGGAGTCGTGGTGATGGGGATTGGGTGGATATTACACATCCCAAGGGAGTTGAATTAATCTACAGCGAAGTTCATCGCTACGAGTTTCATCGTCGTGATCCGGAAATGCCATTTACGGAGGATGACTGTTTAGCCGATGCTGGTTTCTGGAGCGATGACGACTGGGCGGATGGCGTTTTTACTATATCGGGGGAGCCTGAGCCTAATTGGTTGCGAGCTTTTGAGTTTCAGTCTGGCGCGATAATTTTAATTCACGCCAAGGAGGCTAAAGCAATAATACAAAGCTAACAAGTCGCTGCACCCGACCCCTCACCGTCCACGACTTTGCAACCCGATTGAGCGGAAGACCTCTTTTGATTGATCACCGTTGACCCGGGGTCGGTTGAGCTATACGTTCGCCAATAATAATAATTTTCTGAAGTTGGCGGTTCTCGATGCACCATGATGGAAGGTTCCGCTGATGATCGCAGGTGGTTTGATCCGTCGCTGGTGTCTTGAACGGCATCATCGTGCAGGGCACAGGTTCCGGCGGATGAGATTTTTCAGGTGTCACTTTTTGGGCGCGAGGGCGTAGTTCGTGCAAGGGTTTCGCAAGATACTGGCACATCGCGTCGATTCACTAAGAGCGGCTTCCTCCGGTGCCAGAAACTTGCTGTCGGCGGTTCTTGGCGGGGTTGCGAGAGATCCAGCACGATGCGATCACGAGTCGGCACATCCTGACTATTCAGAATCGCAGTCGAACAAGGCGCTTCATCCGACCGTTAACCGTCCCACAGTTTGCCGCGGGTGAGAGGTATCGGTCATTTCAGGTTTGCGGCGGTTGACTCACCGGCGGTTGAGCTCTACGTTCGGCGATAATTAGATGGATGTTTCATGGATTGTTCGTTTCGGTGACATCGATGGGGGATTTGGCTGGTCGAGATTTCTGGTGTTGTGGCGGTGCTGTTCGGTTTAGGTTTCCGTTGATCGATCTGGATTGCCCGTCTCCACCTGTCCGATGACTGAGCCACTCATCCATGAATTTTTGTCACCTGGGCTGGTTCGGTCGTGGCTCTGCGGTTTCCGGCACATTATTTCATGCAGGCGTGTGCTGAGTGGTGCGGTCGGGGTTCATGGTTGGACATCGGATTCAGGCGCTGGCACGGGAAGTGAGAATAGTTGCCGAACAAGGCGCTGCATCCGACCGTTAACCGTCCCACAGTTTGCAGCAGGGGAGAGGTATTGACCATTTCAGGTTCGCGGCGGTTGACTCACCGGCGGTTGAGCTCTACGTTCGCCAATAATAATAAGAATTGAGTCTCCGCGTTCATCATCCCGCTCAGTCACCTTCGAGAACCGGCTATCATCGTTCGTTCACGCACATGGATCATGATTGAGACGATTTTCACCTTGGTTCGTATCCAGGCGTTCCCCTGACAGAGTGCTGGACTATTCCGAATCGGCACATCCTGATTATTCAGAAAAGCCGTCGAACAAGGCGCTTCATCCGACCGTTAACCGTCCCACAGTTTGCAGCGAGTGAGAGGTATTGACCATTTCAGGTTTGTGGCGGTTGACCCGGCGGCGGTTGAGCTCTACGTTCGATAATAATATAAAAAAAGAGCATGAAAGAGATATATCGCCATAAAGACCACTCCACTGTGGCATACTACAAATCGATTTTAGAGTCAGAAGGTATTCCTACTATGCTTCGGAATGAACACACCACAATGGCAGGATTATCGGAGATCCCTATTCCTGAGTTCTACCCGAATATCTGTGTAATGAACGATGAGGATTATCCTAGAGCATGGGAGATCATGAAGCGCACCATGGAGACTAACTCGAAGGATGCCGAGGTCGAGGTTACATGTGCCATCTGTGGAGAGTCTAACCCGGGCAATTTTGACATCTGTTTTTCTTGTGGGGAAGACATGGGCTCTGCTGAATAATGTGATCGAACAAGGCGCTTCATCCGACCGTTAACCGTCCCACAGTTTGCCGCGGGTGAGAGGTATCGGTCATTTCAGGTTTGCGGCGGTTGACTCGGCGGCGGTTGAGCTCTACGTTCGGCAATAATAATATGATTTCTGTATTCAAATTTTCAGGGAAGTCAGATCGTTTTGAGTGGTGGGTCACATCTGTGGTAACCGGATTAGTGTCCCAACTATCAATTATATTTTTGGCGTTTTCCTCTTTTGAGACCGGTAGGAATATCTTTGCCTCTATTGCTCTGGGCGTAGTCGCCTGGGCTACGATATGGATTCTCGCCGCCGTTACGGCCAAGCGTTTTCGTGACTGTGGATATTCCCCCTGGCTTACCATATTAGGTGTCATTCCATTTGTTTGCTTCGCTGTAGTTGTCGTGTGCGGGTTTTTCCCCAGCGATAGTGCGAAGAAGCGCAAGTTGGTCACGCGGGTTGTTGAATAATGTGGCCGAACAAGGCGCTTCATCCGACCGTTAACCGTCCGAGAGTTTGTTGCGGGCGGCTTGCTTATGACCATTCTTGATTTTCGCCGGTTGACCCACCGGCGGTTGAGCTCTACGTTCGCCAATAATAATAATTGAGTCTCCGCGTTCATCATCCCGCTCAGTCGCCTTCCAGAGCCGGCTATTATCGATCATTCGCGCACATGGATCAGGATTGAGACGATTGCCACCTTGGTTCGTATCCAGGCGTTCCCCTGACAGAGTGCTGGACTATTCCGAATCGGCACATCCTGACTATTCAGAAAAGCCGTCGAACAAGGCGCTTCATCCGACCGTTAACCGTCCCACAGTTTGCAGCAGGGGAGAGGTATTGACCATTTCAGGTTCGCGGCGGTTGACTCACCGGCGGTTGAGCTCTACGTTCGCCAATAATAATAATTTTCTGAAGTTGGCGGTTCTCGATGCACCATGATGGAAGGTTCCGCTGATGATCGCAGGTGGTTTGATCCGTCGCTGGTGTCTTGAACGGCATCATCGTGCAGGGCACAGGTTCCGGCGGATGAGATTTTTCAGGTGTCACTTTTTGGGCGCGAGGGCGTAGTTCGTGCAAGGGTTTCGCAAGATACTGGCACATCGGATCGATTCACGAAGCACGGTTGCCTCCGGTGCCAGAAACTTGCTGTCGGCGGTTGTTGGCGGGGTTGCGAGAGATCCAGCACGATGCGATCACGAGTCGGCACATCCTGATTATACAGAATCGCCGTCGAACAAGGCGCTTCATCCGACCGTTAACCGCCCCACAGTTTGCCGCGAGTGAGAGGTATTGACCATTTCAGGTTTGCGGCGGTTGACTCACCGGCGGTTGAGCTCTACGTTCGCCAATAATAATAATTTTCTGAAGTTGGCGGTTCTCGATGCACCATGATGGAAGGTTCCGCTGATGATCGCAGGTTGCTTGATCCGTTGCTGGTGTCTTGAACGGCATCATCGTGCAGGGCACAGGTTCCGGCGTATGAGATTTCCCAGGTGTCACTTTTTGGGCGCAAGGGTGTGGTTCGTGCAAGGGTTTCGCAAGATACTGGCACATCACGTCGATTCACGAAGCGCGGCTGCCTCCGGTGCCAGAAACTTGCTGTCGGCGGTTCTTGGCGGGGTTGCGAGAGAGCCAGCACGATGCGATCACGAGTCGGCACATCCTGACTATTCAGAATCGCCGTCGAACAAGGCGCTTCATCCGACCGTTAACCGTACGAGAGTTTGCCGCGAGTGAGAGGTATGATCCATTTTCGGTTTGTGGCGGTTGACTCGGCGGCGGTTGAGCTCTACGTTCGGCAATAATAATAAGATGCGAAAATCAGTATTCATTTGGATAGCGGTATTTCTCTTCGTTGTTGGGGTTGGTTATTTGAGTAAGCCTGATCGTGGGGGGTTAGTAGGCTGTGGTCAGGTATTCGGGTTGCCTGAGATAGAGCAGCTTGAACTTGATACTAAGCCGCTGATGAGTTGGCAGCCGTTTGAATCACCCAAGTATCGGTTTCATGCTTCTGATGCACAATTTGAGGCTTTAGATAGGATTCTCAGAAGCGAAGGCTATTCTGATTGGCAAGAGGGAGGTGTGAGTTTTGGCAGTATTTCACATGGCTGGACCTCTGACGAAGATTGGATCTATTGTAAGTCGTCGCATGAAGGGTATAATCTCTATTGGAGTTATAGCCGTACTCAAAAGCTTGTTTACGCAATTACATTTCCTCAATAAATGTGGCCGAACAAGGCGCTTCATCCGACCGTTAACCGTTCTCGACGCGCGCAGTTTGAGAGTGAAAGACCATTTTAGGTTTCTGACATTTACACACCGGCGGTTGAGCTCTACGTTCGGCAATAATAAGAATATGAAAAAACGATGGTTAGTCGTAGTGGTCGTAATTGGCATAATCAACCTTGGCTTATACGTTTCAAAGAAGCGTTTATGGAGGGATACGCGTATAACTTTTCATGGGGATGAGTTGGTGTTGCCTTCTGGTCATACTGTTCCAGTTGATACTTGGTTTACATGGCCTTCTGACGTGCCTCCGCTGGAAGAACAATACCCAAAATATCCAAATATCATCTCGGGGTCTGTTAGGGGTCGACCCGCTGAGGTATTGAAGATTACGGTTAATGATAAGGTTTATATGGGATATTGGTCGAAGACTGAAGATGGTGTAGTTCGACTACTTATAGCGAAGCCACCATTCGAATAAAGTGGCCGAACAAGGCGCTTCATCCGACCGTTAACCGTCCGTGAGTTTGCCACGAGTGAGAGGTATCGACCATTTCAGGTTTGCGGCGGTTGACTCACCGGCGGTTGAGCTCTACGTTCTGCAATAATAATTTTTTTGCCCGGCATTGCTGGCGTTGGTTCGCTTTCCCTGGCACATCGGATGAATGATTTCCCAGTTGATTATTCTGATCCCGCTCAGTTTACCTTTGTGAGCGGTGGCTTATCGTTCGTTCGCGCACATTTGCAGAGATTGAGACGGATGCCGCCCGAATGATTTGCAACGGAAATTTGGACAGAGTGCTGGACTATTCCTTGCGCGCTCGGGTTGATATGGCAATAATCTCCGCAGAACAAGTCGCTGCATCCGACCGTTAACCGTTCTCGACGCCACGGAGTTTTAGAGCGAAAGACCATTTAAGATTTATCTGAGTTTGACCCGGCGGCGGTTGAGCTTTACGTTCGGCAATAATAATAAGATGCGAAAATCAGTATTCATTTGGATAGCGGTATTTCTCTTCGTTGTTGGGGTTGGTTATTTGAGTAAGCCTGATCGTGGGGGGTTAGTAGGCTGTGGTCAGGTATTCGGGTTGCCTGAGATAGAGCAGCTTGAACTTGATACTAAGCCGCTGATGAGTTGGCAGCCGTTTGAATCACCCAAGTATCGGTTTCATGCTTCTGATGCACAATTTGAGGCTTTAGATAGGATTCTCAGAAGCGAAGGCTATTCTGATTGGCAAGAGGGAGGTGTGAGTTTTGGCAGTATTTCACATGGCTGGACCTCTGACGAAGATTGGATCTATTGTAAGTCGTCGCATGAAGGGTATAATCTCTATTGGAGTTATAGCCGTACTCAAAAGCTTGTTTACGCAATTACATTTCCTCAATAAATGTGGCCGAACAAGGCGCTTCATCCCGACCGTTAACCGTTCTCGACGCGCGCAGTTTGAGAGTGAAAGACCATTTTAGGTTTCTGACATTTACACACCGGCGGTTGAGCTCTACGTTCGGCAATAATAAGAAAAAACTATGAAAACATATACTACAATAATATTAATAGCGTTGATGACCATTTGTAATGCTGGCGAAACAGTGAAATGGAATGCCATAGCCGCAAAACTAGTTGGTACTTGGGGTGAAGGTAAGTTTGTGCTTCACAAGAATACGCCAAAGGATACTCCTATCCCTAATGTAACCTTTGAATTGATTATAAGACCCGATGGGACTGCCACAATGACCGCAGGTAAAGATGGAGTTAAGGGGGCCGCATCCGAACATCGTTACGCTATTTCAAAAGATATCATCGTATTATATGATCTTAAGAACCAGACTTCAGATTGGACTAATACTTTTAAGTGGCGCATAAGAAACGAAAAACTGGAGCTGGATTTTCTTAGTAATATTGGAGCTACCCTCGTGCTCAAGAAAGTGGCCGAACAAGGCGGAGCATCCGACCGTTAACCGTTCGTAGTCCGCAGCCATTTTACAGTTAAGAATTTCACTTGGACCACCACTATTTTACACGCGGCGGTTGTCCTCTACGTTCGGCTATAATAATACTTTTTCATCGGTGTTTGTTAGGCGTAGTGAGAGCGATGGTGGTTTGGTTGATAAGATATTTCCCAGATGATTATTCTGATCCCGCTCAGTTTACCTTTGTCATCGGTGCCATATCGTTCGTTCGCGCACATTGCTAGAGATTGAGACGAATTAAGCCCGTGTGATTTGCAGCGGAAATTTGGATGGAGTGCTGGACTATTCAAATCAGGCTATCGCACATTGCCAGATACGGTCGGGATTATTGGTTGGTGATGGTTTTACATTCCGGGAGCTGTTCCAAGGATAGTTGCCGAACAAGTCGCTGCATCCGACCGTTAACCGTCCTCGACGCGCAGACTTTAAGAGCGAAAAACCTTTTTAGATTTATCGAGTTTGACCCGACGGCGGTTGAGCTTTACGTTCGATAATTATTGATTCTTCGTGTTCAGTATTTCCCTGGAGCATCGCTGATATGCCGTTATTGATGAATGATTTTGGATCGATGAACGCTTCCGGGAACGGCTTGAGTTTCCAGCTCTTTTGAATCGATATTGATGGATTGGTGCTCGTTCGCTGCCATTGATAACGTTTTAGAAGAATCTCTCGTGAATGGTTTGGATTGGTTTCGCATTCCGTTTTCGGTATGATGCACGATTCGATTCACGCGGCGGTGATGGACACATCGAATGGTTCAGGATCTTCGTTACCCACGGCAGTTTAAAGTCGCATTGATCTGTGTTGATCGAACAAGGCGATGCATCCGACCCGTTACCGCTGAATAGTCGGGCATCTGTTTCGGAGCGTATATCTGTTTTCGGTATTTTAACATTGTTCGTAGGCGGTTGATCTTTACGTTAGGCAATAATAAGAAAAGACACTGATATCGTAATGATGAGCACCAAGGGGAATCCTCTGCCGATACTTGTCGGATTTTTAACTTTTCAAGTATCTGGATGGTTGATGGGGAAGCGTATATTTTCGAGCTTCAATAGCGAGGCGATGCTATTTACCTTCCTTGCTGGCGGTGTATTTGTCTGCGGTTGGCTATTTTATAGGATGGACGAATACAGCAGCAATGCTTCATATACTGGGCGTGTGGTGTGGTGGTCTTGTGTCGTGATTGGTCTAGCGTTGGGGTTGTATTGCAGATCTTCTATTTAGCGTCAAAGACAAGAAAGAGCCTAACAAGTCGCTGCATCCGACCGCTAACCGCGCTCGACTTTGCTCTGTTTTACACGAATCAGCCGTTTAGAGCCTTTCACTGTTTACGAGGCGGCGGTTGAGCTATACGTTCGATAATAATAATTCGGATTCTACGCATTCAGGATCTCCGGTGGGACATACAAGGGTTTTCGTCGTGATGTTCGGCACCCGATTTGGCGAGTTCAGTATCGCTGACTCACATCACCACGGGAGCGGTGATGAAGTGAAGTGACATTTGATAATTTCCTCGATGGAACACGCAAGGGTTTAGCCTGGCTGCTCTCCGGGAAGATCCTTCGTTCCTCAGGAACATCCCTGCGATTGCCAGGCGGAACGAAAGAGGTGTTTGGTAGATCACGATTCATGGCCGCGCAACGCTGATGGACACATCCAATGGTTCAGGATCTACGTTACCCACGGCAGTTTCAAGGCGCATTGATCTGTGTAGATCGAACAAGGCGATGCATCCGACCCCTTGTAGCCCCCGACTTCATGATGACTGGCGAGAGCGATCTTGCGTTAATGATTATTGAGCGTTGTCACACGGGCGGTTGATCTTTACGTTCGGCAATAAAAATATGAAGAAGAAGCGTCTAGGTTGTGGCATAGCGCTAGTCCTTACAACGGTGGTTATAGCATACTTTGCCTATGGTATCTATCTGGTGTTAACGCCCCGGGACATGTCACAACAAAACCCTGAAGAGGTATTTAGGGAGTTCGTATGCTCACCGATACCAAGCTCGGTTAAGATTATTAGCGTGGATGGTAGTATTGCGTTTGCAGGTGGTAATGTTTATATAGAATTTACTATGGACGCTTCTGATAGAGATGATCTTCTTTCTGGCGGTTCCTTTGTGAAGCTAGATGAGTCATCGGGAGGCCGTCTGCCTGTTGTCCCGTTTGAGAATATTGGAAGCGTTGAAACCTATAGACAGAATGATGAGTCCCTCAGCGATTCTTATCTCTATCTCTCTAAGAATAGTAATAAGTGTTTCTTTCATCAGGCTCAGTACTAATGCCGAAAAATTTGGCCGAACAAGTCGCTGCATCCGACCGCTAACCGCGCTCGACTCCAGCTCGGGTTTACACGAAACAAATACGCTTAGCTTATGACCGTTGACCCGACGGCGGTTGAGCTTTACGTTGGGCAATAAAATTATGACCGTTGCAGATAAAATAAGTCGTTACCTTAATATCACGATTGTATGCGGCTTGCTTGTAATAGGTATTAGCTATCTCATATGTCGTAGCTTTTACACCGAGATAGGCTCGAACAACATTATTAGGTTGGAGAGAGATGCTCCCGCGGTTCCCGTTGCCGCCGAAAATATAATTCTTGGAGAGGCGAAGGAAGTCGAGGTCACCAATACCAATTCAGGTAAAATCCATAAGCTGATGTATAGGGAAGTGAAAATTAAGAACACTACGAATAAATCCTTTTGGATATATGCACATGGATTGCAGAATGTCCACCCTCGGATTTATACACGAGCACCTAGGTCTAAGATATGGGAAGAACAAGCAACTGGTTACTGTGGCACTGGTATAGATTTTAGCGAGGTTAAACCAGAGAGTAGTATATCTGTGAGAGTTCGTCTACCTATGCGCATAGCTCACAGATATTTTTGTATCGAGTATCGTCAGTATAGCCAACCTGTTCATGAATCGATGACGAGAGTCAGGACACAAGAGCTGTCTATGGCGATGCCCGCAACAAAATAAGCCCAACAAGTCGCTGCATCCGACCGCTTACCGTCCCGGAGTCGATGGCGTAGTTGAGATTTAATGTTGCTCAGAGCTGTTCCCTTCGGTGGGGCGCGGCGGTTGAGCTTTACGTTCGGCAATAATAATAAGATGCGAAAATCAGTATTCATTTGGATAGCGGTATTTCTCTTCGTTGTTGGGGTTGGTTATTTGAGTAAGCCTGATCGTGGGGGGTTAGTAGGCTGTGGTCAGGTATTCGGGTTGCCTGAGATAGAGCAGCTTGAACTTGATACTAAGCCGCTGATGAGTTGGCAGCCGTTTGAATCACCCAAGTATCGGTTTCATGCTTCTGATGCACAATTTGAGGCTTTAGATAGGATTCTCAGAAGCGAAGGCTATTCTGATTGGCAAGAGGGAGGTGTGAGTTTTGGCAGTATTTCACATGGCTGGACCTCTGACGAAGATTGGATCTATTGTAAGTCGTCGCATGAAGGGTATAATCTCTATTGGAGTTATAGCCGTACTCAAAAGCTTGTTTACGCAATTACATTTCCTCAATAAATGTGGCCGAACAAGGCGCTTCATCCGACCGTTAACCGTTCTCGACGCGCGCAGTTTGAGAGTGAAAGACCATTTTAGGTTTCTGACATTTACACACCGGCGGTTGAGCTCTACGTTAGCCAATAATAAGAAATGAAACGCATAATAAAACACCTAGCTCTATTGTGTCTTATCGCTTCGAGTGCAATAGTGACTGCCCGTGAAAGTCCGCCTCGGCATGAAGAGGCAGTACTTAGTCTTAAGAATGGTAGGCTTATCGGGTTGCCCAAGGAGTATTCTCCAGCATCGTTCGATTTGAAGAAACTGTCTCTGAGTATTGGGAAGAAGAAGCTGGTTTTTCCGAACTCTCTCCGAGAGCTGTTAATGTATGATGCAAGCGATAGCCCATTTGGTAACGAACCACCACAGATGAAACCTTACCCATATACCTACATATTTGAAGGAGCCTGGGGCGACCTGCCGAGAGATATACCGCCACATATACTTATAACTGTGGTAAGGCCAAAGAATAAGAATGCTATTTTTAAGCTTCTAATTGACATGGATAAGCTGGAATTGATTTATGCGGATTTGATTGTCGAGGGGGTTGGACGAGTCCCGATTGCACTAGACCGATTAGCCTATGGACGTGCTCCGAATGATTTAGACCGAGTTCCCAATAGTCCCAAGAAACAATAACTTTGGGCTAACAAGTCGCTGCATCCGACCGCTAACCGCGCTCGACTTTGCTCTGTTTTACACGAATCAGCCGTTTAGAGCCTTTGACGTTTTACATGGCGGCGGTTGAGCTTTACGTTCGGTAATAATAATATGAAGACGCTAATGCTACTGCTAATGGTTGGAACTACAATAGTTGCACAAGCCCAAGTTAGTTGCCCTGTATGTAAGAACCTTGCGGTGGCTGTTTCTAGTCAGAAGGATGACGAATCAAAGCCGAGTAAGAACATAGCGGTTTGGAATCGCAGCAGTTGTGCTAGCCTTTTTTATGGCAAGGGGTCTTATATTTGTCAGAAGGGTGGGTATGCGTATGAATCGCAACTCAAGCGATGGGAGCTAGCATTAGAGGATAGAGATAAATTTCCATTGCCCCTTGTTAAGTGTGTGTATTCATTTCCACTTCCTCCGAAAGCTACAGGGGTGTATTCCCAAGAGTTTTCTTCACTGAAGAAGGTCAAGCATTCACTACATTTTTGGTGTGTGACAGACGCGTCGTATTTTGAGAAGATTCGAGTATACGCGAAGACCCATAATATTCAACTGACCCTTGAGAAGGGGAGGGTGAAAGGTCAGTCCTACGTATATCTATCAAAACTGACCGAACAAGTCGCTGCATCCGACCGCTAACCGCGCTCGACTCCAGCTCGGGTTTACACGAAACAACCTTGCTTAGCCTATGACCGTTGACCCGACGGCGGTTGAGCTTTACGTTCGGCCATAATAAGAATGCACGCATTGTGTTGCGTGTTGCCGCGTTGGTTAGATGAATGGGTTATTGGTTGATCATGGTCATCAGGTTCGATGCCGGATGTTCCCGCTGCCGCGCTCGCTCTACCTTGATCCATCGATGTCGGTTTATAGATTGAGGGTGGTTTGATCCATGTTGCCCATCGGTTTTCTCCGTGGTCGTTGCTCTGGCGTTTCTGGCTTCGGTCGACATGCCTGGCTTTCGCACGCTTGCAGAGACGGTCGGTGTGAATGATGGGGGACGTTTAAGGGAGCCGGGTGGTGTTTGAGAGGATGGTTGCCGAACAAGGCGCTTCATCCGACCGTTAACCGTCCTCGACTTCACACAGTTTTACAGCAATCATCCGTTCGAGGTTTGTCGCGGTTGACCCACCGGCGGTTGAGCTCTACGTTCGGCGATTATTAGATGGATGTGTCATGGATTGTTCGTTTCGGTTACATCGATGGGGGATTTGGCGGGTTGAGATTCCTGGCGTTGCATCGGTGCTGTTCGGCTTGGGTTTCCGTTGATCGATCTGGATTGCCCGTCGCCACCTGTCCGATGACTGAGCCACTCATCCATGAATTTTTGCATCCCGCTTTGGCTCTGTCCTGACTTTGCGGTTTCCGGCATACTCATTCAGGCTGTCGCACATCTGCAGATACGGTCGGTGTTAATGGTTGGACATCGGTTTCAGGCGCTGGCACGGGCAGTGAGAATAGTTGCCGAACAAGGCGCTTCATCCGACCGTTAACCGTCCGCGAGTTTGCTACGGCCGGCTTGCTTATGACCATTCTTGATTTTCGACTGTTGACCCGGCGGCGGTTGAGCTCTACGTTCGGCAATAATAATGAAGATGACAGTAACACATCATTGGAAGTTTGTGATATCTATTGTGCTGATGATGCTTTATCTGTCTCAGTTATTACGATATTGGCATCAGCATGGTTTTAACCTTTTGGTCGTGTTTGGCATTATAATCTTGGTCGGTGGCGGAATATCTGCGTTCAAGAAGATGAAAGTCACATGGCAGATTGATAACTGTAGTGGCGTAGTGAAGATACAGAAGGATAGTAAGATCCTCTTCAGCGGAACCGAGGATGATTTGCGTGAGGTCAGAGAGGATGCCTGTGATGTATTCTTATATACACGAGACAGGACTCACATACAGATACCGAAAGATGCGATGAATGATGTCCTGCGGGATATTGTGATGAAGAAGAACGTGGCCGAACAAGGCGCTTCATCCGACCGTTAACCGTCCGACAGTTTGCGACGGGCGGCTTGCTGATGACCGTTTTTGGTTTGCGGCGGTTGACCCACCGGCGGTTGAGCTTTACGTTCGGCAATAATAAGAATATCCGTATGCTAGACGAATTGATAGACAAAGTTATTGAGCATATTCAATGGCGAAAGACAAAGCATCGAAAGGAGGAGTCTCTCCGCGAACGATGGTTGGGCGATGCTCGTTTGGCGGCACAAGATTCTGGTTTTGGTATTATTGATGCAGACGATCAAGTTGTTCTTAAGGCCATGTCAGATGGCAGGATAGTCATTACTAAGCGTGCTAGCGGACAAGATAGAATCCTCAACAATGACGAATGGATTGCCTATGTTAGCAAGGGTTTGAAGGCCTTATCATAAGAAGAATGTGGCCGAACAAGGCGCTTCATCCGACCGTTAACCGTCCGAGAGTTTGCCGCGATTGAGAGGTATGATCCATTTTCGGTTTGTGGCGGTTGACTCGGCGGCGGTTGAGCTCTACGTTCGGCGATAATTAGATGGATGTTCCATGGATTGTTCGCTTCGGTGACGTCGATGGGGGATTTGGCTGGTCGAGATTTCTGGTGTTGTGGCGGTGCTGTTCGGTTTAGGTTTCCGTTGATCGATCTGGATTGCCCGTCGCCACCTGTCCGATGACTGAGCCACTCATCCATGAATTTTTGTCACCTGGGCTGGTTCGGTCGTGGCTCTGCGGTTTCCGGCACATTATTTCATGCAGGCGTGTGCTGAGAAGTGCGGTCGAGGTTCATGGTTGGACATCGGTTTCAGGCGCTGGCATGGGAAGTGAGAATAGTTGCCGAACAAGGCGCTGCATCCGACCGTTAACCGTCCCACAGTTTGCCGCGGGTGAGAGGTATCGTCTATTTCAGGTTTGCGGCGGTTGACTCACCGGCGGTTGAGCTCTACGTTCGCCAATAATAATAATTTTCTGAAGTTGGCGGTTCTCGATGCACCATGATGGAAGGTTTCGCTGATGATCTCAGGTTGCTTGATCCGTTGCTGGTGTCTTGAACGGCATCATCGTGCAGGGCACAGGTTTCGGCGGATGAGATTCCCAGGTGTCACTTTTTGGGCGCAAGGGAGTGGTTCGTGCAAGGGTTTCGCAAGATACTGGCACGGCGGATCGATTCACGAAGCACAGCTGCCTCCGGTGCCAGAAACTTGCTGTCGGCGGTTCTTGGCGGGGTTGCGAGAGAGCCAGCACGATGCGATCACGAGTCGGCACATCCTGACTATTCAGAATCGCCGTCGAACAAGGCGCTTCATCCGACCGTTAACCGTCCGTGAGTTTGCGGCGGGCGGCTTGCTGATGCCCCATATTTGGTTTATGACATTTACACACCGGCGGTTGAGCTCTACGTTCGGCCATAATAAGAATGCACGCATTGTGTTGCGTGTTGCCGCGTTGGTTAGATGAATGGGTTATTGGTTGATCATGGTCATCAGGTTCGATGCTGGATGTTCCCGCTGCCGCGCTCGCTCTACCTTGATCCATCGATGTCGGTTTATAGATTGAGGGTGGTTTGATCCATGTTGCCCATCGGTTTTCTCCGTGGTCGTTGCTCTGGCGTTTCTGGCTTCGGTCGACATGCCTGGCTTTCGCACGCTTGCAGAGACGGTCGGTGTGAATGATGGGGGACGTTTAAGGGAGCCGGGTGGTGTTTGAGAGGATGGTTGCCGAACAAGTCGCTTCATCCGACCGTTAACCGTCCTCGACTTCACACAGTTTTACAGCAATCATCCGTTCGAGGTTTGTCGCGTTTGACTCACCGGCGGTTGAGCTCTACGTTCGATAAGAATAAATACTATGAAAACGAAATTATTGGTTGGGCTACTGCTTTTGGGAGCAGCAATGTTTGTTGCATGGCCAATAATAAGATCATTCTCACATCATCATGATCATTCGATGGTAAGAACTTACAATAAGTCTAATGCTATAGCCATAGCTTACCTTAATTGGATGTCTGAGTATGGAGAGAGACCATCTGCGACAGATCAGCCGATGGTGGATATTCTCAACCAAGGTGGACCTAAGCAGATCAGGTTCCTAGACGACCGCGATGTTGAAGACGCGTGGGGGACAAAATTCCGTGTATATATCGGCAATGGTGAGATGATTGTTTGGTCGGCAGGTAGGGATCGTAAGTTTTCAGAGGTGCCAGGAGAAGGAGACGACCTTATTTTTGCACAGGCAATAAAATAGATCGAACAAGGCGGTGCTGACGACCGTTAACCGTTCGTAGTCGGAAGCCATTTTACAGTTAAGACCTCCCTCGATTGCTCACCGTTTTACATGCGGCGGCAGACCTCTACGTTCGGCAATAATAATATGATCGTGTATATAACAGCAGGGGTGATCATTGTGTTGCTTTTATTCTCTATGGTTATTGAGGCGCACAGCTATAAACGTCAACTTAGGGTCGGTCTATCTGAAGTGCAGTTAGACGGTGTTCTTAATGACAGAAGAGGCTATATTCTAAGTGCTCCTGCAATTTTTGTGATGTCTATCGTCGCGGTAGCATTGTGTGTGCATTCACTACTGAGAATCTTCGAAGGAGAATACCTCAGAAGCACTATATTCATCTTCATTGCCGTCACGTATGTTTTTAACACAAGTATATCTTGTGGGGTGCGACGCGCTGCAAAGAAAGTGGCCGAACAAGTCGCTGCATCCGACCGCTAACCGCGCTCGACTTTGCTCGGGTTTAGACGAAACAACCATGTTTAGCCTATGACCGTTGACCCGACGGCGGTTGAGCTATACGTTCGATAATTATTGATTCTTCGTGTTCAGTATTGCCCTGGGGCATCGCCGATATGCCGCTATTATTGAATGATTTTGGATCGATGAACGCTTCCTGGAACGGCTTGAGTTTCTAGCTCATTTGGCTCGATATTGATGGTTTGGTTCTCGTTCGCTGCCATTGATAACATTTTAGAAGAATCTGATGTGAATGGTTTGGATTGGTTTCGCATTCCGTTTTCGGTGTGATGCACGATTCGATTCACGCGGCGGTGATGGACACATCCAATGGTTCAGGATCTTCGTTACCCACGGCAGTTGTAAGGCGCATTGATCTGTGTAGATCGAACAAGGCGATGCATCCGACCCCTTGTAGCCCCCGACTTCATGATGACTGGCGAGAGCGATCTTGCGTTAATGATTATTGATCGTTGTCACACGGGCGGTTGATCTTTACGTTCGGCAATAATAAGAATGCATGCATTGCGTTTCGTGTGTCCGTGTATGTTAGGCGAATGAGTTTTGGGGTTGCTCGTTGTCTTCAGGTTTCGATGACGGATGTTCCTGCTGCCGTATTCGCCGTTGCTTGATCCCTCGATGGAGATGTGATGGTTGAGGCTGGTTTGATCCATGTTGCTCATCGGCTTTCCCCATGATCGTTGGTCAACGGTTTCTGGCTTCGATGCATGATATGCCAGGCTATCGCACATTTGCAGAGACGGTCGGGACTAATGGTTGGTGACGGTTTTGCGTACATGCGGTGTTTGCAAGAATGTGGCCGAACAAGGCGCTTCATCCGACCGTTAACCGTCCCACAGTTTGCAACGAGTGAGAGGTATTGACCATTTCAGGTTTGTGGCGGTTGACTCACCGGCGGTTGAGCTCTACGTTCGGCAATAATAAGAATGAATCCGATTGCGACAGCTTATCCCTCCGAAGGGATGCCTGAATCATTTTCAACCATGCTTCAGCTATCTTGGTGCTTGGCATTTATTGGGATATTTATGGTTTGGGTGATGGTCAGGATTGATGGTCGCTATAATAGGCTGCATAGGAGGCTTCAATACTGTTTCATGGGTTTGGCTCTTGTGCCTGTATTGGGATATTCTTATTTATACTGGTTGGATTATGTTCCCAAGGCATCGGACGGCACACCTGCAAGCCTGCCATTTTGGTATGCCATGCTGATTCCGATACTGCCTCTAATGTTTGGAACCCTGACACGTATAGGCTACCGGGTGTTTGGTCACGATAACGCGCTGACAGAGAATGTGGCCGAACAAGGCGCTTCATCCGACCGTTAACCGTTCTCAACTCGCGTAGTTTAAGAGTGAAAGACCGTTTTTGGCTAGTGACGGTTGACCCGGCGGCGGTTGAGCTCTACGTTCGGCAATAATAATATAATGCATGAATACATCACACAGAATCCATTGTTTAGCGCGATGATAGCAATTAGCTTTGTAGTTTCATTACGAGTTTGCCTAGGCTTATTCCTGCTGCCCAAGCACCGTGAGATACCGTTTTTGCGGCGCACTGTATGGTCGATATTGGTCTGGTTTCCGTTTATCGGGCCATTTTTATATTTCTGCCTGTATCGGGTGCCAAATGATAGAGCTGGAGGGACGAATGGATCTGTAAGCTCAAGCGCTGAAGGTAGTGCCTTTCTCTAGCGGAAGACAAGAATTGTGGCCGAACAAGGCGCTTCATCCGACCGTTAACCGTTCCCAGGCCAGAAACCATTTCACGGAATCAACCACGCATAGCCTTGGACCTTGTCACACCGGCGGTTGAGCTCTACGTTCGGCTATAATAATAAGACATGATCGCACGTCACACCGAGATAGTAGAAGCCATCAAGACAGAGTATGGTGTATTAGTCCGTGAGGCATACCACGGCCATCCCAAAGGTGTATCGAACATTTACCTACTAAGCGATGATGGCATTTTGTGGGAGGCGGAGTTGCCCATGTATGGAGATGTATATGCAAATCCCATTATTGTGGAAGGGGACTTCTTTAGATGTGCTAGTTGGGGAGGTATGACGTGTAGCGTTTCTCTGGAGACGGGGAAGATCGTTGAGAGCATTCTTACCAAATAATCTTGCCGAACAAGGCGCTTCATCCGACCGTTAACCGCCCCACAGTTTGCAGCGAGTGAGAGGTATTGACCATTTCAGGTTTGTGGCGGTTGACTCACCGGCGGTTGAGCTCTACGTTCGGCAATAATATAACAAGAATCCCCTCAGCATAATTTAGTGTCTGGAACTCGTCATATACGTTACAAATTTTCTTCTCATGGGATCACACTTTGCGAGAGGCGCTGGCTCATACTTGAGCGGTGTGTATTTACCGAATGGAAGGACATTCGAGTAATCAAGGCCGAGTTACGAGATTGCTTCTCTGTTCATGCATTTGGCTTTCGCCTAATAGTTGATGATGTGAATGGCATTTTCATTACAGACCTCGATGACCAATGGGACGAATTCAGTATGCACGTATACACAAATTTCCCTGATATTGATCGAGCAGTGATAGCACAGATAGAAGGGGCATTTCCACGCGAATCCGAAGCTATATGCTGGTCAAAAAAATCGGCCGAACAAGGCGCTTCATCCGACCGTTAACCGTCCGTGAGTTTGCTGCGGGCGGCTTGCTTATGACCGTTTTTGGTTTGCGGCGGTTGACTCGGCGGCGGTTGAGCTCTACGTTCGGCAATAATTATAATGAATGCATTATTCAGCATCCTCACTCGTATTGCGATGGGTGAAAAGATGGAATCTTCGACCAAGCGAGATACCGCGCATTGGCTTGGTTCATTTGCTATCTTACCGATATGGATACTGGGTTCTTCGGCTCTGATGCGCCGGTTGAACCGGATCTGGGATGGATACATTACAGACCATGCATGGTGCCTGATATTGTTCGCGATTCTGGCATTTCTGCTGCTCTTAATACTCTGTTTGGCTATAACCAGAGTTTTCCTTTATCGACCGCTTGCATTGATACTTTTAGCTGTAATCACATGGAGTGGTTGTTTCTGGTTTGTTTGTGCGAAGCTCACGTAAGCGAAGAAAGTGGCCGAACAAGTCGCTGCATCCGACCGTTAACCGTTTTCGACTTCACACAGTTTTACAGCAATCATCCGTTTGTGGTTTGTGTCGTTTACACACCGGCGGTTGAGCTTTACGTTCTGCAATAATAATAATAGTTGCAAACACAACGATTTACGGTATATTAAGTATACCGTGACGTTCGAGTTTGACCCAGAAAAAAGCCGGAGCAATGAATCAAAACATGGAATCGATTTTACATCAGCCCAAGCCTTGTGGCAGGACGAAGACAGAGTTGTCTTTCCCGCTAATAGCGAGACAGAACAGCGGTTTGCCTTGCTTGCAAGCTTTGGTGGCAAGGTGTGGGCCGCATTCTACACGATGAGAGAAGAAAGAATTCGGATCATTTCTGTAAGACGAGCAAGAACAAAGGAGATAGAAGTATATGAAAGCTGAAGAACTAGATAAGATTTTTGATGACGGAGAGGAGGACATTCTTCCTTATCTGGATTTGAGTAAAGCCGTTCGCCCAGGTCATCAAGCCAAGCGTGTGAACGTCGATTTTCCTATATGGATGGTTTCACGCTTGGATCATGAAGCGGATCGTGTTGGCGTAGCGCGACAGGCTTTGATCAAAATATGGATTGCCGAGCGATTACACGAGTCGCGTAAGAATAATACGGCAGAACAAGTCGCTGCATCCGACCGCTAACCGCGCTCGACTCCAGCTCTGTTTTACACGAATCGACCGCTTAGAGCCTTTCACTATTTACGGGGCGGCGGTTGAGCTTTACGTTCGGCAATAATAAAAACGCATACTAACAATGAGTGGTAAATTTAGAATGTTTCGGTTTACAGCACACCTTTTGACTCTATCCTTTTTGCTATACTTAGCGTATGAGGGATGGGATGCATATAGGGTTACATCTCAAGTTGAGGCAATAGCAGATTATGATTCTAAAGCGGTTCAGGAGCGATTTATACGTGAGGTTGGCAAGGAATACACAATTCATATGCATACAGAAGTTGTCTCAATGTGCAGTATGGCGGCGAGTAATCGCGAGCTTAACAAGGTTACTATGATCTCTAATCTGAGGCATACGAAGGAGATTGGTGTGTTCGCCATGTGTGTTGCCTTTTTACAAGGATTGATGTTGCTGAGGTCATGCAAAAGTCATTCTGAAAACTAACATGTTTTGCGATAAATGTGGCCGAACAAGTCGCTGCATCCGACCGCTAACCGCGCTCGACTCCAGCTCGGGTTTACACGAATTGACCGTTTAGAGCCTTTCACCATTTACGAGGCGGCGGTTGAGCTTTACGTTCGGTCAATAATAAGACCTTTTGATCAGATCGTTCGCGTTGGTGAAGAGTGAAGGGATTTTTGGTTTATCGAGCCTCCAGTCGTTGGACAAATGATGCGGAATGGCGGTGAATGGTCGAATAAGCTACATCCTTCTGAGAAGTGCCTGATGGCTTGGCGGTTCACCCCGGAACTTTCATCACCGAACTTGGCACCATCCTATTTTGACATTTCAGACGTTGCCGCATATCCTCTGCACATGGCTAGAGCGGTCGGAGTGAATGGCCAGTGATCGTCTTCCGTGTTGGGCGTTTGTTAGAGTAAAATTTACCGAACAAGGCGAAGCATCCGACCGTTAACCGTCCTGAGTCCGAGACCTTTTTTAAGTTAAAAACATGAATGATCGGCAGCTGTTTTACACGCGGCGGTTGTTCTCTACGTTCGGCAATAATAATAAGAACTCGTGATGTTTGGTCGAAAGAGATGTGCCGTTCTTGCGTTAATCCTGGGAATTTACCTGATCGGATATGTTGGTGCACGGAAGAGCGAATTCATTGTTCATTCCGTTGTTCGCGACCACTCCAATAATTATTTAGAACATTCTGTCGTCGCTGGTGAGGGGAAGTTCATTGGCGCTGTGGTCAAGAACATCACATCTCAACTATATACCCCGATAAGGTTTCTTGAGACGAGGTATTGGTATTCTAAGCAGCCTATCGGCACGCCATTATCGAAGAAGCACCTCAAAGCCTTACATGACTAGCCTAATCAAGGATAGTGGCCGAACAAGACGCTTCATCCGACCGTTAACCGTTCTCGACGCGCGTAGTCTGAGAGTGAAAAACCTTTTTAGATTGATCACGTTTGACCCACCGGCGGTTGAGCTTTACGTTCGGTAATAATAAGAATTATGAAGACCAAGATTACAGGTATAACATTTTTTTTGGTGATATTTAGCAATCTCCATATTCTCGCAGGATTAGAGGAATTCCGGAATTACGATTATATCGTGATTTATGAAGAATATGATGCGACCAAAGATTCGTTTAAGAAGAAGACCTCATTGGGGATACCTCTAGATAAGGACACATCACAAATGATGGAGATTGCGATTAAGGCGAGTTGCCGAAGTGCACAGGCAAGTGGAGATGAGATACGTGGTCATATTTATCTTGGTTTACGAGGTGATCATGGTGTGAAGTTTTATGTTATCCGTGATCGTAATGGCGAAAAAGTTTTTCGCTGGAATAATGATTGGATTAAATTAAAGGATCTAATTAGGGTGGTGAAGTGGAAGCCAGCTATAGATAATAATTGACCGAACAAGGCGCTTCATCCGACCGTTAACCGTCCGCGAGTTTGCGACGGGCGGCTTGCTGATGACCATTTTTGGTTTGCGGCGGTTGACTCGGCGGCGGTTGAGCTCTACGTTCGATAATAATAAGAAAGAATTTCCTTATGTTTCGTTAGATATGCCGCTGGTGGTTTTTGGTTGTGATCGTTGAATGGTTCCGTTGATCGGTTTGATTATCTCGCTCAGTCGATTGCAAGGGGTGGGTGACATCGGTTCTTCGCCTACATAATTTTTCGGTTGAGAGCATGGTGATGGTATCTGGAGGCGAGCGGTTCTTGTCGTCGAATGGTTGGAATCATTTTCTGGTGAATTCGCGAATTTGGTCACGGTGAATTGTTTCTGGATCATTTTCACCTACGCCCTGTGAATGGCGTATTGATCTGTGCGGATCGAACAAGGCGCTTCATCCGACCGTTAACCGTCCACGACTCGCGACCTGATAGAGATAAAGACCATTTTTGGTGATTCGAAGATTGTCCTGTCGGCGGTTGAGCTCTACGTTCGGTAAAAAATAAGAATCTCTTCGGTGAAGTGTCATCTAGATATGAGTAATATGACATTAAGGTGCTATGCTCTATGCGTATTGAAGTCCCGATTAGCATGGTTTGCCCTATTCCCATTGATGTTTTTAGTATGGGTTTGGTTTGATTCCTCTAGTATGTATCGCAGCTTTGAGTTCTGTTGGGGGAGGTTTGTAGGTTGTGTTGAATTATATGAAGGATCGTTTGGCTTTGGATATGATATACATGATGACCAAAACTACCCTGGAGATTCGATTTACTACGTCGAACGACTTAATGATAATTGGTTTGTGTTTGCTAAGCCTTATAGTGTTGAGGCTACATCCGAAGACTTTTCCGTTAGAACACTTACATATATTGCCTCTTGGTTTTTAGTCGCAGTATATTTAACTTTAGTTGTTCCATTAATAATATGGAGGGCGGTGTCTACGTCTAAGCGGCAAGATCTAAAAAACTAACCGAACAAGTCGCTGCATCCGACCGTTAACCGTTCTCGACGCCACGGAGTTTTAGAGCGAAAAACCCTTTTAGATTTATCAAGTTTGACCCACCGGCGGTTGAGCTTTACGTTAGGCAATATAAGAATATGTTCTGGAAACGCAAAGTTAAGAATAACACGATTTCTTGTGTGAACGGTGAAGAGTATCGTTGGATGTCTGGGGAGACTTTGATCGCTGAATCTGATGTTGATGTAATTCTCCCAGGTGCGTTTCTCGTAGATGGTGTGCCGATTGGTGAGATAATAGATACTCATGATAAGTTCGATATTGGCTTCCAGAAGGATGAAGACCCCGATTATGAAGGGTTTCTCTATATCTTTCTGAGATTTAAGAAGGGCGAGCAAGTCACCCTGCACCGGAGCACGGTATTTAGGGTTCACGGTGACGAAGATCGTATTTACCGATTCACCAAAAACTATGCCTAACAAGGCGGTGCTGACGACCGTTAACCGTTCGTAGTCGAGAGACGTTTTACAGTTAAGGCCATCTAAGATTTTCGACCGTTGACCCACCGGCGGCAGACCTCTACGTTAGGCAATAAATAATAAGAACATGACACAAATAATAATAGGATGGCTAGTTGGATCTCTAGCTTGCGCGTTTTTCATAGTCCCATGTATAATTATCTTGGTATTTGGGATGCCCTTTTCTACACGCTTGAGGAGCATGGGGATAATTGTTGGGAATGGTCCGGTTCCTTCATATTTACTATCGTTAATCATTCTTCCAATTATTTACGCCCTGATTACGTGGGGGATGTCGTTGTGGCTTGGCGATAGAATGCTGGCATATTGGATTGGCTCAGGAATATCGTTGTTATTGAGCATCAAGAAGTGTGGGGCTACACCTGCAAATGTTCAAGAATACATCAGGAATAACCTGAAGCATTTTGATATGGATGCACTAGAGAGACATTTTCCGCAGCAAGAAGAATGAGCCTAACAAGTCGCAGCATCCGACCGCTTACCGCGCTCGACTTCCGCTCGATCACTCACGAAAGACCATTTTAGATTTCTCAGCTGTTGATTAAGCGGCGGTTGAGCTTTACGTTCGATAATAATAATTCGGATTCTACGCATTCAGAATCTCCGGTGGGACATACAAGGGTTTTCGTCGTGATGTTCGGCACCCGATTTGGTGAGTTCAGTATCGCTGACTCACATCACCACGGGATCGGTGATGACCTGAAGTGACATTTGATAATTTCCTCGATGGAACACGCAAGGGTTTAGCCTGGCTGCTCTCCGGGAAGATCCTTCGTTCCTCAGGAACATCCCTGCGATTGCCAGGCGGAACGAAATAGGTGTTTGGTAGATCACGATTCATGGCCGCGCAACGCTGATGGACACATCCAATGGTTCGGGATCTTCGTTACCCACGGCAGTTTAAAGGCGCATTGATCTGTGTAGATCGAACAAGGCGATGCATCCGACCCCTTGTAGCCCCCGACTTCATGATGACTGGCGAGAGCGATCTTGCGTTAATGATTATTGAGCGTTGTCACACGGGCGGTTGATCTTTACGTTCGGCAATAATAATATGAAGACACTGCGGCAAGGCGTAATGCTTATTGGAATATCATTTATGTTATTCATTCTTGGTGGATTTACAGCTATTCCAGCGACTGTAGTGAAGGCTAAAGATGGATATATTATTCCTGATGATGTTTCGCAGATCGATCATTCTATGTTGGAGGACGATTGGGTAGGTGAGGTTCAGTTGAATTGGTTATCTTACCTTTTTATCCTATTCTCCATACTGACATTAGTATACTCAGTGATCGTCTGCATTAGATTTTGCAGGGAGAGAAGCTGAGAGCCTGTAGTTTTGACCGCACTTTTCAAAGAATGTGGCCGAACAAGGCGCTTCATCCGACCGTTAACCGTTAACGACTTTACATAGATTTAGCGCGAAAGACCCTTTTTAGATTTATCAAGTTTGACTCACCGGCGGTTGAGCTTTACGTTCGGCAATAATAATATGAATCCAAGTGACATGTTATATGGGCGCAAGCTCTCATCGTGTGAGCGAAGATTTCTCAGTATTGCTGTCTGGTTAACACCCGTAATACTGATATTTACGCTCTTTTTTTCGGCTCGAATGAGGCATCATGCGCATGGTGAAGTTTACCGAGCTATTGTGCTAATATGTTGGTCTGTAGTTCACACCTGGATACTGTTTCGATCATACTTTACGATAAAGAGCATGTGGAGAGTTTTACTGGTGCTGCCGATAATATTCAATATCCTATTGTTGTTGGCGATATGCATGTAGTAACGGTGACTCTATGATTGAAGAAAGAATGTGGCCGAACAAGTCGCTGCATCCGACCGCTAACCGCGCTCGACTTCCGCTCGGGTTTACAGGAAACAACCATGCTTAGCCTATGACTGTTGACCCGACGGCGGTTGAGCTTTACGTTCGGCAATAATAAGAAAAAACTATGAAAACATATACTACAATAATATTAATAGCGTTGATGACCATTTGTAATGCTGGCGAAACAGTGAAATGGAATGCCATAGCCGCAAAACTAGTTGGTACTTGGGGTGAAGGTAAGTTTGTGCTTCACAAGAATACGCCAAAGGATACTCCTATCCCTAATGTAACCTTTGAATTGATTATAAGACCCGATGGGACTGCCACAATGACCGCAGGTAAAGATGGAGTTAAGGGGGCCGCATCCGAACATCGTTACGCTATTTCAAAAGATATCATCGTATTATATGATCTTAAGAACCAGACTTCAGATTGGACTAATACTTTTAAGTGGCGCATAAGAAACGAAAAACTGGAGCTGGATTTTCTTAGTAATATTGGAGCTACCCTCGTGCTCAAGAAAGTGGCCGAACAAGGCGGAGCATCCGACCGTTAACCGTTCGTAGTCCGCAGCCATTTTACAGTTAAGAATTTCACTTGGACCACCACTATTTTACACGCGGCGGTTGTCCTCTACGTTCGGCAATAATTATAATGAATGCATTATTCAGCATCCTCACTCGTATTGCGATGGGTGAAAAGATGGAAGGCCGCGCAATGTTTTTTCTGTAAAAGTGGCTGATGGCTTTTGTTGAAGATTCGGTTTTTGTTTCTGTTTGTTTTTTTGTTAGTTGAGCTTGAGGTAGGATTTTCCTGTTTCCCAAGTCTCGGAGATTTCGACCAATACAGCGGTCACGAGCCGCAGTAGCGAGTCTTCGTTTGGAAAGAGTCCGACGACCCGAGTGCGGCGTTTGATCTGGCTGTTGAGTGTTTCGCAGGCATTGGATGTGCGCAAGCGCTTGCGATGTGCCTCAGGCAAGGTAAACACGGCAAAACCTTCAGGAATGTTCTCTTCGGCCCAGGCTGCGAGCTTTGGCTGGTCTTTGCGATAAGTGTTGACGAAGTCCTTGAGGCGTTCTTCTGCGTGCTCCCGACTGTCTGCATTGAAAACGGCTCGCAGATCTGCCGCGACCTTGCTTTTGAGGTGCTGTTTGGTGATGTAGTTCTGGGCGTTCTGCTGAAGGTGGAACTGGCAGCGTTGCCACGGACTGGCATTGAACGTGGCTTTGAGGGCTGCCCTGAGACCTGTGTGTGCATCGGATGTGATCATGTCGGGAATGCCGATGCCGCGCTCCTTGAGGTCGGTCAGGAACTCTCGCCAATGAATCTCTGCCTCGGAGAGGGCGCAGGAGACGCCAAGGATCATGCGTTTGCCGTCGTCACGTCTCACCCCGATGGCTTTCAAGGTGGCGCAATCCCTTACAGTGCCGTCGATGCGGACCTTGTAGTAGGTGGCGTCGAGCAGCAGATAGGCGACTTCGGGTAGAGGGCGTGAACGCCATTTTTTGAACTCGGCATCAAGCTCAGAGGTGAGCTTGGAGACCTGTGCTGATGAAACGTCAAAGCCGCAAAGTCCCTTCATGACCTGGGTGACACGGCGTGTACTGACTCCCTGCACATACATGGTGGCGATGGCGGCCTTGAGTGATCGGTCACTGCGCGAACCCTTCTCAAGCAGTGAGGTGCGGAATGTCGTGTCACTGTCACGAACCTGGGGAACCTGCAGGTTGATTTTGCCTACGGCAGTCTGGAAGGACCTCGGCTTGAAACCGTTGGCATATCCATTGCGCTCAACGGCGTCCCTTTCATAGGGGGCGGCTCCGATGTGGTGGATGCGCTCAAGCAGCATGGCGGTGTTCATGAGGAGTTCAGCGATCTTTGAGAGACTGTTTTCGAGTCCGTCGGCGAGAAGAAGGTTGATGATTTCGTCGTTATGGCTAGGATGTGTCTGTTCGTTCATTGCTTTTGTTTGGTTGTGTTAGAACCTTCATTCAAAAGCATTGGGCGGACGCTGGCAACCCCTGAGGGGGGATGGCGCGCCGCCGCAACGGCAGCCGATTCCGCTACGCTCCATCGCCTGCCGTTGCGGCGGGGTCAGGGTATAGCAGCTTTTACAGACAAATATTTACACTACCAGATGGAATCTTCGACCAAGCGAGATACCGCGCATTGGCTTGGTTCATTTGCTATCTTACCGATATGGATACTGGGTTCTTCGGCTCTGATGCGCCGGTTGAACCGGATCTGGGATGGATACATTACAGACCATGCATGGTGCCTGATATTGTTCGCGATTCTGGCATTTCTGCTGCTCTTAATACTCTGTTTGGCTATAACCAGAGTTTTCCTTTATCGACCGCTTGCATTGATACTTTTAGCTGTAATCACATGGAGTGGTTGTTTCTGGTTTGTTTGTGCGAAGCTCACGTAAGCGAAGAAAGTGGCCGAACAAGTCGCTGCATCCGACCGTTAACCGTTTTCGACTTCACACAGTTTTACAGCAATCATCCGTTTGTGGTTTGTGTCGTTTACACACCGGCGGTTGAGCTTTACGTTCGATAATAATAATTCGGATTCTACGCATTCAGGATCTCCGGTGGGACATACAAGGGTTTTCGTCGTGATGTTCGGCACCCGATTTGGCGAGTTCAGTATCGCTGACTCACATCACCACGGGATCGGTGATGACGTGAAGTGACATTTGATAATTTCCTCGATGGAACGCGCAAGGGTTTAGCCTGGCTGCTCTCCGGGAAGATCCTTCGTTCCTCAGGAACATCCCTGCGATTGCCAGGCGGAACGAAAGAGGATGTTTGGTAGATCACGATTCATGGCCGCGCAACGCTGATGGACACATCCAATGGTTCTGGATCTTCGTTACCCACGGCAGTTTAAAGGCGCATTGATCTGTGTAGATCGAACAAGGCGATGCATCCGACCCCTTGTAGCCCCCGACTTCATGATGTCTGGCGAGAGCGATCTTGCGTTAATGATTATTGATCGTTGTCACACGGGCGGTTGATCTTTACGTTAGGCAATAATAAGAGCATGACATCCTTACTGAAAAATATCGTTTGTTTAACTCTATTAACGCTTACCAGCTGTCATACTAAGGACGAAGTCGTAGTACCGTCGACTGGTTATTCATATGTGTTGCGGTTCGATAAAAATATCGATCAAGCATCTAAGGAGAGGTTAAGCCTTCATCTAGGAAATTACGCAGGGCCAAATAATATAGTGAGCTATTCCAACTCGACTTCGGGTAATTCAATTATATCGCTGAATATTGTTAAGCCAGAAGATCCCAGGCCCGGGCGGTCCTATAAAGATTATTACCAAGATAGAATGTCTGACCTAAGGGCTCATATTCAAGCCGAGAGATTGCATTTCGTGTATGATCTTACTATCGTCGATTCTAAAGGTTCTCAATATATTGAAGCGCCGTGAATAACAGCCTAACAAGTCGCTGCATCCGACAGCTAACCGTCCCACAGTCGCGGAGATCACACGCGAAAAACCCATATAAATATTCAACGGTTGTTTCAGCTGCGGTTGAGCTATACGTTCGGCAATAATAAGAAGAATGAGTGCATCAAAGGTCAAAGTTGCAATTGCTTTATTCGTGGTAATATTTGTTGCTCTGCCTATTTCCTTTGTCGTGTATTATGGCGATGTTAACCACTATGTGGAGCTTGATGAGTTAGCACAGGACTACGAGGCTAACCCATCAGAAGACCGATTGAGAGATTTTCTGAATTATCCATCAGACGGAGCATACGCATACTACCATATGGCTTTAGTCGGTGAGGCATTTTCCCAGAATCCTAGACTATTTCAGAAGGTTGCTCAGGACCTGAAGACTGACCGTGAGGTCTATTGGATGCATTCGATAGCTTCCTACGGTGACGGAGTATTTGAGCATTATCCTGAGCTCGAACCGTCTGGTTTTGATCGTCAGTTAGAGGGCAATCAGCACTGGTTGGCTGCACACAAAAATGTGGCCGAACAAGGCGCTTCATCCGACCGTTAACCGTCCGACAGTTTGCGCCAGGCGGCTTGTTGACGACCATTTCAGGTTTTCGACGGTTGACCCACCGGCGGTTGAGCTCTACGTTAGGCAATAATAATGAAGAAAGCGGTAGGCATAATCATACTTATCTTGGGCGTGTTATTTGTAGTAACGTTCACGATTGGTGAAGAACGTCATGGATCATTCAAGGTTCCGGTAAAGATTAAGTCAGATAAATTGATCGTTGATGCAGAATACAAGCTAGTCGATGACGATGAAGGGATGGATAACGATTCCATCCGGTGGAGAGATCTTGATTCAAATAAGTGGATGGGTAATAGCCGAACCAAAGATCGATATTTCGCTGAGATATTCTACATTAAGATTGGCAGTAAATCGCTTCTTGCTGGTGAGACAGCCAAATATATATGCGCCAAAAACCTTTGTGTGAGGTTGATCTTTGATGACGGCAGCCAATTGACTCTGCTGATTCCGCTGCATATACCTAATGACGAAAGGGCAATTCATATTGATGCAACAGACAAAAAATCAGCCTAACAAGTCGCTGCATCCGACCGCTAACCTGCTCGAAGTCGATGGCGTAGTTTAGATTTCAAGTTGCTCAAAGATTTGCCCTTTCGGTTTGGGCGGTCGGTTGAGCTTTACGTTCGACAATAATAAGAAATGAATATCACCTCTATCATTGGTATTGCCGCGACCGTTTTGGCACTCCTAGCCTGTTTGGGTGTAGCATATACATACTATCGTGATGCTAGATCGAAGGAAGAGTCCCGTCTTATTCTTTTTGCTGCCAGTGTTTGTGTGCCGGTGGTGGTTTCTTTATTTGCGATAACCTATTTTCTGGAGATCCCTGGCATGTATGCAGTTATGTTAGGTGTTGCCATTATTTTTTGCCGTTTAGCTAGTCGCAAGATCACAAAGCTACGTGTAGCAGGGCGTCAGGTTGGCGTGACGGCATCGAGGCATGATAAGGGTAAATCCCAAGAATAGTGGTCGAACAAGTCGCTGCATCCGACCGCTAACCGCGCTCGACTTCCGCTCGGTCACTCACGAAAGACCATTTTAGATTTCTCAGCGGTTGATTCGGCGGCGGTTGAGCTTTACGTTCGATAATTATTGATTCTTCGTGTTCAGTATTGCCCTGGGGCATCGCCGATATGCCGTTATTGTTGAATGATTTTGGATCGATGAACGCTTCCGGGAACGGCTTGAGTTTCCAGCTCATTTGAATCGATATTGATGGTTTGGTTTTCGTTCGCTGCCATTGATAACGTTTTAGAAGAATCTGTCGTGAATGGTTTGGATTGGTTTCGCATTCCTTTTTGGGTGTGATGCACGATTCGATTCACGCGGCGGTGATGGACACATCGAATGGTTCAGGATCTTCGTTACCCACGGCAGTTTAAAGGCGCATTGATCTGTGTTGATCGAACAAGGCGATGCATCCGACCCGTTACCGTTTAATAGTCGGGCATCTGTTTCGGAGCGTATACCTATTTTCGGTATTTTAACATTGTTCGTAGGCGGTTGATCTTTACGTTCGACAATAATAATAAATGCCAAGGAAAGCAAAGAGCAGGGGTAAATCATCCTTAGTTCGCCTGAATTCTAATCGCTCGATGATCATATGGGCGTTGGTCTTCATTGGGTTTGTTTGGGGTAGTGTCACGATGTGCCTTTGTGGTCATTTCAGTGCCATGACGCTTTATGTTCTTGGCCCGTTACAACTCATGGCATTATATATTTTATTTCGCGGCCCTAAGTGGGATCGAATAAGTTTAGTCGTTGCTTTGATCGGAATACTGATCATTTCGTGGATGACGACGGCAGCTATTCTTGATGTTTTATGGGCTGGGCATGAACCTCTCCTAAGATAAGAATGTGGTCGAACAAGTCGCTGCATCCGACCGCTAACCGCGCTCGACGTCCGCTCGGTCACACGCGAAAGAACCTTTTAAGATTGTTTGACGGTTGCTTCGGCGGCGGTTGAGCTTTACGTTCGGCAATAATAAAAGAATGGAAGATCTATCATCTATCCTAGGTTGTCCGCAATGCACATTTAACCGATATATGCCGTCGTGGTATCTATTTGTTTTTCTGAGGTTTGCGGCTATCGCGTTAGTGACATACAAGCGCCTAGATATTGTTCGCCTCCTGTTTATATTTTTGGCGTTCGAGGTGGCATATTTCTTCGTATGGCGCATGTCCGTTGTTGATGGCTATGCAGAGATTCATGATTTCCTGCCTCGATATGTGTGGGCACCATTTGCAGCTTCAATATACGAATCTAGTTTGTTATACATGATTGTGATATTTGGTGTATCACGCATCAAATTTTTTAGAGGCCGTCACACAGAGTTATTTGTGAGATGGAGAGTGCTGTTTATACTTCCGCTGTTTGTTCTCATAGCGTTGTTACATGCTATGGTTGCATCGTCTACACCGAGTCACTAACCTATTGCGAGAATAGTGGCCGAACAAGGCGCTTCATCCGACCGTTAACCGTCCGACAGTTTGCGACGGGCGGCTTGCTTATGATCATTTCTCGTTTCTGACATTTACACACCGGCGGTTGAGCTCTACGTTAGCCAATAATATGAAAAACTACACTCGCATCGTGATATTTCTGCTCTTTGGGTTCGGTATCACTCATGCTAAAGATTTTGTGCGTATTGAGAAAGCAAAGAAAGGTGCTGCATCAAAGACGTATGAGGAGATTACTGGCCAGGAGCCGGCAAAGAAAGTTCCTAGGTTCATGGGCTCCTTCCGTGATCTTCTGACAATATCATTTGGGCATGAATCTACTGATGTGGATTTGAAGGTGCAATGTTGGGATCCGATTTATAAGAGGTTTCCGGGGTGGAATTCACCCGTGATAGATGTATATAGAGGTAAGAAGCGACTTTTTTGCGGTAAGCTCAAGGAGGTAGGTTGGCCCACTCGGGTCTGGGGAGCATATCACGGTAGAACGTGCTACCTATATGTAGAATCAAAGCACCGCCATAGATTTGCCAAGGGCATTTATGTGTATTCTATCGACCCTAAGACAGGACAACCCAAATACTTATCCGTGTTTTTTTCCGAGGCGGAATTACTGCGCGAGAGAAAGGAGAAGGATGCATTTCTTAATTCTATGCGATCCAAAAAATCGGGCTAACAAGTCGCTGCATCCGACCGTTAACCGTTTTCGACTTCACAGAGTTTTACAGCTCACCATTCGTTTGAGGTTTGTCGCGTTTGACTCACCGGCGGTTGAGCTATACGTTCGGCAATAATAATAAGAAACCGTGAATTCATGTTCAAAGAGGCAAATTACGCTGTAGATAAAAGGCAGAGAATTCACCGGATTGCATCAATATGTGTTCTCTCGGTGTGGGTGATCTTGGCTTTTAGGTCCGATCATTTAGCGGGTGTATTTCGATCACTTATTTACTATTCACTCCCGATGGCATGTATTTGGTTTCCAGATGCTATGAGTGAGTACAAAGGTATTCTGTTGGGCCGAGGTCGGTATATTGACAAGCCATCAAATCCAACCTTTCTTAGATGGGGAGGGTGGTTTTTGCTGCTTTTAGTTCCTTGCATCCTGTTTCTGCTGTTCTACCTACACAGATAAGAAAGTGGCCGAACAAGGCGCTTCATCCGACCGTTAACCGTCCGAGAGTTTGCGACGGGCGGCTTGCTGACGACCATTTCAGGTTTTCGACGGTTGACCCACCGGCGGTTGAGCTCTACGTTCGGCAATAACAATATGGAAGACGAGATCACCATACTCAAGCTATCAGCGTTGAGAGCATTGTGGGGACATGTTTCGCCCACTTTAAGATCTGCTTCGATTGAGCGCACGGGTGATACAATAAAGTGGCGATGTGTGTTTGATACTGGTGCATCAGAAGATGACCTTGAATTAGCAAGTATGGCAGGAACAGAGATTATTGCTGATTACGAATTGCCTATCACCATCGAACAGGAGGCGATCATTACCCCATTTCCTGATAGAGTTAACGAATTAGAACATAGGATCTTCTTCAGGCATGAACACGGTTACTACAAAGAATAGTGGCCGAACAAGTCGCTGCATCCGACCGCTAACCGCGCTCGACTTCCGCTTGGGTTTACACGAATCGACTATTTAGAGCCTTTCACCATTTACGAGGCGGCGGTTGAGCTATACGTTCGGTAATAAAATATAAATACAACATGAGCGATAATCTTCACATGGATCAGTATTTAAAGGAGCAAAGAGCGAACCTCGTGCTCTTAAAAAGTAAGATGATATTTTCAATTTTGACGACGATATTTATATCTGCGCTTTCCGTTTTTTTCATCTGGTGGTAGTGTAAATATTTGTCTGTAAAAGCTGCTATACCCTGACCCCGCCGCAACGGCAGGCGATGGAGCGTAGCGGAATCGGCTGCCGTTGCGGCGGCGCGCCATCCCCCCTCAGGGGTTGCCAGCGTCCGCCCAATGCTTTTGAATGAAGGTTCTAACACAACCAAACAAAAGCAATGAACGAACAGACACATCCTAGCCATAACGACGAAATCATCAACCTTCTTCTCGCCGACGGACTCGAAAACAGTCTCTCAAAGATCGCTGAACTCCTCATGAACACCGCCATGCTGCTTGAGCGCATCCACCACATCGGAGCCGCCCCCTATGAAAGGGACGCCGTTGAGCGCAATGGATATGCCAACGGTTTCAAGCCGAGGTCCTTCCAGACTGCCGTAGGCAAAATCAACCTGCAGGTTCCCCAGGTTCGTGACAGTGACACGACATTCCGCACCTCACTGCTTGAGAAGGGTTCGCGCAGTGACCGATCACTCAAGGCCGCCATCGCCACCATGTATGTGCAGGGAGTCAGTACACGCCGTGTCACCCAGGTCATGAAGGGACTTTGCGGCTTTGACGTTTCATCAGCACAGGTCTCCAAGCTCACCTCTGAGCTTGATGCCGAGTTCAAAAAATGGCGTTCACGCCCTCTACCCGAAGTCGCCTATCTGCTGCTCGACGCCACCTACTACAAGGTCCGCATCGACGGCACTGTAAGGGATTGCGCCACCTTGAAAGCCATCGGGGTGAGACGTGACGACGGCAAACGCATGATCCTTGGCGTCTCCTGCGCCCTCTCCGAGGCAGAGATTCATTGGCGAGAGTTCCTGACCGACCTCAAGGAGCGCGGCATCGGCATTCCCGACATGATCACATCCGATGCACACACAGGTCTCAGGGCAGCCCTCAAAGCCACGTTCAATGCCAGTCCGTGGCAACGCTGCCAGTTCCACCTTCAGCAGAACGCCCAGAACTACATCACCAAACAGCACCTCAAAAGCAAGGTCGCGGCAGATCTGCGAGCCGTTTTCAATGCAGACAGTCGGGAGCACGCAGAAGAACGCCTCAAGGACTTCGTCAACACTTATCGCAAAGACCAGCCAAAGCTCGCAGCCTGGGCCGAAGAGAACATTCCTGAAGGTTTTGCCGTGTTTACCTTGCCTGAGGCACATCGCAAGCGCTTGCGCACATCCAATGCCTGCGAAACACTCAACAGCCAGATCAAACGCCGCACTCGGGTCGTCGGACTCTTTCCAAACGAAGACTCGCTACTGCGGCTCGTGACCGCTGTATTGGTCGAAATCTCCGAGACTTGGGAAACAGGAAAATCCTACCTCAAGCTCAACTAACAAAAAAACAAACAGAAACAAAAACCGAATCTTCAACAAAAGCCATCAGCCACTTTTACAGAAAAAACATTGCGCGGCCCATCTGGTCTGATTCCGGATCAATACTTATCCCTATCTGTGCGCTCGTCATGTTATTTATGTCTATCACAAGTATATGGCGTTTTAGAATTGAGCGATCTACATATAAATCAGCTGTGAATTTACACAAACAAGGTTAGCGTGAATAATGTGACCGAACAAGTCGCTGCATCCGACCGCTAACCGGCTCAGAGTCCGGGGCGTAGTCACCATTTAACTTTGCTCATAGATTTGCCCTTACGGTTTGGGCGGTCGGTTGAGCTTTACGTTAGCTAATAATAATGAAGCGCAAGCGAGCACTGGCGATATACGTGGGGTTGGTAGCCTTAACGTGTGCGTATATCTTGTATGCATTACGATGTTACTATTTAAAGCCAGCTCTCGAATTACCAGAGGATTTGCATGATGCTCCGCGAATGGCAATTGAAAGTTGGCATGAAGATGCTGAGGATATACGATGCCCTAAGATGAGTAGGGCTGGAATTATCTACGCATTGACCCACCCCCATAATCCACACAGTGTGAGATGTGTATTGGAGGTTAATAATAAAGGAATTATCGTCGTTTCTTGTGATGTCGAAGGAGATTATGTGGCATTCTTCGTTTATGAGAATGATCGATGGAAGTTTAACGGTAGTGGTTACTTGGATGATATGCTTAAACAGTTCAATTTCAAAAAATGAAGCTAACAAGTCGCTGCATCCGACCGCTAACCGCTTCAGACTCGATGGCGTAGCGGAGATTTAATTTTGCTCAGAGATTTGCCCTTTCGGTTTGGGCGGTCGGTTGAGCTTTACGTTCGGCAATAATAAGAATATCCGTATGCTAGACGAATTGATAGACAAAGTTATTGAGCATATTCAATGGCGAAAGACAAAGCATCGAAAGGAGGAGTCTCTCCGCGAACGATGGTTGGGCGATGCTCGTTTGGCGGCACAAGATTCTGGTTTTGGTATTATTGATGCAGACGATCAAGTTGTTCTTAAGGCCATGTCAGATGGCAGGATAGTCATCACTAAGCGTGCTAGCGGACAAGATAGAATCCTCAACAATGACGAATGGATTGCCTATGTTAGCAAGGGTTTGAAGGCCTTATCATAAGAAGAATGAGGCCGAACAAGGCGCTTCATCCGACCGTTAACCGTCCGAGATTTTGCTGCGGGCGGCTTGCTTATGACCGTTTTCGGTTTGCGGCGGTTGACTCACCGGCGGTTGAGCTCTACGTTCGCCAATAATAATATGATTGCACTGATAGTTGGCATTGGTTTCTTCCTTTTCACGCTATGGAGCATCCGTGGTGAAGAATCGGACCCGTTATGGTTTTCAGATCTAATGGGGCCATTCGAGGTTACCAAGATGGAACACCCATTCATATATTGGCTTGCAATCACTACGCAGATGCTTTTTTCCGCAGGATTAATAATTTACGGTGTTTTTAAGATCATCTAATTTTGGTTGATCTCCAGCACGATGAAACAAGAATTGCAGTCGAACAAGTCGCTGCATCCGACCGCTAACCGCGCTCGACTCCAGCTCGGGTTTACAGTTGATAATCGTTCTCGGTCGCTTTTCGGTTTTACAGACGGCGGTTGAGCTATACGTTAGGCAATAAAATGATAAGAAATACGCAATTATACATCATCCTAGCTATTTCGGTGTGCCTTGGAGCAGTCTTTCTAGTATTACTCCAAGGGTTGGTTTATTCCATGTTGAATAGCTATTCCCTACTGTTTGGCATCATACACCCGCCAGAGCTACTTAGGGGGTTAATTTATGCAGCACCTCTCTATGTGGCTACGACGTATCTGCGTCAAAGAGTGGCAGCACAGCATTTGCTTCTTGGCACAACATTAGCAGTGTTAGCCGCTATAGGACTTAGTTACATCCTCATACAACAGTTTTCTTCAACTGGTAGTTTTGTGCTATTTTCGACAAGTAGGCTAAGTTTATTGCTGCCTCTTTTGGGGCTTCCAGCTGTGATCACCCTAATGAATCGTAAGCTGAAGAATAATGCGGCCTAACAAGTCATTGCCATCGACCGTTAACCGTTCGCAGTCCGAGAACGTTTTACAGTTAAACTCATGAATGGTAGGCGGGTGTTCTACACGCGGCCATGGAATTTTACGTTCGGCAATAATAATTATGAAACGCCAGATTTACATCTCAGACCCTGAACATAATCGATCATTTTCTGGTCGATGGTGTTGGATTTACCGTGGTAAGGGATGGATGGATATTACCGATGACCAAATTCGAATTTCTGGTGGCCCACTTACGCTGAATGTATTGAAGTCAGACATCAGTAAAATCTCGATTGGGACGTTTCCAAGAACAGCAAAGCCCATCCCACTGCATTATATAGATGTTAGTTACTCTTCGGATGTATCTTCTAATTCTGTTTATGTGGTTCCATGGATACCCAACAAGTCACCTTGGCTAACACCCGTATGGAGCATGAATAAGAATACTTTAGCGTTCTTTGAGTTGATGATGAAGTGGAAGAATTCGGCCGAACAAGGCGCTTCATCCGACCGTTAACCGTCCGCGAGTTTGTTGCGGGCGGCTTGCTTATGGCCGTTTATGGTTTGCGACGGTAGACTCACCGGCGGTTGAGCTCTACGTTCGGCCATAATAAGAATGCACGCATTGTGTTGCATGTTGTCGCGTTGGTTAGATGAATGGGTTATTGGTTGATCATGGTCATCAGGTTCGATGCCGGATGTTCCTGCTGCCGTGCTCGCTCTACCTTGATCCATCGATGTCGGTTTATAGTTTGAGGGTGGTTTGATCCATGTTGCCCATCGGTTCTCTCCGTGATCGTTGCTCTGGTGTTTCCGGCTTCGGTCGACATGCCAGGCTAACGAACATGGCTAGATACGGTCGGTGTTAATGGTTGGACATCGGTTTGAGGTGCTGGTGATGGGTTATGAGAATAGTTGCCGAACAAGGCGCTTCATCCGACCGTTAACCGTCCGAGAGTTTGCGACGGGCGGCTTGCTGATGACCGTTTTTGGTTTGCGGCGGTTGACTCGGCGGCGGTTGAGCTCTACGTTCGGCAATAATAATATGATGCGTGTTCACGATTCAATATTGGGGATCTTCCTGCTGTTTCTATTACCTTGTGCGTGTTTCTCGGGATTGTTAGGGTTAGCCGCTATATGCACAGAATATACGCATGGGTTTTCTTGGAATCTTTTTGCAGCATTATTGATTTTAGTGATACCCATATTTCTGGTGATCTGGGCGATTCGAATGATGTTACGGTTTGGTTGGAAGGGCGTTGTTGTTGAAAGACGACGGCGATTATATTTCTATCTGGTCTTGTTTCTATATTGTGGAGCATGGGTTGTTTTGCCGTTTTCGCGAGATGGAATATCATTCATGCTGTTTTCAACTGGTCAGATGATAGGCATACTTTTTGTTTTGATTTTACCCATAATAGTGACATTGACGGTTCCAATAAAACTGGCCGAACAAGTCGCTGCATCCGACCGCTAACCGCGCTCGACTCCAGCCGGTTTTACAGGAATGAGACATTTTCGTTTGATTGCGGTTTTACAGACGGCGGTTGAGCTTTACGTTCGGCAATAATAAGAATAATAAAAGCTGCTGTTCTATTTAGGGCTTTTACTACACTTTTTAACTTTACGTCGTTCCTTGGTAAATTTTTTAAATCTTGAGATTGCGGTGTTCAGGATTCCACTATCAATGATGAAATCAATAATCACTAAATACCAATTTGTCGCGGAATCAGGGTCGAAACAGTAGATCTTGAGTATAATTCGTATTAGCTGGATTATGATTTTGTTGATCGAATCGTATTTTCTCTCGGGATGTGGGTCTAAGTGCTTCATATCGCAACATTCGCTGAGTTCTCAGATTAATTAAAGCATAGCGAGTGGTCCCCAATTTGAGAATAGTGGCCGAACAAGGCGCTTCATCCGACCGTTAACCGTCCGTGAGTTTGTTGCGGGCGGCTTGCTTATGACCATTCTTGATTTTCGACGGTTGACCCACCGGCGGTTGAGCTCTACGTTCGGCAATAATAAGAATGCATGCATTGTGTTTCGTGTTTCCGTGTATCTTAGGCGAATGAGTTTTGGGGTTGCTCGTTGTCTTCAGGTTTCGATGACGGATGTTCCTGCTGCCGCATTCGCCGTTGCTTGATCCCTCGATGGAGATGTGATGGTTGAGGCTGGTTTGATCCATGTTGCTCATCGGCTTTCCCCATAATCGTTGGTCAGCGGTTTCAGGCTTCGATGCATGATATGCCAGGCTATCGCACATTTGCAGAGACGGTCGGGACTAATGGTCGGTGACGTTTTTGCGTGCATGCGGTGTTTGCAAGAATGTGGCCGAACAAGGCGCTTCATCCGACCGTTAACCGTCCGACAGTTTGCGACGGGCGGCTTGCATATGACCGTTTCTGGTTTGTGACGGTTGACCCACCGGCGGTTGAGCTATACGTTCGACAATAATAAAGAATATGGAACTGCCATCACCCCCCCCATTCCCACCTAAAAAGGAAAGTGACGAGAAATTGAAGCCTATTAGGAGGGCTGTATTTACCGAATCTAGACGTGCTCGCCTTGGTAATGTTACATTCGATTACGGTTTGATTGAAGCCTCACATCGCAAGGCTGAAGAATGGATTAACCAGAATCCAGGTATTGAGATTATACAGATTCAGACATTCAATTCATCACTCTCAGGTATAACGGTAGTTTGGCATCGATGATTCCAGCGCTATCGCGGAGGCTGGCAGAGACGGTCGGGAGACTGCGATGGCGAAGTGATATTTGAAGGTGGCTTTGGCGAAGAATGTGGTCGAACAAGTCGCTGCATCCGACCGTTAACCGTTGACGACTTCACGGAGTTATAGAGCAAAAAACCCTTTTAGATTTATCGAGTTTGACCCACCGGCGGTTGAGCTTTACGTTCGATAATTATTGATTCTTCGTGTTCAGTATTGCCCTGGGGCATCGCCGATATGCCGCTATTATTGAATGATTTTGGATCGATGAACGCTTCCTGGAACGGCTTGAGTTTCTAGCTCATTTGGCTCGATATTGATGGTTTGGTTCTCGTTCGCTGCCATTGATAACATTTTAGAAGAATCTGTCGTGAATGGTTTGGATTGGTTTCGCATTCCGTTTTCGGTGTGATGCACGATTCGATTCACGCGGCGGTGATGGACACATCCAATGGTTCAGGATCTACGTTACCCACGGCAGTTTAAAGGCGCATTGATCTGTGTAGATCGAACAAGGCGATGCATCCGACCCCTTGTAGCCCCCGACTTCATGATGACTGGCGAGAGCGATCTTGCGTTAATGATTATTGAGCGTTGTCACACGGGCGGTTGATCTTTACGTTCGCCAATAATAAGAATTGAGTCTCCGCGTTCATCATCCCGCTCAGTCGACTTCAAGAGCCGGCTATCATCGATCGTTCGCGCACACAGATTTAGATTGATACGATTGCCACCTTGGTTTGTTTCCGGGCGTTCCCCTGACAGAGTGCTGGACTATTCCGAGTCGGCTTGGGTTGATTATTCAGAATCCCCGTCGAACAAGGCGCTTCATCCGACCGTTAACCGCCCCACAGTTTGCCGCGAGTGAGAGGTATTGACCATTTCAGGTTTGCGGCGGTTGACTCACCGGCGGTTGAGCTCTACGTTCGGCCATAATAAGAATGCACGCATTGTGTTGCATGTTGTCGCGTTGGTTAGATGAATGGGTTATTGGTTGATCATGGTCATCAGGTTCGATGCCGGATGTTCCTGCTGCCGCGCTCGCTCTACCTTGATCCATCGATGTCGGTTTATAGTTTGAGGGTGGTTTGATCCATGTTGCCCATCGGTTCTCTCCGTGATCGTTACTCTGGCGTTTCCGGCTTCGGTCGACATGCCTGGCTTTCGCACGCTTGCAGAGACGGTCGGTGTGAATGATGGGGGACGTTTAAGGGAGCCGGGTGGTGTTTGAGAGAATGGTTGCCGAACAAGTCGCTTCATCCGACCGTTAACCGTCCTCGACTTCACACAGTTTTACAGCAATCATCCGTTCGAGGTTTGTCGCGTTTGACTCACCGGCGGTTGAGCTTTACGTTCGGCAATAATAATAAGACCCAAGAATATGTGGAAATGTGATACATGCGGTGAAGAGCACGAAGACCAGTTTACATCGTGCTGGAAGTGCTCAGCAGATGAAGGAGAATCGCCTGGGGTTGGTGTTTCACCGGAGACCTACGCAAGGGAGGAATCCATCGATGAGAAGTTAGCTCGGAGGTTTACATGTCCCAAGTGTTCCTCCACGGGGGCGGAATCTAAGCGAATAGCCACTACGGGAACTGGTTTATCTAAGATGTTAGACATACAGCACAACACGTATATTTCCCTTTCTTGTCGCAAGTGTGGTTTCACAGAGTTTTATGATGCCGATATGCTTCGTGACAGCTCTGTGGCAGGAACGCTACTAGACATTTTCATCGATTAATCCAAAAAATGTGGCCGAACAAGGCGCTTCATCCGACCGTTAACCGTCCGTGAGTTTGTTGCGGGCGGCTTGCTTATTACCATTTCAGGTTTTCGACGGTTGACCCACCGGCGGTTGAGCTCTACGTTCGGCAATTATAAGAATAAATAATAACCTTTAACATCTGAATAATGAGGCGTTTACCCACATTCCTGTATATCGTTCCTATGATTTTGGTAAGTTGCGCATCAGAGCCGCTCACACGCATCAAAGTTATCGATGAGAGTGGTAGTCCTATACATGGAGTTGCACCTGTCCCCCAATATATGATGGGAAGAGGGTCAAGACACTCTAATACAGATGGACGCATTTATCTACACTCTCAAGGCGGATTGTTATTAATGAGGGGATATCACACATTAGAGGTGAAGAATCCGGTAAAGGATAGAGAATATAGAATGAAGAAAGATCCAAGCGCAGCAGGCTCGTTATAAAAAGTGGCCGAACAAGGCGCTTCATCCGACCGTTAACCGTCCGCGACTCCGTAACCTGATAGAGAGAAAAATCGTTTTTGGTGATTCGGAGGTTGTCCCGGCGGCGGTTGAGCTCTACGTTCGCCAATAATAAGAATTTTCTGAAGTTGGCGGTTCTCGATGCACCATGATGGAAGGTTTCGCTGATGATCTCAGGTTGCTTGATCCGTCTCTGGTGTCTTGAACGGCATCATCGTGCAGGGCACAGGTTCCGGCGGATGAGATTCTCCAGGTGACACTTTTGGGCGCAAGGGCGTGGTTCGTGCAAGGGTTTCGCAAGATACTGGCACATCGCGTCGATTCACTAAGCGCGGCTTCCTCCGGTGCCAGAAACTTGCTGTCGGCGGTTCTTGGCGGGGTTGCGAGAGAGCCAGCACGATGCGATCACGAGTCGGCACATCCTGACTATTCAGAATCGCCGTCGAACAAGGCGCTTCATCCGACCGTTAACCGTCCGCGAGTTTGTTTCGGGCGGCTTGCTTATGACCATTCTTGATTTTCGACGGTTGACCCACCGGCGGTTGAGCTCTACGTTCGACAATAATAAGAATCCTTATGTTCGCATTTCTTGGTATATCGGTCGGCTTCGTTGTGATGCTGATGTGGATTCCGCTGCCAAAGTTTAGAATACTTTTCAGCTTAATGGCTCTTGGGTTTCTTGTGATCGGAGTGGATTTTATAGCGGTAACCCCGGTGGAAGCTAGAGAGGGTGCCGGACCCGCTATAGCTTCTTTGATTGGGGGATTGCTCGCTGGTGTGGGCTTGGGCTACTTCTTTAAGTGGATCAGAGATGTCATGCGAGAACCACGCACAGGGGCGGAGTAAGTTTGCGAAGAATCTGGTCGAACAAGTCGCTGCATCCGACCGCTAACCGCGCTCGACTTCCGCTCGGTAAATGACGAAACAACCATGCTCAGTCTATGACCGTTGATTCAGCGGCGGTTGAGCTTTACGTTAGACAAGAATAATGAAATACATCCGATTCATCGTTAACACGGATCATGAAAGTGCCACGCGATGCACCGGTGTAGTAGCTAGCCTGCGTATTTTGGGCGAAGAGGGTAAACTAGAAGATTACCATAAGCAGTACGCTGCAACAATCTTTGAGAAGCTTAACAACGATATGCCGTGTCCTCCCTTTGATGAGAGTAATTGGAGTAGTGACTGTGTATGCTGGTTCAAAGATACTGCGCAGGAATGGATTTCAGTGTTTCGAGATATTATAGCTATTCTGCAAGATTCAGACATACAAGTTCGAACCTTGACGACCAATCGTCCAGGTATGATTGTATATGAAGACGATATTCAAGTGGTCTCTAAATCACAGGAATATTAGTCTAACAAGGCGCTTCATCCGACCGTTAACCGTCCGCGAGTTTGTTGCGGGCGGCTTGCTTATGACCATTTCTGGTTTCTGACATTTACACGCCGGCGGTTGAGCTCTACGTTCGGCAATAATAATATGAAGACTCGTTATCTAACATTGATGTCTGTATTGTTGGTTCTATCTGCTTGCCGAGATGCAGAGGAGGAGCCAGTCCTTGAGAAGGAAGGAGCTATAGAGTTGCTTGATAGAGGGAAGTATTGGAGTTACCGGACATCCGATATGTTTGCTGATGGTGGTTCAGTAATCATGGGTTTCATTAATGGTAATGGAGAGATCATCTACGTCTGGTTCGATTTTTCCATTGGTGGTGAGAAGTATGATTATCGCCGTTGCTTTTTACAGGAGAGCTATAATGATCCTGATGCCGTTGAGATTTTGCAAGGCTCTGATCTTGAGTCTAAGGTTATTACACTAATCGAAGAATCACGGTCGCATGAGGCTCTGGATAAGATTATGCCAAGTAGAGATAAGGCTATTCAGATATTGAAATCGAGGGACTTGAATATACGGCTCTTTGAGGAGGCTCGATCAATTACACCTCGCAAGCGTATTCCGATCCAACGACTTCCTGTTGCTCCATAGGTTTACGAATCACGTGGCCGAACAAGGCGCTTCATCCGACCGTTAACCGTCCAGCAGTTTGCCAAGAGTGAGAGGTATTGACCATCTCAGGTTTGCGGCGGTTGACCCACCGGCGGTTGAGCTCTACGTTAGCCAATAATAAGAAAATGAAATCACTATTCTACTCCCTAATAATGTTCTTTGCCGTATCAGTAGTATCTCATGCGGATTTTGCCGCACGATACAAGGTGCAAATCGAGTTTGAAGGCCCA